>CAXTUZ010000001.1:0-5195 GCA_964247525.1 uncultured bacterium
TTTCGCATTGAGCTTGGCAGATTGAGCGCGTGCATAGTCGGAGTCTGGATGTGACATGGCCTCCGAGATCGAGTTCGAGATGAACATTTCGACCAATGCGATGGACCAAGCGCAGCGCTTCGCGCAAGAGACCCACGCTACGATCACGACACTGCCGCTTTAGAAGACGACGTAGCGGTTAGCGGGTGGTCTGATCGCGTGCCGAGCGCCGACCACGCATCGACCGGCGAATTGGACGTCACCAACAGCTCGCTGTCGTTCAAGAGTTCCCACCAGTAGATGCGGAGCGGCCGCTGTGTCGGAATCAGGAGGCCCACATCCGCGTCCCGCGCAGCATCGAGGCAGCAGACAGAACTTCGTAAGCTATGCGTGACGCCATTTTCGCGGCAGACGGACTAAGCGCTTCTGGCGCACCTCGGATTCGCGTTGCCAACCTCACCATGACGAGGAGCTCCGTTATACCGGGCACGGAGTTAGGCTTGAGACGAGGGTCGACTTCGGTATCGATGGCCCTGCCGTTAGAACTGCGCAGCGAAAACCGTCGCCCCCGACCGGTGAACTGGCTCGATCGACAGAGCTACCCGTTCCTCGAAGTGCGATGTACTGCACTCCGTTCGGCTCGTTATTCTGGACGTAGTAATCGCCTTCCGCGATCGTCGCTCCCCCGCCAGCACGTTTCTCGCAGTGACTGTCCTCGCACGTTGAGATGAATAAAGGTGCTCCGGTGTCATTGACGATACGAGTTGAGGCGACATCGACGGACGTACTATCACAACTAGAAGTCGCTAAAACCATTGCTCCAAAGGTAAATAGTATCGATAAGAGGGTTCGAAACGTCACCATTAATGGACTACCATCTAAAGTCAAAGTGATGCCCTCCGTGCTTACCACGCCAGAGTCCAGGGAGCCAGGTGTGCCCGCGGCCTGTGTGAAACGGGTTTATCGATCCACGTTGATGCTCATCCCAAACGGATTCATGAAAGCCGGTTCTTCCCTTGATCGCATCGAGCAGTGCGTCCCCTCCAATGCCTCCGATTTGCATCGCCCAACCGGCCGGGTGGAATGGTGCCGTCCTTCTTCTTGAGTTCATTTAACATCCTCCATAATACATTCCCCGAGACGGTGGAGGACCTGGCCGCCCGGCGCGCCGGAGCCCTGGCCTCATAAGCTGCCGAAGCGTTTCGGGCTACGTTCGCTTCGTCCCGTGCTGGCAGATACGCTCGGGAGGCCTCGAACTGCTGGCTCCGGAGTCTTTGGTGGAACGAGTCTTCGCGTATTTTAGCCGGATCACCAAGACGCGGGTGGTTGCGGCCGTCGATTCATGTGTCTCCGTCGGGCTGAGCCGGAAGACCTCCAGCAACGGCTCGAAAGGCGTCGTCTCGGTGCGGCGGCGTCGCCCGCTGGGCCACCGGGATGACTTGGCATAGTCATAGACAGAACTTCGTAAGCTATGCACGTGTCGGCGAGATTGATCGGTCGGTGAGCACTCGGCGGGCAGATGGCTCGCGCGGCATTCGCCTGAATATTTCTTCCCATTCTTTAGCCTGAAAATCACGTGGAGGACCCGATGTCCTCAATGTCCATACATATCCATGTAGCAACCCGACCGTTATCTCTGTATAAGTGCCCTGTGCAAGGTAACCCGTGCTGGTGTCCTGAAAGACGGGCGCTAAGATTAGCGCTAGTAGCTGCCCCGCACGAGAGCCCTGAGATCGATCAGGGAAGCGCAGGACTAGTGAAATCACCTTGTCCCATGGCTCGCTTCGGCTCTTACTGCTTATGCCGTCCCGGTCCGATACACACTTGCCGTTTTCCCCGGCCGAGGAATATGCCGTCGTCGGTGCGGTGCACGGGCTACCTCCAGTAGGAGTCTGCATGTCGATTTCGTCGGTTTTAGAAACGGCCTCCGCTATTTATCCAGCTTGGTAGACCAAAGCTAATTCTCGCCGCGGCTCTACCCCAGAGTGGTGCCGACCGGTACGCTGACCCGCTCCCAGAGCCGGCCCTGAATGCCTGTCCCAAACCAAAGCTTGCGGTCGTAAAAACACCGTCACCAACGTTGGCACGCCAGCTACCGGACCAACCGTGATTGCGCGCGCGACTGTATGCGCGAACGCCGTAGGAAACTGCAGTGAGTCCTGCGCAAAGTGCGATTGCACCCGAGAAGCACGCTCCAACCGTCGAAACGCTGAGAGCGATACTGCCAATTCGGCAATGAGCGATCGGCCACACCGCCAATCTTGATCACCCACCCTGCGGTGAAAGGTCCGTGCTAGTCGGAATTGCTACTTTCGAAGAAGGCCCCCCGAATGAAAGCGCACAGAGCGAATAACTAGCGACTGCCACGACTACTCTAAGCCAAACAGCAACGTGCGGGTGAGAAAGGACGAGGTAAGCGAAGACGACCGCAGCTATAAGGTCGACGGCAATTCTAAATTTGTGCATCGGATCTAACTTGCCCGGGTGTTTCCCTGAAAATGGTTCCACACCTTCCCGACGGCGATGTAGCCAACTCCTCGGCGCCCGAACGCTCTGTGAGTCCAACCATGCTTTCGTGCTCCCCAGGTTGTTGCGCCGCTGACACCGTCACCTAGCGCTCGGCGATACTGGCCTGATGATGCGCGCAGCGGCGCCCGCCCCCCATGCGTACATACCAAGTTGCGCGGCCAAGGCGACCCCCTCGCATTCAGGACAAAATAGTGCGCCAAGGACCGCTGCGGTATTAAGCCAGAAGCCTGTGTTCTCAGCGACATGCGCGAATCTCCGAATGATCTTCTTCCAGTGGAAGTGGTGGTGCCAGCCCCATTGGCCGTTGAGGTTGAACCGCCCTCGGTCTGATGGAGGCTCGGGTTAGTGGATTCCAACCCCGGCGGGGTCGGCGTCTTGGTTAGCGTAGAACGCCGCTTCGTACTCGGCCGGGGGCACGTCTGCGCAGTGCCCGTGCAGTCGATGCTCGTTGAACCAATGCACCCAGGACAGGGTGGCGAGCTCTAGCTGGTCGACGTCGTCCCAGCCGGCGGTGTCGGGACCGTAGACGCACTCGGTCTTGTAGAGGCCGTTCATCGTTTCGGCCAGCACAATCGAAGGAATCGGACGGTCCCGATCGAGGAGCTGGCTCCGATCTCCTCGAGCCGCTCGGTGAAACGCACGGAGGTGAATCCGCCTTGCGACCCGGCATCCGAATGTGTCACCAGCCCTATCAGGCGATGACCGCCGCGGGAGACCCGTGCCATCTCCAGAGCATCGAGGACCATCTCGGTCTTCATGTTCGCCGCGACCCGCCACCCGACGATCCGCCGGCTGAACGCATCGACGATGAAGCACACATATGCCATACCCGATCGTGTCGGGACGTAGGTCAGGTCAGTAACCCACAACGCATCTGGCCGATCGGCGGTGAAGTGCCGGTTCACCAGGTCCGGCGCCCGGACAGCGTCAGGGTCAGCCCGAGTGGTGAACACCTTCCTGCGCAGCCGGGACACACCTTCGATCCCGAGGTCACGCATCAGCCGCGCGACCTGGTCACGACCGATGTCATGACCACCGCGGGGGCGGCCTTCCACAGGTTGTGCGCTCCGTAGACCTTGCGATTCGTGACCCACAACGTGAGCAGAATCTGCATCATGACCGCGTCCCGCACTGCATGGGCCGACGGCGTGGTTCGCCGCTTCTTCGCGGCGTAGTAGGTGCTCGGAGCCACCTGCATGTGCCGGCAGATGAACTCGACTCCGAACTCGTCCCGGTGTTCGTCGACGAACTCGACGATCACCTCGATGGGCGGTCGAGCTCCGCCGCGAAGAAAGCCGAGGCTCGCTTCAGCAGATCATTGGCTCGGCGCAGCTCACGGGTCTCCTGCTCGAGCTCCTTGATCCGCTTGGCCTCCACCGTCCTCACGCCCGGCTCAGCGCCGTCGTCGATGTCGGCCTGCTTGACCCAGGTCCGCAACGACTCCACCCCGCAGCCGATCTGATCGGCCGCGCGCTGGATCGTCCCGTGATTACTGCCGAGCTCTTTGCGCAACTGCCCGACCAGCCGGACCGCGCGAGCCTTATCCTCCGGCGAATACCGACGCGCAATCGGCTTCCCCGAGATGCCTTGGTGTCCCATGGCCCCATCCTCGTTTCCAAGGTCAGGAGCCTCCAAGCAACCCAGGGCGGTTCACGACTGGTCGCGCGCCGGCGAGCAGCTGCGGCTACCGGTCACGGTCTAGTCGGCGATGATGCTTGCCGGGGGTTGCTAAACGATTTCCCAACTCGGCAGCCACTCTATGTCGTACATCTTTGATGTCACTATCCCGCGGGCGTTCGGTCTTGCTCAAGGAGGCGGTGCCACACGATCCGCGAGCGGATGACCGTGACGTTCTTCGTGAGCGGGGCATACTCTTCATATGGCAAAAATCCACATTCAGGGCGGGAGTCTGCATGTCCTGCTCAGCCCGTTAGAGAAATGTCTTGCGTTGCGGGGAAACATACGGGTGCCCTTGACCGCCGTGACCGCTTGCGCGACCCTTGCTCGGCCAATCCCAGGCGTCCTTTTCGATTTGCGACTGGGATTTGGCGCGGGTGGTGCGCCCGAGAAGGGATACATGACCGTCGGTGCATGGCGATGTCGTTCCGGTGACGGAAAAGCATTTATCGCGATATATCGCAATCGTGAAGCCGTAGTTATTGAACTTGACGATAAAAAGTGGCGGCGAATCGCGGTCAGCATGAAGAACGCAGACCAGGTTAAGGCAGCTATCCGATTGTGCTGTTCCTGAGCCGCTTTCGCCTGTGGCGTGCTCGGCTGAGCAGTTCTCGACGTTCTTAGAGAAAAAATGCTAATCCGATCACGTTCGAAGACCAGCTAACCGCTCGCGCGGTGCGATGCACCGACCGGCCCGTTCCACTGAGGAACGACCCCCCAACGCGTGGCACCGCGTCGTGCGCCAGCACGGGCGAAGAGGCGGCCCGCACCCTCCCCCATATGCCCAGAACCTCCGAATGCAAGCCCAACGGCGCCCGTGTAGCAGCTTCTAGCTTCGCGATGTGCACACGCGCTGTACGTGCTCGCGGCTGACACTGCCATCCCGGCGTAGAAAGCTGCAGTGCACACTGCGCATGCCAGCATTCCTGCGACGCCCAGCCCAAGTGCAATTTGGTCGCGGTATTTCCACTGATTTCTCGTCAAGCGTGCGAAAGGACTCTCATAAACGG
>CAXTUZ010000001.1:5295-7803 GCA_964247525.1 uncultured bacterium
TCGCGGTATTTCCACTGATTTCTCGTCAAGCGTGCGAAAGGACTCTCATAAACGGACGTTGACCGGATCCAAGCCTTCCGCGGTCGCACAGCACCCAGCGTGCTCGAAATACTGCCTACTTGTTGACGGTGGGCATAGTCATGGAGGTTTGCGGGGTGTTATTACTCGCTCTCGTCTCTATGCGAAAATTGCCGGAGGGCTTACGATCGCAGCTTCCTTTTTGACTTTGCGTGCGCTTTGCGCTTTGGTCCCTAAAACCCAAACAATCTTCGCCTCTGGTCGTTACTTCTTTCGCATATTCATGTGCCAAAAGAACGCCGCAATAGTTCCGCCAACAACAACAATTCCGCCCGCAAGCAGAAGCGCGTATCCCAAGCCGTGCTTGTGCGACGAAGCCGTAGCTAATGCGAACAATATAGTCATAGTCGCTCTCAAGTCTACTCCTAATACGTCATCCCGGCTATGGACTCAGTGGCGAGGTCGATCTCGCAGAACCAGGAGTCCTCGAACTCCCCGGCCGCAGTGACGACGCTTAGATCTGGCTTCAACGTCTCGGTGCTTGCCGAGCGGTTCATGAAGCGGCGCCAGCAGCTCGGCTCGGTGTCGACGCTCAGCAGCTCGTAGCGCTGGTCGTCGGCGCCGCCCTGGATCGCGATGACGCAGTCGGCGACAGCCAAGCAGTGGCGCATGAAGTGAAGCGACGGCTCACGGCGGCGAACACGGACGGCATCATTGCCGCGCAGCACGTGGTTGCCCGTCGGGCCGACGATCCAGAGTACGAAGCGGAGCCGGCCCGAATGCCGCCAACCCGTCGTTCCAAGTGATTGGAGGGAGTCTCTAGTTCTTATTCCATTTCCTTGGAACCTCATACCATTTCCTGTTTGGAGGCACCCAACCTCGGACGAGAACCGCGGCCATCACGGCTGAAAGAACGATTAGCGCGCAGCCAAATGCGAAATTGGTTCCTTTAGTCTCCCAAGATACCGTCAATGCCATCGCCCCTGCCCCGGCGACGCATAATAGGATTAGCCATCCCGTCACTCGTCGCTCATGCATCGATCCTTTGGACCCGATGATCATAAGGTCGAGACGTTGTAGATGCTTCCATAAACTAGACATTGAGTCTCCTCGGAGGCGGGCTCTTGGTTCCCAAGGACAAACCCAGTAACAAGACCACGAACGGCAGCATAACCGGGCGGTCCACCTATCTGGCCGGCCGCAGTGCTGATCAGCCCGACTTCGAAGACGGATCCTGCGTCGCTTGAATTGTTAGTCTGCAAATACGTTCCGTCGGCCTGCAATGTTGCTCCAATAAGGCCCCCAATGGCGCCTTCGGGGCCAGGTGCTGCACTCGCGAGGCCGATTACATTACCCACGTCTGATACTGCTTCTCCAAAACTGAATTGTCCGCTCGGGTCGATGTTGTTGATGGGGTTGTCTCCGGCGTAGGCGTAGCGGTTGCCTCGGGCGGGGTTGTTGAGGATGTTGAGGGGGTCTTGGGTGGTGAACCGTCCGAGGGCGGGTGTGTAGTCGCGTGCCCCGTATTTGTAGATCGCGGGCGCGGCGCCATTGTCGTCGGTGATGTCGAGTCCGGCGGCGTAGCGGAGCGGGTTGGTTGGTAGGGCCCCGCCGGCGGGGTTGACCGCGGTGCTGTGCGCGCCGTAGGGGTCGTATCCGTATGTCGCTTGTTGGGTGCCGGTGGTGTCGATGAGGCCGGTGACGCTGTCGGTGGCGTCGGTGATGTCGCTGTAGTAGTGGTCGGTCCCGGTGCTGTCCTTGTCGATGATGGCGATGATCGCGCCTTGGGGGTCGCGTTCGAACCAGGTCGTGACCGCGCAGGTGCCGGTGCAGGCGTGTTGGCGGCTTTGGACGCCGAGCGCCCCGTTCTCGTAGGTGTCGGTGATCCCTGTGCTGCTGGCCTGGTAGAGCCCGGTCTGGTCGGTTCCGGCGTAGGTGTAGGTGAACGTGTCGGACCCGGCGGTGATCGTCGCGGTCTGGTCGTAGCCGTTGTATCCGAAGCTGGCCCCGGGCATGGTCGTCGTGTCCCCGGTGCCGTCGAAGGCAAACCCGCTGTCCGAGCCGGTGTTGTTCTGCTGATTGGCGGTGTTGTAGCCGTGGGTCAGAGTGGCGGCAGCGTCGACTTTCTCGCTGCTGCGGTTGCCGTCGGTGTCATAACTGTAGGTGTAGGTATGCCCGCCGGTGGTGTCGGTGGCGCTGATGACCCGCCCGGCGGTGTAGCAGTAGGAGGTGGTGATCCTCGTCGTACCACTGGAGACGTTCACTGTCGACACCGACGGCCGCGTCGTGCCCGCCGCGAACGCCCTGAAATACGACGCCGTCGTCGTCGAATCGATCGCCGTGATATTTAACTCCACCGCCGACACCCCCGACGGCAGGTCGAGCGCCTCCCACAGTCCGCTCATCGGTGGGCGGGTCATGTGATCGGCGAGGTCCTCGACGGCGCTGACCGGGATCCGCGCGGCACGCAGCAACTGCACGATGTCGTCA
>CAXTUZ010000001.1:7813-67577 GCA_964247525.1 uncultured bacterium
GCAGTAGGAGGTGGTGATCCCGGTGACGTGATCGACCGTGCTGGTGCGCTCCCCGACGTCGGTGCCAGCGGCCTGCGGGTAGCAGCCGTGCGGGGAGGGCACCGTGTAGGTGTAGGACAGGTCCGAGACGACGGTCGTGTCGGACGAGGCCCGGGTCGCCTTGGTTTCGGTGAGCCGACCGTACGTGTCGAGCGTGGTCGCGGTGTGCTCGTTGAACGTGGTCGGTTTGGTGATCCGTGCGTCACTGGAGGTGCCGGTGGCGCCGTAGCTCACCGAGCCGAGCGTGATCCCGGTGCCGGTCCAGGTGTTGATCCGGCTGTGATCAGCGCTGTAGTCGAATACGGTGCTGTTCGCGTCGGGATCGATCATCTGGTCGAGTTCCCCGACCGCGTTGTAGTGGTAGGTGGTGGTGCCGAGCCCGTCGGTGAGACCGGCCAGCCGTCCTGCCCCGTCGTAGCTGTTCCAGAATTCGCGGTGCGGATTGTCGGCCTGCTACTGAAGGGCGAAGCGACGGCAGCCGTACCTGACCGGCAACGCCAGTCGTACGCGACGTCCGGAGACGGCGCGGAACGCGGCGGATCGGGAGGGCCTAGCCCGCGACCTCTTTCAGTCGACGAAGTGTTGTGCGCGGGCCAGCTCCGGAACACGGTTGGCGACCGCCGGCGTCCGCGGCCGAGGTGATCGCACGAGACGCGCAACTCCCTGACCGGCTGCGGCGGCGACACCGAAAACCAGCGCTATCAGGTGCTCTCGGCCGTCCAAGTCGTTCTCCACCAGGGCGCCGCAGCCGAGCACCACCGCGAGGGCGCCCAAACACCAATAGCACCTGCCACGGGCAAGAAGCCAGGCTCCCACCGCCGTGGTCATCCCCGAGGGTCCTGTGTCGAGGACTCCCGCCTGGGAAGCGGCCAAGCCGACGGCGCCACCCGAAGCGATCATCAATCTGGCGGCCAGCGAACTCACGATCTGACCTCCGGCCGCGACCGCGATCGTCGAGGACCGGCCGGCGATCAACTCGCCCAACCCGATCACGATCAGAAGCTGGGCTATCGCTCCGAGCAACGGCAGTTCCGACGTTGGCAAGAATGCGGATACCGGAAGCCGGAGCAGTTCCTCCCACCAGGGAAGGTCAGCGCGAACGCCCCCGGCGAGCAGCAGGACATGTCGGCTTCCCGTCCACTGGTAGCCCGCAGCCGCAACGGCACTGAGAAGCGCCGCCGATGCCCCGGCCCAGGGCCTACCTCCGGATCGAAACGCCACCTTGGCCGATCGGTAGAGCCCGACGAGCTCTGCGTAGGGGCCGCCGACGACCCGGATCGAGTCAACTGGCCGAACTCCGCCACCTGCGGTCACCGGCCCATTGTGCGGTACGTAGCGACTGATTCAGTGCGCAATGGGCTGGTTGCTGCGATGGCCCTTACCGGCGTGGAGCTGCAGGGCGCTGGTGACGAGTGGGAAGTGGCTGAACGCCTGTGGGGTGTTGCCGAGTTGCCGGCCGGCGCGCGGGTCCCATTCCTCGCTGAGCAGTCCGACGTCGTTGCGCAGGTCGAGGAGGCGGTCGAACAGCTGCGTCGCCTGCTGCTGTTGCCCGGCGAGATGCAGGGCGTCGACGAGCCAGAAGGAGCAGGCCAGGAAGAGGCCCTCACCGCCGGTGAGGCCGTCATCGGCGTCGGTGGTGTCGTAGCGCTTGACGAACCCGTCCTCGGTGAGCCCGCTCTGGATGGCGGCGATGGTTCCCAGGACTCTGCTATCGGTCGGGGGCAGGAAGCCGACGCGGGGGATCATGAGGAGGCTGGCGTCGAGGCCGGGGGAGTCGTAGGACTGGGTGAAGGTGTTGCGTTCGCTGTCGTAGCCTCGGGCCAGGACATCCGCATGGATCGTGTCCCGAAGCTGTTCCCACCGATCGGCGGGTCCGTGCAGATCGGGGTGGGTACGCACGGCGGTCGCCATGCGGTCGGCAGCGACCCAGGCCATCACTTTGGAGTGGGTGAAATGGCGTCGGGCGCCGCGCATCTCCCACAGTCCGTTGTCGGGCTGATCCCAGGCGCCTTCAAGGTGGTTCATCAGGGCGATCTGCAGGTCCCAGGCGTCGTCGTGCGGGCTGATGCCGCAATTGCGAGCCAACGCAAGACCGTCGAGTGTTTCGCCCCACACGTCGAGTTGCAGTTGGTCGGAGGCGGCGTTGCCGGTCCGCACCGGCTTTGAGTTCTCGTAGCCGGCGAGCCAGGGGAGTTCGGCTTCGGGTAGCCGGCGGGTGCCGTCCAGCGCATACATAATCTGGAGCTCGGCCGGGTCGCCGGCGACAGCGCGCAGCAGCCATTCCCGCCACGCTCTGGCCTCGCTGAGGTAGCCGGCGGCGATGAGGGCTTGCAGCGTGTAGGTGGAATCGCGTAGCCAGCAGTATCGGTAGTCCCAGTTCCGCGGGCCGCCGATCTGCTCGGGCAACGAAGTGGTAGCGGCAGCGACGATTCCGCCGGTGGGCTGGTACGTCAGGGCTTTCAGCGTGAGGAGCGAGCGGGTGATGGCCTCCCGGTAGGGCCCGTGCACCGGAGTGCCGCTCGCGGTCCAGTCGGTCCAGAAGGTGAGGGTGTCTCGGAGGGCGTCTTCGGCGTCCACCGGCGTGGGGGGCGCTTCGTGGCTGGGGTTCCAGGTGAGTACGAACGGAATCCGATCCCCGGCTCGGACGGTGAAAGCGGACACGGTGGACATCTCGTGGCCTTGGGTCGGCGCCGGGGTACGAAGCCGGATCCTGTCCGGGCCGGCAATGGCCTCCATCCGGTCGCCGTGCTGCCGAACCCAGGGCACGACCCGGCCGTAGTCGAAGCGCAGCCGCAGTTCCGAGTGCATCGCCACGCTGCCGTGCACGCCTTCGACGATCCGCACCACGTCCGGGGCGTGCCCGCGGGGAGGCATGAAGTCGATCACCCGTACGGTCCCGGCGTGGCTGCGCCACTCGGTTTCCAACACCAAGGTGTTTTCGTGGAATCTGCGGGTGGTGCAGACATCGTGCCCGTCCGGCGCGATCCGCCAATGCCCGGCGTCGGAGGTGTCCAACAGGGCTGCGAAGCAGGCCGGTGAGTCGAACTTCGGCAGGCATAGCCAGTCGATCGATCCGGTGGTGCTGACGAGAGCGGCGGTCTGCAGATCTCCGAGTAGGGCGTAGTCCTCGATGCGGCTCATAGGCTGATCGTGCCAGCCACACCGGTGGTGGCAGGCTGAACGCACAGTCGTGGCGCCCGCCCGGGCGAGTCACGTACGCCACCGTGGGAGAACGCATGTTGCTGCAAGGGAAATCGGTCGTCGTCACTGGCGGGAACAGCGGAATCGGCGCGGCGATCGTGCTGGCGGCGGCGGCGGAAGGTGCGAACGTCGTCATCGACTACGTCACCCACCCGGAGGAGACGACGGCGTTGATCGCGAATGTGGAGGCCGCCGGCGGACATGCGGTAGGGGTGCAGGCGGACGTGTCGCAAGCCGCGGATCTCCACGCGATGGTGCAGACCGCGGTCGACACCTACGGGCGGTTGGACGTGTTGATCAACAACGCCGGCATCGAAACCCGGACCTCGCTCCTGGACACCACCGAGGCCGACTTCGAGAAGGTGATGGCGGTGAACATGAAGAGCGCGTTCTTCGGCACTCAAGCCGCCGCGAAGCAGTTCATCGCCCAGGGTGGCGGCGGTCTGATCATCAACATCTCCTCGGTGCACGAGGACTGGCCGATGCCGGGCAATATCGCGTACTGCGTCTCCAAGGGCGGCATCCGGATGCTGACGCGTACCGCCGGCGTCGAACTCGGGGCCCACGACATCCGCGTCATCAACGTCGCCCCCGGGGCGGTCGCGACCCCGATCAATGCCTCGACCGAGGCGGATCCGGACAAGATGCGGGCCCTCGACGCCGCGATCCCGCTGGGGCGAATGGCGCATTCGTCGGAGATCGCGGACGTTGTAGTGTTCCTCGCGTCGGGCAAGGCCGGGTACATGACCGCAACCACCGTCGTCATCGACGGCGGCATCATGCAGGGCAGCGTCGGCTTGTGATCGGTCATCACCGGTAGCGCGGGCGCACCGCTGAACACCGCACCGGCCCCTACGCGACCGCACGGCGGCTGGCATTGGGCACCCTGGCTGTGCGAGTTCTTCGGCACCGCGATCCTGCTCGCCTGCGGGCTGTCCGCGGTCTTCCTGAACTTCGGGCCGGGCAGCCCGGTTGCGGCGCACGTGGCGAGCCACTCGGGTCGACTGCTGCTCACCGGGCTGCTCTTCGCGGGTTCCGGCAGCCTCGTCGCCATCAGCCCCCTCGGGCGGCGCAGCGGTGCTCACCTCAACCCCGCCGTGACGCTCGCGTTCTGGACCCAACGCAAGGTCCATCCCCATGACCTCGTCGGTTACGCCGTCGCGCAGATCGCCGGCGCGACGGTCGCCGCCGCGGGTTTACGCCTCCTCTGGGGCCACACCGCCCTCGCGTTGCGCATGGGCAGCACGCAACCGGGACACGGCTTCGGTTCCCTCGACGCGGCCGGGCTCGAAACGCTGATGACGGCCGTCCTCATCCTGCTGATCTTCTTCTTCACGTCGTCCCCCGGAACTGCGCGGTGGACGCCATTGGGTACCTGGCTGCTCGTCGCAACCTTCGTCTGGCAAGGTGCGCCGTACACGGGCACCAGCCTCAACCCGGCGCGCAGCATCGCGCCCGCGGTCGTTGCTGCTGACGCGGACAACCTGTGGGTCTATCTCGCCGGACCCTGCGCCGGGGCGCTGTTCGCCGCCGCGATATTCGCGACTTTCCGGCACACCACGACACTTACCGCAAAGCTGTTTCACGACCCCACATATCCCAGCACGCTGGCCAGCGAACTACCCACTCTTGCTCGCCAAGCCGGCGATGAGATTGATCGTCGCACCGAGGACGACGGCACCGAGCAGATATGCCAGGAACGCTTGACGTAACGCAGTTGCCCGGATCGCAGGGGTTTCCAGGTCGGTGTCGGACACCTGAAACGTCATGCCGAGTGTGAACGCGACATACGCAAAATCGAGATAGCGCGGGTCAGGGGCTTTCTGGTTGAAGTTGATACCCCCGGGTTTCCCGGCGTAATACAGACTCGCGTACCGAAGTGCGAACAAGGTGTGCACGGCGAACCAGGACAGCAGCACGCTGAATACGCCGAGCGCGGCGAGCCAGTCACGCGTGTGCCCGTGCGCCGTGCTTGCTTGCACCAGTACGAAACCGACCGCAATCAGGCTCGCCATGGCGGCGACAACGACGATGAGGTCGGTCTGCGTACGACCGGGATCCTCCCGGGTGGCATGGGACGCCGTCACCGCCGAGGTGGCGGGCACCATGATCGCCCAGACCCACATCGAGAACACGAGCGCGGCAACGTCCCACGTCACCAGGGGCGCGTAGGACCACTGCCCCAGTAGTCCTGTCACGGCACCCCCGACGACGCCGGCCGCGATCATCACTGCCAGACGAACGGGCGAACTCGCGCGTCGGAGGATCGACGATTCACGCGCCGATCGTTCTTCACCAGAGACAGGCTCGCCCATTCGCGAAGTCAAGCACCCCGATAGGTGAACACGCGAGATCCCGCGCCGACTGCGAGCCGGCGTGCGCGTTCGCGTCGGGCGACCCGCGATACCGCTGCAGTAACCTACAAGCGAGTGGAGGAGTGCTACCCCGATGACGCACGGCGTTCTGGTCGTCGGACTGAGCCTCGGGGGCGCCCTGTTCTTCGCGGCATCGACCTCACTCAAGCATCGAAGTGCGCATTCGGTTCCGCAGACCGACGCCATGTCGACAAGCGCCGTCCGGAAAATGGTCGGTGCCACCGTTCGCCACCCGCTGTGGGTCCTCGGGATGCTCCTCGACGCCGTTGGTGTCCTCTGCCAGGTGTGCGCATTGCATCTGGGCGCGCTCGCCGTCGTCCAGCCACTGATGCTGACGGAGCTCGTCTTCGCGCTCGTGTTACCGATCGGGCATCGCCGAGTCCGGCTCACCTTGTCCGAAGTCACGTGGGCCGCGCTCGTGTGTGCGTGCTTGGGAGTGCTGCTGACGGTGACGCGCATGCCGACCTCGCACCGTTCGTCCGTATCTCCCGATCGGCTTCCCGCCACGCTCGGCGCGATCGCCGGTGCGGCATTCATTCTCATTGCGGCGATCGTCGGTCAACGGAAACGTCACGACGCATTCGGTGCGGCAATTCTGGGGGCTACCGTCGGCGCGATCTACGCGGCGAGTGCCAGCCTTTTGAAGGCAACGTCCGACGTTGCCGTTCGGAGTATCCCGGCCGTCTTCGAAAGCTGGCAGCCGTACGCACTCGTCACGGCAGGCGCCGCTGGGCTGTTCTTGAGCCAACTCGCCTTCCAGGCCGGCCCACTCACCGCCAGCCTGCCCGCAATCGCCACGGTGGATCCGCTGCTGTCGATCGCGATCGGCCTCGCGTTCTTCGACGAACACATAAGCGCCGGCGCCGGTCGCGGTGTGCTGTTGCCCGCACTGCTGATCGTGCTCGTCGTGAGCGTCGTTCGACTCACCATGATCGGCGCGCAGGATGGTTCGCTCGCCGTCGAGCAGCGTGGATCTGCCGCGTGGTAGGCGAACCAGTCAGACCTTCGTCGAGTCCTCAGCCCGACGTGCGAAGAAGATTCGTGGCACGCTGCGGGGGATCGGCCAGACGATGAAGGCCTCGGCCTCCAGGGCGGCGAGGACGATCCGCGGGAGATCCCTGGCGCGCGGATAGCACACGTATCGGGGCACCCAGATCGGCTGGAACTTGGCGTTGAATTTGTAGAGCGACTCTATTTGGAACCACCGGGACAGCAGCAACAACACGTTGCGCCACAGACGGAGTGCGAAACCTGCCCCGAGGCGTTCACCGCGGGCCAGCGCGGATCGGAATACGGCGAAGTTCAACGACACGTGGACGATTCCGAGTTCGGGCGCCTGTTGAAGCACCCGGGTTATAAGGAACTCGTTCAATCCGTTGTCGGCTGAGCGGTCACGGACCATCACATCCAACGAGAGCCCGTCCTCGCCCCAGGGTACGAAGTGCAGCAGCGCAGCAAGCCGCCCCTCCTCATGAGCAGTCGCGATCACAGCCCGTCCGTCGGCCGGATCCCCGATCCGACCGAGCGCCATCGAGAATCCGCGTTCGGTCTCGCTGCCCCGCCAGGTGCGTACCGCGCTCTGCATCGCGCACAACGCCGCCGACGACACGTCCTCCAGGCGGCTTATCCGGACTTCGTAGCCGGCTCGCTCGATGCGGGAGACGGCCTGCCGCACGTTGCGCATCGCACGGCCTTCGAGGGTGAAGGCGCCTACGTGGATCACCGCCTCGTCACCGAGTTCCAGGGCGTCGAGCCCAGCTCTCGTCCACGCCGTCCCGGCTCGTTCTGAGCAGCCCACGACGGCCGGTGTCCACGCGTTCTGGCGCGCGACCACGAGAAAGCGATCGATGGCGCCAGGCCACGCCTCCGCGTCCCCCAACGGGTCCCCGCTCGCCAGCATGACTCCGGAGACCACGCGGTACGCGATCGCGGCCTTCCGTGACGGCGACCAGATCACCGTCTTATCCCTACGCAACGCAAAGTAGGCAAGGGAGTCCTCGTGGCCGTACCGCGCCAACAGGTTCCGCAGGTCACGCTCGTCATCAGGGCCCAGCCCTGTGCACGGTTCCGCGGGCCGCAGCGCCAGGTACGCCGTGACGAGCAGCGTGAACAATCCGAGGGCCACGAGAATGCGCGTGATGAGGTCGTCGGCGCCATCGTGCCGGAACCGAAGCGGTCCCGGTAACCCGATCAGGCCCAGCGCGACGTGCTGCAGCTGCTGGCCGAGCGAATGCCGCCCGACGAGCTGGTGGGACCGAAGCTGGATCGCGGCCTCGCCGAGCAGGAAGGACAGTCCGGTGAGCCCGAGGAACGCGAAGGGAGCCTGCCATCGCGCTCGGGGGTCGCTTCTGGCTGAGAACTCCGCGCGGGTGAGCACCAGCACGGCCAGGACGACGAGTGCCACGGCCGATTCTTCGTAGTCCAGTCCCTTCGCGAGGTTCAGCGCGACGCTCGCGGACAGGAGAACTACGGCGATGCGCCACGCTCGTGCCTTCCGCCGCCGCAACCCGTGGGACACGAGTACCAGCAAGCATCCGGAGACCAGCTCGAGAGCGGCCGCCGAACGGACCGTCGTACCACCCAAGGCTTCGATGGCGAGCCGCAATCGGGGACGCAACTCCGGCGTCAGTACGCTCGCCACGTCGACCGCACCGGCCAGGAACACCAGCGCCGCGACGACGCTCGACGAGCGGCGCCGGACCGTGAAGATGAGGCTCGGCGGCTCGGTAATCCTGCCGGGCATCAACGGAGCCTTCTGCGCTGTTGCCACGATTCCCATCTCGTCAGGTATTTTCTCTCCCGGCGCCGCGAACGGCGGGTAACACGACCGTTACCGTAACGTGTGGACGGGCGTCAATGCCGGTGCCGGGACGACACGTCGAGGTGATGACACTGGAGAACATCGTTGTCACGACCCCCGGCTTCCTTGCGGTGCTGACGGCGCTCGCCTCGATCTCCTTATTCTTTACGGTCCGTCACTGGTCGCGCCGGAGAATCGGGCGTGGAGTGATCCTGACGCTCATGACGATCTTCCTGACCCTCGCCGCCACCGCGGACTTCGTCAACGCACATTACGACTATGCGCCGCAAGCGCGCGATGTCGTGGACGTCGCGTTTCCCGGATTCGAGTACCGGACGTTGTCGATGTCGGACGTCACGAAAGGCATCTCGCATCCGCACGGCGGTGTCGTCCGGGTCGCCCTGGGCGACAACGGCGACGGCTTCGGCAAGAGTCACGAGCTGGTGTACGTGCCGCGGTCGTACTTCACCACGAGCACGGCACTCCCCGTCGTGTACCTCCTCCATGGTTCACCCGGATCGGCCGAAGACTGGTTCCGGGCCGCGCACGCCGCCTCGGTCGGTGCTGCGCTCGACAAACTCGGTGAGCCGGCAATTCTCGTCGCCCCTGAGATGAGTCGCGGCTGGGCGCATGACAGCGAGTGCATCGACAGTGAGAAGCTCCAGGCCGAAACCCACCTGCTGGACATGGTCGTCCCCACGACTCAGCGACTGTTCCGCGTGCGCTCGGACCGCTCCGGCCGCGTCATCGCCGGGAACTCCGCCGGTGGTTATTGCGCGCTCAACCTCGGGCTGCGCCATTGGGACGATTTCAGCACCATCATCGACCTGTCCGGATTTACCCATCCGACCCATGACCACGGCCTGACCGCGCTCTTCGGCACGGGCGTGGACCTGGCGAAGAAGGTACGGGAGAACTCGCCCGATATGTACGCACCCGCGTTGCCGCCCGGCCCCCCGACCGCGATCTGGTTCGACGCCGGCCGGAGCGACCACGAAAGCTTGAATGAGGAGACCCGGCTGATCGCCGCGATCGGGCAGCGCCAGGACATCGTTACGAAGCTCACCGTTCGACCCGGCGGGCATACCTACGGAGTCTGGCGCCCCGCGCTGCAGGAGTCACTGATCTGGGCAGTGAAACAGACAGGCGGGACGTAACCGGGTCGTGATCGCGGCGGCGCCATCACCGCACGCCGCGTTACGCGCGGTCTTCGGGTTTCTCGAAGTCGAACCGAACGCCGGCCTCCCAGTCCTTGCTCTGATTTCCGTAGGCGGGGAACCCACCGGCGGACGTGAGCAGTCGGGCGAGGTGAAGCATGTTCCAGGTCATGAATGTCGTATTCCGATTCGTGAAGTCGTTGTCCAGGCCCACGCGGGTTTCGTCGTCGTCCAGGTCGCCGTAGCTTGGGCCCGGTCCGACCTCGCCGATCCACCCGGCATCAGCCTGCGGGGCGATCGAATATCCGATGTGCTGCAAGCTGTACAGAACGTTGGAGGCGCAATGCTTGATGCCGTCCTCGTTCCCGGTGATGAGGCAACCACCGACCCGTCCGTAATACAGCCACTGCCCCTTGTCGTTCAGCTCACCCGAGTGTGCGTAGAGACGCTCGATGATCTTCTTCGTCTCGCTGCTGTTGTCGCCCAGCCAGATCGGCCCGGCAATCACCAAGATATCGGCGGCGATTACTCGTTCGAACAGGGCGGGCCATTCATCGTGCGGCCAGCCGTGCTCGCGCATGTCCGGGTACACGCCCGTGGCGATCGCGTGATCGACCGATCGGATTTCGTCGACCTGCACCCCGTGCTTGCGCATGATGGATGCACTCACGTCGACGAGTCGCTGGGTGTGACTGGTGTCCGGTGAGCGGGTCAGCGTGGTGTTGACGAACATCGCCGTCAAGCCTGAGAAGTCGAGATCCGTGTCAGTCATGACAACACCGTAGAGGGAGGGCTGTTCGGACGCGCGGAGACGGCTGAGTGGGCTCTGTACTGTTTGACATCTTCGTGACGCCATCGTTCACGCTCAGGGAGAAATCGTGACCGAGACGACTGCCACCCGGGATACCCGCCAAAAGCGAGCGCTCGCGGATCTGTTGGACACCACGGACGAGTTCCGTAGTGCCCAGGACCTGCACGCTGTCCTTCGCGCCGGTGGGACGCGCGTCGGACTGACAACGGTCTACAACCAGCTGAAGTACCTCGTCGACTCCGGCGCCGTCGACACGATTCGAAACGACGACGGGGAGTCGCTCTTTCGGCGATGCAGTACTGCCCAGCACCATCACCATTTGGTCTGCCGGCGTTGTGGCAGAACCGTGGAAGTGGAAGCGACGGATGTCGAGGCGTGGGCCACGCACGTCGCAAGAAAGGCCGGGTTCAGCGCTGTCGAGCACACGATCGAGCTGAAAGGCACCTGCCGGAGCTGTCGGGCTCAAGACACAGGTCGCAGCCCGGCAGGCTGACGGGCGCGTTCGACGTCGGTTCACGTCCTCCCGTCGTGGCTCGGCGTACTGATACACCGAGCCACGGTCCCCGGACTGCGACGAGCCTCTGCAACATGTTCCACTCCGGCAGCAATGAGCCGGCCGCGAGCGTCACATTCGACAGACGTCCAAAAGGCGGGGTCGAGTCCGCAACACCTGTCCACACCTGCGCGGGGCTTCGCCTCCTAGCGTCGGTGAGGTGCCCAACAACGCGGTCCCGATGACAGGCGGCGATGCCATCGTCGCAGGGCTGCTTGCGCACGGAGTCGACACGGTTTTCGGGTTGCCCGGCGCTCAGGTGTACGGCTTGTTCGACGCTTTCGAGCGCGGTGGCATTCGCGTGGTCGGTGCCCGGCACGAACAAGGGTGCGGATACATGGCGTTCGGCTACGCTCGTTCCACCGGCCGCCCGGGCGTGTGCGCGGTCGTTCCCGGGCCCGGCCTACTGAATGCAAGTGCTGCGCTACTGACGAGCCTCGGTGCGAACCAGCCCGTGCTGTGCCTGACCGGTCAGGTGCCGACGTCCTTTCTGGGACGAGGGCACGGCCACCTGCATGAAATGCCGGATCAGCTCGCCACGGCGAGGGGATTCACGAAGTGGGCCGAACGCATCGCGTATCCGGCACAGGCACCTCGCTTGGTTGCTCAGGCATTCCACACGATGACAACCGATCGCTCCGGCCCGGCGTTGCTGGAGATGCCATGGGACGTGTTCACGCGAGAGTCGCTCGTGCCGCCTGCATCGACCTTAGCGGCAGCGACCGCCCCGCCGGTAGACACCGACCTCATCGAGGGTGCGGCGGACCTCATCGCGGACGCGCGGCGGCCGATGATCCTGGTCGGCGGCGGCGCGCTCGACGCGGGTCCAGAAATTCTCGCGCTGGCCGAACGAATGAGCGCACCCGTTGTCTCGTTCCGCAGTGGCCGCGGAATCGTCAGCAATGCGCATGACCTCGGACTGACGCTCGCCGAAGGCTGGGACCTGTGGGCGCAGACCGATCTCGTGATCGGCGTCGGGACGCGCCTCGAACTGCCCCGCTGGCGGTGGCCCGCCACCGAGAAGGCGGATCGTCGGTGGATCCGGGTGGACATCGACCCGGCGGAAATGTGGAGGTTTCCGTGCGATGTCGACATTGTCGCCGACGCCAAGGACGCTGTGATCGCCCTTCTGGCAGCGGTCACACGGACCGCGGTCTCGGCTGATCGCCGCCGGGATATCGGTGTCTCCCGGGCCGCCGTCGCTCGGCGGATCGAAGCGGTGCAGCCACAGCTGGCTTACCTCCGAGTGCTGCGCGACGCCCTGCCGAGCAACGCGATCGTCACCGACGAGATGTCGCAGATCGGTTTTGCGGCCTGGTTCGGATTCCCGGTCTACGAACCGCGGACGTTCCTCAGTTCGGGCTACCAGGGCACGCTCGGGTCGGGGTATGGCACCGCACTAGGGGCAAAGGTGGCCCATCCCGATACGCCGGTCGTCGCACTGTGCGGGGACGGCGGATTCATGTTCGCCGTCCAAGAACTGGCTACCGCCGTGCAGTACGGCATCGGCGTCATCGCCTTGATCTTCGATAACCATGCGTACGGCAACGTTCGCCGGGACCAGCGTGAGAGCTTCGAGGGGCGGTACGTCGGTGCCGACTTGGTCAACCCGGACTTCGTCCGGCTCGGGGAATCGTTCGGAGTCGCGAGTTGCCGGGTAAGCAGTCCGGCCGGTTTGGGCGTGGCGCTGGCCCGGGCGCTCGCAGACGGTGGGCCAGCCCTGATTGTTGTGGACGTAGCGCTCGATTCCGAGTCGAATCCGTGGCCGTTCATTCAGCCGTCGGCACGCTGAAACATCGAATTGATGCACGGTCGTTACGGTCGTGGGAACCAGCTTCGCCCGGGCACGTCTTGCCGCGGCGATATTTCCGCGATGTCACACAGGTGAACAGAAGGTGGAACGTATTCGACAAATGCATGGCCGGAGCCGACAAACCATCGACTGTTGTCGCGCAAATGCAGCCCCCTTTTCGCGCGAGACTTTGCCCGTGATCGAATCATCGGGCGCGCCACTGCTGACCGGCACCCCGCCCGTCCGGGCTGCGCTGCAGTCCGTTATGCCGTACGTCTCCGGGCGCCGTGCCGCGACGGCGAGAACTGCGGCATTGGCCTCCAACGAGAGTCATCACCTGCCGTTGCCTTCTGTCGTCGAGGCGGTCTCCCGGGCGGCACGAACCTTGAATCGCTATCCGGATCCCACGTCCGCGGAGCTTCGGGAGACGCTCGCCCGACGGTTGGGTGTTCACGTCGATGAGGTCGTTGTCGGCGCCGGCAGCGCCGCGGTGCTCGAGCAGGTCTTGCTCGCCGTGTGCGAGGAGGGCGATGAGGTCCTCCACGCCTGGCGTTCGTTCGAGGCATACCCGATCCTGATCAAAATTGTGGGAGCGGCGGGGGTGACGGTCCCCTTGTGCGGAAACGAGGGTCACGACCTGGCGGCGATGGCCGCGGCCGTCAACAGCCGTACTCGTGTCGTCATTCTCTGCTCGCCGAACAATCCGACCGGGGTATCGATCTCTTCGGCTTCGCTTGACGAGTTCCTGGAGAAGGTCCCGTCGCAGACACTGGTCATCATCGACGAGGCGTACGTCGAATACGTACGCAGCCCGCTGGCTCCGGATTCGGTGCGTGTCTTCCAGGCGAGGCCCAACGTGGTCGTCCTCCGCACGTTTTCGAAGGCTTACGGATTGGCCGGACTGAGGGTCGGCTATGCCGTCGCCCCGGCCACGATCGCGGTGGCCGCTGCGGCTTCGGGCGTCCCGTTCGCGGTCACCGACATTGCGCAGCGCGCTGCGCTGGCCTCACTCGCCGCGGGCGACGAGCTGATCGAGCGAGTGGATGGGGTCGTCGCGGAAAGGACGCGACTCATCACCGCCGCCCGGAGCCTCGGATGGACGGTGAGCGACAGCGAGGCGAACTTCCTCTGGCTTCGGGTCGGGAATGCCCTCGTGCGGCGACTCGTCGACGCCTTCGACGCCGCAGATGTCCTGGTACGCGCCTACCCGACCGATGGCGTACGGATCACGATCGCCGACGGCCCCACCAACGACCGCGTCCTCGAGGTCCTGAGCGGCCGTTCGCAAGCGCCGGCGGGCGAGCGCATTCGAGCCGCGATCTCATGACCAGCGAAGCCCACGCGAGATAAGGAACCGCCGTGACCGATGCCGAGCAGTCCACTTTCACGAGCTCCGTCGCTGTGGACGCACCGCGCCCGGGCGCAGCTGCCTCTCACGCCGCGATCACGCGCGCGGCCGATGGCGATCCCCTTCTGCAACTGCAGGACATTTGTGTGACCTTCGGTTCGACGCAAGTCGTGAAACAGGTGTCTCTGGACGTGCATCCCGGCGAGGTCGTCGCTCTCATCGGGCCGAGCGGCGCAGGGAAGAGCACGCTGCTGCGCAGCATCAATCACCTGGAGCCACACAGCGGCGGAACGATCACCCTCGACGGAAAACCGATCGGAAAGGGCCGCTCCTCGCTCGATTCACTGCGGCGCGAGGTGGGGATGGTGTTCCAACAGTTCAATCTGTTCCCGCATCTGAGCGCGGTCGAGAACGTGATGCTGGCGCAAACACACACCCTCAAGCGGCCACGGCGCGAAGCGCGCGAGCGTGCGTTGAAGGAGCTCGCCTATGTCGGGCTGGCTGAACACGCGGAGAAGAAGCCGGCGAAGTGTTCAGGCGGCCAACAGCAGCGGATCGCGATCGCCCGCGCTCTCGCGATGGACCCGAAGGTGATGCTCTTCGACGAGCCGACGTCCTCTCTGGATCCCGAGCTGGGAGTCGAGGTCCTCAACACGATGCGCCGCCTTGCGCAGGAAGGAATGACCATGATCGTCGTCACTCACGAGATGCAGTTCGCGGAGGACGTCGCCGACCGAGTGGTCTTCATGTGCAACGGCGAGATCCTCGAAGAAGGGCCGCCTGAGCAGGTGATGCGCAAGCCCAAGCACGCACGAGTGGCTCAATTCCTGCGTGCAGTGCGGGATCGCTGATGTGGCACGTCCTCGATTTCCTGTCGCACGGCATCTGGACGACGGTCAAGATCACCGCCACCTCGTTCGCGATCGGTGTGGTTCTCGCGGTACCCCTGGTCATGCTCAGGCGATCCCGACATGTCTTCCTTCGAGTGCCGACCGTTGCCGTCGTCGAGTTGGTTCGTGCGATTCCGACGATCGTGTGGGTCTTCATCATCTACTACGGCGTCGGCTCGGACCTCGTCATCCTTACTACCTACGAGGGTGCCTCGATCGGCCTGGGGCTGATCTCCGCCTCGTACCTCTCGGAGATCTATCGAGCGGGCTTGGAGTCGGTCCCGCCGGGACAGCGAGAGGCCGCGCGGGCGTTGAGCCTTCCGCCGCTCGCGACCGCGCGGTATGTGGTTGTGCCGCAAGCGATTCTTATCATCATCCCGCCTGCGGCCACGTTCGCGATCGGCCTGTTGAAGGACACGGCGGTCGCGTCCGTCATCGGCGCGACCGACGTTACCTTCCTGGCGAATCAGCAGACTCAGACGGACTTGAACGGGCTCGAGAACTTCAGCCTGGCGGCATTGATCTACATCGTCCTCAGCGTGCCGATCGCCATCGTCGCGCGGGGCTCCGACCGGTTCCTGACCAAGCGGACGATCGCATGATCAGCCATTGGGGAACCTACTTTCCCAAGTTCCTTCCCGGCTTGTGGCTGACCCTGCGGTTGACGGGGGGTGCCGTTCTGTTCGGCTTGCCGATCGGGGTCCTGTTCGCGGCGTTGTCCTCGGCACGTTCGAGGGCGGTTCGCTGGACGGCGATCGTCGTCGTTGAGATCGGACGCGGTGCGCCCGGACTCATCGTGCTCTACCTCGTCTACTACGGGTTGCCGCAAGCGCACCTGACCTGGACCAACACGATCTGCGCAATTATCGCCCTTTCCTTCACCATGGCCGCCTATTCGAGCGAGGTGATCCGGGCGGGAATCAAAGCCGTTCCGGACGGGCAGAGAGAGGCGAGCCAAGCACTGGGACTCAGTGCTTTCAACGAATTCCGTCTGGTGGTGCTTCCACAGGCCGTGAAACTCGTGATCGCGCCCCTGGTCGGCCTGGTCATCATTCTCTACCAGGGGACCTCGCTTGCGTACGCGATCTCGGTCCCCGAACTGCTGAGCCGGGCCTACAACGAAGGCACGGTCAGCTTCCAGTTCATGCCACCGCTCGTCCTCGCCGGCCTCATGTATGCAGCAATTTCGCTCACCGGGGTGGTTCTCCTTCGAGTCAGGTGGCCGAGTCGCCGCAAGGCGAAGAGCAGCGAAGCCAGCAGATCCGAACCCATCAGCGTCACCGCTATCCAGATCTAGCCCTGCTTTCTCACAATCAAGGAGCTATTTGTGTTCAATAGGCGTGCCTCCATCATGGGAACCGCCGCTGTGACGCTGGTTCTGAGTGTCGCCGCGTGCGGTAGTTCGTCGAAGTCCGCGTCGTCCGCGTCGCCGGGTGCGACCGGCTCGAGCAGCGCGGCAAGCTGTACCCCCAAGCACCCGGCGTCGTCGTACAAGACGGTCAGCAGCGGCACGTTCACGGTGGCGGCCTACGTTTCGCCGCCGTTCACAGTGCAGACCGGGGACGCGATCGACGGTATCGACGGGCTGATCACGCAGGAGATCGCGAAGATGGAATGCCTGAAGCTCGACGCCAAGTCGGTAGCCGGCGCGGCGCTGCCCGCCAGCATCACCTCGGGCCGGGCGGATGTCGCCATCGGCGGTGTGAACTACAACGCCGACCGCGCAAAGATCTTCAATTACACCGTTCCGATGTACGAGGACGGCGTCTCGATCCTCTCGAAGTCCACGGTCAGCAGCCTTGACGCACTATCCGGCAAGACTGTCGGGGTTATTCAGGGCTACCTGTGGAACACCGAGTTCCAGACCGCGCTCGGCACCAACAACGTCAAGATCTACCAGACGTCGGCGTCCTTGATCGCGGACATCAAGAACGGGCGCGTCTTTGCCGGGATCTACGAGTCCGCCGAGGCCGGATATCGGGTCCAGCAGGATTCGGCCCTGAAGACCGCGGTGCTGACGCCGACCCCGAAGGTAAAGGAGAGCCAGGGGGCGAACTACATCTATCTGATCTCCAAGAAGGGCACCGACTCGCTGACCGCGGTGCTGAACGACGACATCAAGGCGCTGCTGTCCAACGGCTTCATCGCCAGCGCCCTGACGAAGAACGGCGTCGACGCGAAGTTCGCCGCGAAATCGTCGTGAGTTCCTCGCCGGTGGGGGTTTACCCGTGACTGAGCAACGAACCGTCGTCGTGGGCGCGGGCGTGATCGGGCTCTCGGTGGCGTACTACCTGAGCCGCTCGGGCGAGGACGTTGTCGTCCTCGATCCGAGCCGGCCGGGGGGCGGCTGTTCTTCAGCGAACGCCGGCTGGGTGGTGCCGCAGACCACCGCCCCCCTGCCGGAGCCCGGCATCGTGAGATATGCGCTCGCATCGTTGAGGTCCCCGGCTTCTCCGTTCTATCTCAAACCCCGTCTCGATCCGGCGCTCCTCGTGTGGCTGGTGAAGTTCTGGGCCGCGAGCAACCGGCGTGCGTTCGACGCGGGTCGCCGTGCACTCGTGCACCTCGGGCGCGACACGATCGATCTCTTCGACGAGTTGAGGGACGAGTCGGAGTTCGTCACGAACTCCGAGGAGAGCCTGCTCGTGTTTCCCACCTTGTCGGCGGCGCAGCAGGCGGCGGAGGCTCAGCGTCGTGCGGCAGCAGACCTCGGGCTGTCCTTCGTGCCCGAGGTGCTGAGCGGGACGGATGCTCGCGCATTGGAGCCGGTGTTGTCCGATAAGGCCGGGGGAGCATTGCTACACAGTCACGAATTGCAGGTGGACTCCGCATCGGTGTGCGACGCGCTCGTTGCCGCCATCGTCGCGCGCGGCGGGTCGATCCTCAGCGGCCAGCCGGTGGAAGGATTCGAAACGTCGGGCCGCCGTATCCAAGCGGCGGTAACGGCCGAAGAACGCTTCGGTGGCAGCTCTTTCGTGGTGGCGGCAGGATCGGCCACTCCGGACATCGTGCGTGGACTGGGCACGCGGCTACCGATGCAGGCGGGTAAGGGATACAGCTTCACCGTCTCACTGCCGCACGTGCCCACGCGGATGGTCGGGTTGGCCGCGTCGAAGATATGTATCGTCCCGAACGCGGGCGCAACCCGCGTCGTCGGGACGATGGAACTCAGCGGACCCAACGCGCGTATCGATGGCGGACGTATCAAGGCGATGATCGCGGGGACCAGTCCCTACGTCGACTCTTGGCCGGCCGAGGTTCGCGACGCCGACGATGTGTCCGATGCCTGGGTGGGCCTGCGACCGATGACGGCAGACGGACTGCCCGTCATCGACCGACTCGGCACCTATGACAACGGTTACGTATCGACCGGCCACGCCATGATGGGCCTTTCCTTGGGCCTGTCCAGCGGACGGGCGCTGGCGAGTTTCATCCTCGAGCGCAAGCGGCCGGGTGACTTGGAGCCGTTCGCGCTCAACCGGCGTCCGACTCTGCCGCGATTTCGCCGAGACGCAACGTCGAAGGAGAACAGATGAGCGTCACGATCGTCCCGGGTGATCGACCTGACCCACCGATTGCCAAGGCCGTCATAGTGGGGGACCTCCTCATCGTCACTGTCGTCCCCGATGACGACAGCGGCGCAATTACCGCCGAGCCGGCTCTGGCGCAGTCGCGCAGAGTGTTCAGCAACCTTGCCCGCGTCCTCGACGAGTGCGGATCCTCGCTCCACGAGGTCGCTCACGTAACCGTGTACCTTCCGGACCTCGCCGATCGCGCCGCGATGACCGAAGCGTGGCTGGACGCCTTTCCGGACACCTTCCCGGGTCGAGCAACCATCGGCGTGGCCGCCTTGGCGCACCCGGATATGAAGATCGAGATCACGGCTCTGGCCGGCCGCGGTATGCCACACCGATGAACGCGGACCGAGGTCGGCGGCGTGGCGCATCACGTCACACTGCGCGGCAGAATGAACGCGAGCGCAACCACAGATGCACCAGCAGACGGGCCTGACCGTCGTCGAGGTCAAGGCCGGTAACTTCCTGGAACCGACTGAGACGGTAGTAGATGGTGGTGCGGTGGACGTGCAACTCGTCGGCCGTCTTCGCGACGTTCGCCGCATGGTTCAGGTAAGTCTCGATCAGGAGCTTGGTGTCCTCCGGCTCGGCGTCGATGATGCGCAGAGCCCGGGGAAGGATCTGCTGGCTGCACTCGGACTGGAGCAGGGCGCCGAGCAATGTCGACAACGGATCGTCCCCCCAGGCGGCGACCGATTGGCCGTTCGACCTCGCAACGCGGATGGCGTTGACGGCTTGGTCGGCCGAGATGAATGTGTCTTCGAGTTGGCTCTGCACCGCTCCGATGCCGATCGTGGGCGCCGAGCCGAGAGCAGGATTCGGACGTCCGAGTTCGTTGTGGACAAGGGAGGCAAGTCGGTGCAGTGCCGCCGAACTGGGCGCCGGTCGTTGGCCCACCACCACATAGGAGTCGGTGTCGCTCGTCGCGTACGCGTAGGTCAACGGCGTGACGGTCCGGGTCGCGTTACGGACCGCACGCCGTACCACATCGTCGGGCGATTCGTCGGTGTCGGTCTCGGGCGCATCCGGAACCGACACCACGATGGCGCCGAAGTGGTTCGCGCCGCGGAAAAGGCCGAAGTCGCGCAACTCGCGGGCGGCGTGCGCCCGATCCGAGGCGCTCGACGAGAGCAGCGACAGGGTCAGCGCCTGAATCTCGAGTTCTTCGTCGTCACGGGACTTCACGCGCCTCGCCATGGCGCGCGCAAGCTGCTGGGCGCTGATCTCGATCGCGGCCAGGTCCTCGTCGGAGGTGTCCCCGTCGTCGATGATCGTCATGAAGCCGAGCAGCTCGTAACGGGAACGGAGCGGGTAGCAAAGGCGACTTTTTTCGGCTCCGACGCTCGGGTTCGGCGCCATTCGGTGCAGTCCGCGCCACGTCATGATCCCCGTGTCGAGCAGGTATTGCAGGCTCGCCCCGGCGACGCGACGGGTCAGCAACGAACTCACCCGGGCCGGGTCCTCGTCCTCGAAGTGCGCGCTCGAGGCAATGAGGTTGAACGAGGCGTCGTCGACGGTGACGGAACGGTGAAGCTGTTGTGCAAGGTCCTCGACCAACTTCTGCACGACATCGATCATCCGACCGAGACCTCGCCTCACTCCCCGCTCACGGCACGTTCCGAGCAGTATGACCTACTCACGTGACGGTGAACTCAGCCCGCGGGCACTATTCCCACATCGTGATCGGGGCCGGCGCGATCGGCTCGGCAGCGGCGTACTGGCTAGCGGAACGCGGCGCGGAGCGGGTGCTCGTGCTCGAACAATTCGACCTGATGAACAGCTTCGGATCCTCGGGTGACCATTCGCGAATTATCCGGCATGCCTACCACTCGTCGACCTACACCGCTCTCACCCATGCGATGTTCGAGTGCTGGCGGCACATCGAGGCGATGTCCGGCCTGCCGCTGTACCTCCGGACGGGGGGACTCGACCTCGCCCGAGCCGGCACTGCGGGCGAAGCCGAGTTGGACGCGTACCGCGCTGCGATGGACGCGAACGGGATCGCGTACGACAGCTTGACGGCCGAGCAGATCAGGGAGCGGTATCCGCAGTGGCAGGTGAGCGGGGATGAGGTGGGGCTCTTCCAAGCCGACGGCGGCCTGCTCGACATCCGGAGGTCGGTCTCGGCGCACACCTCGTTGGCACTCGCGCGAGGTGTGGAGTTCCGCCCGTCGACGCGGGTGACGGCGATAACGCTCGAGTCCGACTCCGTGGTCGTGCAAGCCGCGGGTGAAACGTTTCGTGCCGGCGGCCTCGTGGTCGCGGTGGCGTCCTGGCTGCCGGAGCTGATGGCCGACCTCACACTCACCTACCCTCTTACCCTCGCGCAAGAGCAGGTGACGTACTTCGCCTCCGCCGCGCTCGGCGATTTCGTACCCGGGAAGTTCCCGATCTGGCTTTATCACGGCGAGCAGGCGGGAGACTTCTATGGTTTTCCGGTCTACGGCGAGGCGGCCGTCAAGATCGGCCGGGACCTGCGAGGTCGCTCGATCACCGGTGCGGAGCGGTCGTTCTCCGGTGACGCCGCCGAAGACGCGGTGTTGGGTGGTTTTCTCGAACGTCACCTTCCCGCCGCGCTCGGACCGGTCCTGACCAACCGGACCTGCCTCTACGACCTTCCTCCCGACCGGGACTTCGTCCTCGACACCATTCCCGGCCACGCCCACGTCGCTGTCTTCAGCGGGGGCGGGCACGCGGGAAAATTTGCCAGCCTGGTTGGCCAGATACTCGCCGATCTCCTCATCGCCGGCACGACGTCACAACCGATCGAGGCCTTCCGCCTCGACCGCCCCGCGCTCACCGATCCGGCGTACCGGCCGGTGTTCGCCGACCGGATGGCATTGCGGTGACCGAGGGTCTTCGCGGGTACGATCCGAGGTGTGTCGTCCCGGGAGCTTCGTACCAGCACCGGAGGACGGGACGGCATCGATCCGGCCCTCGTCGGGGCCGCGCTCAGGTCCGCCCGCAAAGCCGCGGGAATGACGATGGCGGTGCTCGCCGCCCACGCGGGAGTCACCCAGCCCTACATCAGTCAGGTCGAGGCGGGCACAGTCACGCCGAGTCTTGCCACGCTCTACGGGCTCGCCCAAGCGCTTGGGGTCGCCCCCACCGCGCTGCTGCCCAGTTCGACTGCGGCGCAGCAAATTACGCTCACCAGGCACGACGGTGGGACGATGATCTTGCAGTCCGAGGCGGCCGCGTCGCCGGTCGCCCGGATGTTGAGCGGTGGCGGGGGGCATCTCGACGCGTACGAGTACCGCGTACCGGCCGGAATGGCAGACGACACCTCCTTCGCACATCCGGGCGAGGAGCTGATCTACGTGCTTGCAGGGCGTGTCAGCTTCACCCTCGAGCCCGATGATGCGGTTGACCTCTTCGCGGGGGACAGCGTGCATTTCGATGCGACCCGGCCCCACCGGGTGATCGCCGCGGACACGGGCGCGATCCGCTTCTTGCTCGTCGCGGCGCATCCGCACCTGGCCGGTCCGTAACACCAATTTTACGACGGCGTCCCGATGCGGTAATTAGTATCGCTAATAGTTGTGGACGTGACAGCAGCGATGGCGGACCGCGCGCCGCTGTGGCTGACCAACGAGAATCCCGCGTGGTGGCGGGCTTGGCAGCCGGTCGGGACGTTGAGCGAACTCGAGACCGCCGACGGAATGCTTCGTGCCCGACTCAGCGGCGTCGGCTTCGTCGTGCTGATCGGGCCCGATGGTCCGGTCGGATTCCGAGACCACTGTCCGGACGGTGGCGCGCCGCTGTCCGCCGGTGTTCTGCGAGAGGGCGCGCTCGTCTGCAGGCACGGCACCGCGTACCTCTTGGATTCCGATCATGCGGGTATGCGACGCGACGGCGGGGGCAACGCGCTGCGGCCCCTGCTCGTCGACGTGCGCTACGGCCTGGTCTGGCTTGCTCCGGGCGGAAGCGTGGCTCCGCTGCCGGACGTGCCCGAGTGGGAGGCCGCGGGCTTCACGACCGTGTCCATTCCCGCGCAGGACTGGAACGCAAGCGCGGGCCAGATGGCAGACAATTTCCTCGACGTCGCGCACTTCCCCTTCACGCACGCGAATTCGATCGGGGACCCCGCCGACCGGGAGGTCGCGCCCTACGTCGTAGAGCGTCAACCGTGGACGTTCTGCGTAGAACATCGGCACCATGCGAAGACGCTGAAAGACTCCGTGGAGGGAACACCGGATTTTGCCACGACGGTCCGCACCATGCGATTCGTCGGGACAGCGCCGCATCACGTGTACATCCGGATCCGCTACGAGGACACCGGAACGGTTCTCGCGCTCTGCTTCTTCCACCAGGCGATCGACCTCGGCCGGACCCGCCTGTACGCCGTCCAGATCCGTAACGACATCGAATCCGGTCAGAGCAACGAGGCGGACGCGACGGCGTTCCAGTTGCTGGTCGCGGGCGAGGACAGGGATCTGCTCGAACAGCTGGAGGTCAAAGGGATTCCGGCAGACATCTCCACCGAGCTGCACGTTCGGGCCGACCGGATCACGGTCGAGCTGCGCCGGATGATGCTCGACCTGGTGGCGCTGGAGCCGTGACAACCGCCCGGTCTGCGGTCATCTCCCTTGATCCCACCGCCGCGGACTTCCTTGCTGATCCGCATCCGACGTACGACGCTCTGCGGAGACGAGGAGGCGTCGTACGCGACCCGGTCGGTTGGTCGACGATCAGCTACGCCGCCTGCAGCGAGGCGTTTCTTGACACCGCGCTGGTGCCGGGGATCGATCCGCTGCTCGAACAGCTTGGTCACGGTGCCCTGTGGGGAATTCCCGGGGAGACCCTCACCGACTCGGAGGGCGAGGCGCACCACCAACTTCGCCGTGCCGTCGGCCCGTGGTTCACCGCACGCCGAATCACGCAACTCCGAGAGCTCACGCGCGAGCTGGTCGGCGCTCAGTTGGAGGCGCACGACCCAGGGGCGGATCTCGAGGTCATGGCTGACCTCATCAATCCCGTTCCGGCGCAGCTGTTCTGCGCGATGGTCGGGGTCGACAGGCGTGACGCGGAGCTTCTGGCGCAGTGGTCGAAGGCATTGCTGATGGTGTTCACGGCGGCAGCGTCAATGGTCGCGCCCGTACGGCAGGCCAAAGCAGAGCTTGCGTCGTACACCCGTGACCTGCTGGCGCACAAACTCAGATCGCCGGGCGACGACCTCGCCACCGCACTTGCCTCCGCCGCCCACAGCGCAGTCATCAGCGCGGGGGCCGCGTACGGCCTGCTGGAGGAACTCCTCGGTGCCTCGGTCGACAACACCGCGAACACCGCCGCTCTTGCCCTGCACACGTTGGCCCACGATCCCGATTCGTGGCGCCGGCTCCACGAGGACGGGGCGCTGATACCCGGTGCGGTGGAGGAGTGCAGCCGCTTCCAGCCCGCGATCCGGCACACGATCAAGTTTGCGACCGCCGACACCGCGCTCGACGGGACGGACATCTCGGCAGGGGATTTCGTGACGGTGCGCGTCGCCGCTGCGCACCGGGACCCCGAGGTCTACCCGAGTCCGCACACATTCGACATCGACAGGATCCCCGCCCGCCCGCAGCTCGCCTTCGGAGCTGGCCGGCACTACTGTCTGGGTGCCGCGCTCGGCCGGATGGAGGTGCAGGAGATGGTTGCCGGACTGACCGCCCGCTGGAACGCGGCCGCGATGCTTCCGGGTTTTATGCACAGCATCAACGCCTCCGGCCATGTGCACGCGCTGCCCATGGGCCCGGCGTAATGACCGCGACCGGCTGGAGCCGGCCGATCCCGCACTTCTCGAGCGACCCGTTCGCCGGGCGAACGACGGTGCACGGTCTTCCGACCGACGAGGTGCGCTCGGCACTGCACAAGTACATTCGCCGCGGCGAGTTGGAGCAGTCGGTGCGCGCCGCGCTCGAGTTGGCGCGTACCGACGCCGAGCACGAGGAGATGCTCTGGCAGCGACTGACGACGATCGCGGCCGAGGACATCGGGCTCGGGGACCGTACCGCGATGGCAGCGGTGCATGCCTCTCGCGAAGGTGCTCGCGGTTTTCCGCACGCCTCGTGGGAGCGGCTCGCGTGTGTCGCGCAGGCAACCGGCCATCTGGCGACAGCACCGAAGGATCCGACCGTCGGCGAGATCATGCAACTCGTCATGCACGAGGAGCGGGCTCCGGTGATTCCTGCCGAGGCGTTGTGCGTGCACACCCGTGCGGGGCAGCTCGCAGGACGAACCCTGCACGACTGGTTCACAACGGGAACGACTGTGTACCCGGAGGTCTCGGGTCGAGATCTGTCCTGGCACGAGCAGTTGGAGGCCCTGTACTTCCGTCTCGATCCCCCCAGCGACGTGGGCCGTAACGAGAACGTGACTCCGTCTCAATAAGATCGACATTACCCGAGCTTATGTTCGATCGGTGGACGGGACGACCGAGCGCCTCGACGTGGAACGTCATTTCGAGAACACCGAGCCCGCGCTTTATCGGTTCTGGCATCCGGTCGCGAGGGTGGAGGAACTCGGCGACGCCGAGCCGCTCGGGGTGTGGCTCGGCGGCAAGCGTTGGGTGATCGTCCGACTGGCCGGCGAGCTCAGCGCCTTCCGTGATGTATGCCCGCACCGATTCGCCCCGTTGTCGGCCGGCCGCATCGTCGACGACACACTGCAATGTCCCTACCACGGCTTTCGCTTCGCCGGGGACGGACGGTGCGTCGAGATCCCCTCGCTCGGGCCGAACGCCAATATCCCGAAAAAGGCGAACGCCACCGCAGCCTTCGGCGTGTGCGAGCGCTACGGCCTCATCTGGCTCGCACCACTCGAGCCGGTGCGGCCGATCATCGACGTGCCGGAGTGGGAGGACCCGGGCTTCACATCATGGCACCTCGATCCACGCAGGACGCACGTGACGGCTGCGCTTTTGATGGACAACTTCATCGATGCCGGTCATTTCCCCTACCTCCACCGCGACACGTTCGGCGCGCACGATCCAGGCCGTCCGCAACTCGAGTCGGAGCGCGGAGCGTGGCACGTCACGGTTGTCAATCGCGGTCAGCCGAATACGGGCAAGAACTACGGGACCGCCGAGGCACTGCAGACGTACGAGATCGCGGCGCCCTTCTCGTTGCGTATCGAGGTCCGGTTGCTGGGTGGTCCGACCAACACCTTCCTGTTCTTCATCCAGCCCGAGTCGACGAACTCCACTCGGATCTACTTCGCCCAGTCGTACAACGACGTCGAACCGGAAACTGATCTCTATGAGGACGTCTCGAAGTTCAACGCCCTGGTCCTCGATGAGGATCTCGCGTTGCTGCACACCTACGAAGATCCGCGGATGCCGGTCTCGATCAACCGTGAGTTCCATACCCGCGCCGACCTCGGAACCGTCGAATACCGACGGCTTGCGGCCGCCGTGGTCGCCCTCGATCCGAATGCACCTGGAGCCCCATGACACCTCGACCGCTCGTCGCCCGCGCCGCATTGGACCGCCGTGCATTCCTGCGCGGTGCCGCCGCCCTCGTCGCCGTGGGCGGACTCGGTGCCTGCGGAAGCAGTAGTACGAAAGTTTCCGGCGCCGCAGGTACGACGAGCTCCGCGGCGACGAAGCCGTCGTTCGGGGTACTCACGCTGCAGCTCGACTGGCTGCACGATGTCGAGTTCGGCGGTGATTACCTGGCTCAGGCTCGCGGTTACGCCCAGCAGGAGGGATTCTCCTCGATGAGCATCACCGCCGGCGGCCCGGCGATCTCGGCGGAGCCGGCGGTGATCTCGGGAAAGGCCTTCCTCGGCTATTCGGTTCCCGACCTCGTCGCGCAGGCGAATGCGAACGGCGCAAACCTGCGCATCATCGGAGCGACGCTCAAACAGAATCCGTACGTGATCATGTCCCTCGCGAGTGCGCCGGTCACCACACCCCAAGCGCTGGTGGGGAAGAAGATTGCGGTGGACACCCAGAACAACGTGGCGTTGAAGGCGTTTCTCAAGGCGAACGGGATCGCTTTGTCGAGCGTCACCGTCGTCCCGGCAAACTACGACCCGAGTCTGCTCTCGTCACACCAGGTCGACGCGTACCTCGCGTACTTCAACTCCGAGCCGATCACCTTGGCGACCTCGGGGACACCGGTGCACGTCATGCAGTTCGAAGACTTCAAATATCCGGGTGTCGGTGACGTCTACATCGTGCGGCAGAAATCCATCGCATCGGAGCCCGAGAAGGTGAAGGCCGCGCTGCGGGTCGCCCTACGGGGCTGGCAGGACTACGCCCGGGACAACTCGGCCGCCGTGCCGCTGACGATCGCCCTGGCGGGGAAGACCAGTACAGCCACCGCGACCTTCTGGCAACAAGAAGCAGATGTCACGCGCACCAACCTCCTGTCCGGCGCGGCATCCGACGGAGGTCTCCTCGTCATGTCCGACGCTCATCAGGACGAGGTCGTGAAGAGCCTGTCGCTCGGCGGCGTCACGACAACCACGGCGCAGCTTTTCGACATGAGTCTCATCCGTGAGGTGCTCACCGAGAAGGGTATGGGCGTCGTGCCATCGCCTGCTGCCGGTACATGATCCAACGCGTCGTCGCCGTCTCCCGGCGCAGTCAGAGTCTGCTCGCGTTTGCCGCGCTTATTCTTGCGTGGCAGCTCACCGCCGGTTTCGCGTCTACCACCGTCCTTCCCGCGCCGAGTTCAATTGTGCGCCGCATCAACAGCGACGGGCTTTCGACGTATCTGTCGCCTCTTTCGACGACATTGACCGAGGCTGCCCTCGGGTTCGGAATCGGGGTGGCATTCGCGATCGTTCTCGGCCTGGTCGCGTCACGCTTCGCGCTGCTGCTCTCACCGATCACCCAGCTCGCGACGCTGACGTATACCGTTCCGTCCTTTGTGGTCGGCGCGGTGCTGGTCACGGTCGAACCGATCGGAAGGGTACGGATCGCTGTTGCCGCTCTCTACGTCGTGTTCACCTCCGTCATCGGGGTGGTCACCGGTCTGCAGGCGGCCGAGCAGACGCATGTCGACGTCGTCCACGTGGCGGGCGGAAATGCGTTCCGGCAATTGATGCTGATCCGGATCCCGGCGAGTCTGCCCGCTGTGTTCTCGGCGCTCAAGATCGCCGCGCCGAGTGCAATCCTCGGTGCTGTTGTGGCGGAATACATCGGCGGCACGACCGGGATCGGCGTCGCCATGGTCGGAGCGCAGCGTTCGGGTGATGTGCCACGCACCTGGGGATTGGCGTTGGTGATCACGGCGGCGAGCTTGCTCTGCTTCGTGCTGATCGGCCTGATCGGGCGCCGCTGTCTCCCGTGGGCCCGGGAATCCGCGGGGACCCAGGTCGTACTGCAGATCGAGGTACCGTCCCTGCGGGCGCGGGTGTCGCAGGGCGCGCTGCGCATCATCACTGCTGTGGTGGTCGCGCTCGGGGTTTGGTGGGCGCTCCTTGCGGCGCTTCACGTGAACAGCTTCGTCGCCCGTACGCCGGCCCAGGTCATCCGGGTTCTGACCCAGGATCCCGACGGCATCCGCGAGACGATTCTTCGCGCGCTGGGAACGACCTTGAGCCACACCGCGCTGGGATTCGCCGCCGGTGTCGCCGGTGGCGTCGTGCTGGCGAGCCTGTTCGTGCTTTCGCCGATGGCCGAACGCCTGATGCTCCCACTCGTGCTCGTCGGCCAGTCGGTACCGATCGTGGCATTCCTGCCACTCGCGCTTCTGGCGCTCGGTCGTGGTTCCGGTGTCGTGTTGTTCGTCGCGGGGCTGGTCGCGTTCTTTCCCACGCTGGTCAATGTGAACGGCGCGTTGCGGACGACCCCGTCGCCTGTCATGGATGTGCTGACCGGCCTCGGGACAGGGCCGCTTCGTTGCCTTGTCAAGGCTCGGCTTCCCTACGCCGCCCCCGCCATCTTCGCGAGTGTCCGGATCGCCGCGCCGACAGCGTTTACCGGCGCGTTGCTCGTGGAATGGCTCGCACTCGGCAACGGTCTCGGTGGACTGATGGCCACCGCCACCGCCAGCTACAGTTACGACGAACTGTGGTCGTCGCTCGCGGTAGGCGCGGTGGCGTCGGTGCTCGTCGCTGCGGTCGCGCGCGCCGCGCAGCGCTCCCTCGCACATCGGTTGCACCTCTCGGCACCAGCCCTGTGATCGCTCAGGAGATCCGCATATGACACTCACTCTGCCCACCATCGATATCGAGGTATGGCGCGGGGGCGACCCCGTCGAGCGAAGCCGGGTCGCGTCTTCGCTCGACGACGCACTGCGATCGTCCGGCTTTCTTCTCTTGGTCAACCACGGCATCTCCCGAACGTTACGAGCCGACATCCGTTCTGCCGCGCAGAAGTTCTTCACACTCTCGCCGGATGCCAAAGCCGTGTACTCGACCGGGGTGGGGGGACGTGGCTGGATTCCTCCGGGGGCCGAGGCCAACTCGTACTACGGCGAGGATGCAGACCCGAGCCGGGCGGACCTGAAGGAGACCTGGACCAGCGGGCGCGATTTCCGAACCGGGGATCCGGTCATCGATGCAGCATGGTTTCAGACGAACATCTGGCCCGTGGAAGCACCCGAGCTCGAGGCGCTGTGCGCCGAATACACGCATTCGGTGCGAGCGCTCTATCTCGACGTGCTGGAGATGTGCGCGCACGCCCTCGATCTCGATCCGAGCTGGTTCACCCGATGCACCGATGCGGCGCCGTACAGCTTAAACATCAATCGTTATCCAGCGCTGACCGAGACCGCCACCCCGCTCGACGGGCAATTCCGCATCCGGGCACACACCGACTGGGGAATGATAACGATCCTCGACCGGCAGGCCGGCCGAGGGGGCCTTCAGGTCGAGACGCCCTCGGGTGAGTGGGAAGACGCACCGTTCGTGGAGGACGCGTTGACGGTGAACATCGGAGACCTGCTCGCTCGATGGAGCGGAGACCGGTGGCGTTCGACGCGCCACCGGGTGCTGCCTCCCTCACCGGAGGCCCCCGATGAGGAGCTGGTGTCGCTGATCGTGTTCCTCGAGGTCGAACCGCAGACACGCAGCGTCCCGATCGACGCGGATTCGGGGTCGGGCGTCATTGCCGGTGACTGGCTCCTCGAGCGCGCGAGCGCGGCGAGCGTCGCGCTCTGATGCGTATCTCTGCCGGGCGCACACCCAGGATCGAGCGTTGTCACCACGGATTTCGAAGCCACGCGATAGCGGTCTCACGATAGCGCGAAAAACCCTTGTAGTCGGCCATGTCTGCGGGTAGCTCGGCGAGTACCTTCGCCACACGGTCGGCCCAGGTCGGTACCGCGGCGAGTTCGTTGAAGGAGAGCAGATAGGTACGTATCGTGAACAGCACGGCGTTGGACGGAGCGAGTCGGACGAAGTGCTGAACTTCGACCCGAAGGTGTAGACGCTCACCCGCCTCGGCCGGGTTCTCGGCCGCGAGTCGACGAGTACGGCCCCACTCGTCGTATGTCTCCGTCGACACATCGAGCCGCGGCGTTGCCGCAAGTGTCCAGTTGGTTCGCCTGAAGTTGGTCCCAGGCGTGAGACGCATCAGGAACTCCTGGGCGCGCGGAATGATGAGCTCGGGCACCACGCGCGGCACCGGCCGGTGGATGTCGACGAAGCCCATGCCGAGGTCGAAGCGGACGGACCAGTCGGCGGCGAAGGTTACGAGCCCCGCATCGGCCCACAGTGCGTTCTCGCGCTGATCCAGCAGAACGAGGTCTTCCTGTACCTGCGTGCCGATGAAGTTCAACGGGCTCATCGGGAGCGAATCATCGTCGCCGTAGACGAAATGGACATCGACGCCCAGAAGATCGTTGCGCCAGCGCCACCTTTCTCCGTCCACGTCGAGCGACATCGTCGTCGGGTGGTCGGCCGCGAGCTGTCCCATCGCCCATAAGGTCAGATCCCAGGACGCAGCGCGCATGTGCGGAAGTTCGCCTACCCGGGTCGGGTCCTTCGCCAGCACCGCAGACCTCTGTCGTAACTCCTCGGTGTACGCGCCGTCCACGTCGAGCACGGTGCGGCCCCACGATCCCGCCGCGGTCGGGACGACCGTCGTGGCCGGCTCGACGTTCGCGTGATAGCGGTACTGGTCGGACTCGAAGGGGAAGGGAAATCGCCGCGCGCGCTCGGAGCGCCCAACCGTCGTCACAGGGAGAGCTCAAGGTCATCGCCGAGCGCGCGCGATACACACGGCAGCACCCGATCGTTCTTCGCACGGTCGGCCTCGGTCAAGAACAGGTCCCGGTGCTCGGGTTTCCCGCCGGCAACCTCCACCACACACTCGCCGCACACCCCGTGTCGGCACCGGTTCGGCACCGAATAACCCTGTGATTCCAGCACATCGAGGAGGCTGGACTCCGCAGGCACGACGTACCCGCGGCCGCGAACCCGCACCGTGAACGGGCGTCGCGTGAGGCTCTCGTCGGCGCTGAAGCGCTCCGAGTGAAGCCGTACGGCCGGCCAACCCGCCTCGGCGGCGGTGTCGGATATCCAGCTCGTGAAGGCCGGAGGCCCGCAGACGTAGAGGTGGGTACCCAGCGGTTGGGTCCTCAGTTCCCGCTGTACGGCGATCGCGAAGGCAGGGCGACTGTCGAACAACCTGAGGTGTTCCCCGCACACCTCACGCAGCTCGTCGACATGCGCTGGGGCGCGATACCGGTACCAGAGGGTGAACGACCTGCCCCATCGCAGTGCCGCGTAGGCGTGGGACATGAGCGGCGTGATGCCGATACCGCCACCGATGAGAAGGTGATGCGTGGCGTTGGACACCGGGGCGAACATGCTGCGCGGTGCGGAGCTCCGGATCTTGTCGCCGACACGGACGACGTCGTGGAACCAGGACGAACCACCCCGACCCCCCGGCACTCGAAGAACAGAGATCCGGTACGTCCGAGCGGGTGTCCCGTCATCGAGGAGCGAATACGCGTTGAGCCGGCCACCGGACTCGACAATCAGATGGCTTCCCGGTACGAACGGCGGCAGTAACGAAGCGTCGGCGGTCGATGCGAGTGTGAAGGTGCGTACCGGACCGCTGTCCACGATGCCCTCGACGATCAGATCCAGATCGGTCACAGCAGTGCTTCAGCGTCGTGCTGGAAGCCGAGATAGGAACCGGTCCGCCGGGAGACGTGGCCGAACACCGAGAGCATCCGTCCGCACGAACCACACGGTGTGACCGACTCCACGTCAGCGTTCGTCAGCGACATAGCCGAGCAGTGGACGCAGTAGATCCGCCGCTGGTCACTCGACGTGGCGTGAAGGGTGAGTTCGGCATCGGCCAGACCGCGGGCCTTCAGGTGCGCGGCCACGGCAAGGACGTCGAGCTCCGGCCCGCTGACCATGACCCGGAGGCCGACCGTCGCCAGGTCCAGGATCCGATCGAGGTACTCGCGATCAACCCACCAGCACGGACGTCCGGTCGCCTGAATCGCACACATCCATTCGCGGGCGACGGGACAGTCTGCGTCGGCGACAATCCCGAAGGTCTGTCCGCTGTCGTCGAACGGAGGCGCCTCGGCCGGCCACCGCGGGACGGACGAGTGGTCGCTCACGGCGCAGTGGTGCGGTATCCCGTGTAGAACGCGAGACCACGATCAGGGGTTGAGAACAAGATCTGAGAACCCTTGGGAAAGAAGATCGCGTCTTTCGCCTTGGCGATCAGCACTTGCCCGGTGTCCTTGTTCTCCAGGCGGAACGACCCCTCGAGGACGACCTTCATCTCGTCGTAGTCGTAGAAGTAGTCCAGTGGATCGTCCGTATGGAGCAGCTCGAAAAAGCCGGACGCCATCGGGCAACCGTCGGGGTTGGCGTAGACGTCCCGGATGAAGCCCTCGGTACCGGGGTAGTCGGCAGCCATGCTGGGCAGGTCCCGCCAGGCCTCGGATGTGACCCGGAACGGCGGGACGATGGAAATTTCCGGTGGCTCGGTCGTGGTCATCCCGCTTCTCCGATCGTGACCAGTTGCTCGAAAAATCCGCCGATCTCCCGTTCGCGGTCGACGAAGTGGATCTCGCAGATCCAGTGCCGTGGTCTTCCGTACGGATCGATCTGTCGCATCGGCGTATGGTTTTCCGGCAGGACGTAACACTCGACCTCGTGCTCGTCGAGCTTCTCGTGCGGGAACTCGCCGAGAAGGTGCCCGGCGATGGAACCGCCGAATTCCCAGCCGCGGTCCCGTGCCTGTGCTTGTGCGTATGCGAAGAGCTGCGCGCCGGTGCAGTCAGGTGTCGCGTCGAAGAATGCCTTGCAGGCGTACCAGCCACGCTCGACGTCGTCTCGAAGTCGTTGCTTGATCGGGTCCTCGCCGAGGACGAAGGTCCGCCCGAAGTCAGACTCCCACTCGCCGAGGATGGGGCCGAGATCGAGAAACACGATGTCGTCCTCGTCGAGTATGCGGTTCGGAGGATTCTCCTCGTACGGCGCCAGGGTGTTCGGCCCGGCCCGAACGATCCGCTTGTGCCAGTAACGGCTGACATCGAACTGCTGTGCCGCAAGCAGTTTGATGTCAGCGCTGAGAGCACTCTCGGTCACTCCGGGACGGACCATGCCTGAGGCCACGATCTGTTCGAACAATCGCTTCGCGTTCCCCTGCGCAGAGGTCAGCTCGCGCAGACGTATCTCCGCCGGCGCATCGGGGACCGGGAGGTGACCTGCTTCGTCAACGACCGTCGTCTCGCTCATGCATCCGCTCCGAGTACGGGCTCGTGCTTATGTCCGAGGTGCGGGACCGCGGTCTCGATGTCGAGCACCTCTCCCGCCTCGTTCCATCTGGGGCCGGTGAACCAATGCCGGGCCGACAGGTACCAGCTCAGCGTTGCGTAGCCGACAACGACACCGACGGCAATCGGCGCATAGTTGAACAGCGACCACTGGAACTTGCCACCGACGTGCAAGGTTCCTTGGGGCAGCAGGAAGGCAGCACAGATGACGACCGTCCAGGTGAGAGCGAGCACGTTGACGAGCTTGGACCAACGCCCCAGGTTCCACCGACCGACCGTGAAATCGCTCCCACGCATCAGCCGGAGAAGCGTGGGCAGGGCGAACGAGATCGTGAACGCCACGACGGCCACGGAGACGACCGCGTTGAACGCGACCGGAATGCCCGAGGAGTTCGTCTTGAGGGACGGCACGCCGAGGATGAACGAGAACGCCACCGCGAACCAGATCGAGTTCGTCGGTGTCTTGGTACGCGCGTTGATGCGGTGCCACAACTTGTGGCCCGGAACCGCGCCGTCCCGCGAAAACGCATAGATCATGCGGGAGTTCGCCGTCACCGACGCAGCTCCACAGAAGAACTGAGCAACGATGCCGATGATGATCAGAAACTCGGCGAGGTGCCGGCCCAGTACGTCGAGGAACAGGTTCGCGGAAGCCGCCGACCCGCTGGCCGAGACGGCGGCGTAGGCGTCGCTGGTCACCCCGCCCGGAAGCGCGTAGCAGAGTGCGACGAGAAGGAGGAGGCCGACGACGGCCGACACCGCGATCGACATCACGATTCCACGCGGCCCAGAGGTGTCCGCATCGCGGGTCTCTTCCGACATGTGCGCGGAGGCGTCGAACCCGGTGATCGTGTAGGCGCAGACGCCCAGGCCCACCAGGGAGATCCAGAGGCCCGAACCGCCGAACCAGTTGAGCCCGGTGCCGTTCGTGTACGACGTGAACACCGATCCGATGCTCTGGTGCTTGTTCGGGAGCGCAAACAGGACAACGACGATGACGCCGGTTCCGATGAGATGCCACCACACGCTGATGTCGTTCAGCTTGGCGATGAGATTGACACCGAGGGTGTTGATGATGCCGTGAATCGCGAGCACGATCGCGTAGATGAGCAGGATCTGCCACGGCTTCGACGCGAACGACGGCGCGATCGTCAGTTTGATGAAGAACCCGATGAAATTCGCGAGCCCGAAGTCGATGCTGGCAGTCACGGCGACTTGGCCGAGCATGTTGAACCAGCCCGTGTACCACGACCAGATCGGAGCGTTCCGCCGCGCCAGTCGGGCGGACCAGTAGTACAGGCCGCCGGCGGTGGGATAGGACGAGCAGATTTCGGCGAGCGAGAAGCCGACCATGAGGATGAAGAAGCTCGCGACGACCCAGTCGATGACCATTGTGCGGGGGCCGCCGGCGATCATCCCCAGCCAGAAGGTTTGAAGTACACCGGTGATGATGGAGATGATGGTGAACGAGACGGCGAAGTTGGAGAATCCGCCCATGCCTCGTTTGAGTTCCTGCTCATAACCGAGCTCATTCAGACGCCGTTCGTCGTGATCGATGATCTCGAGATCGGAGATGGTGGTCGGGCTCACGAGGGCCTCCGCGTGCCTGGGCTGGGGTCAGTGGTCGGAATGGACGTGGGATGTCCTCTGCTGAAACTGTGACTACTGCCAGGAAACCGAATGAGCATTTCTCGCAGGTAACGCGCCCGTTAAGACTGCGAACCCACCTTGCCGCGTCGTCGTAAACGGCTGTTGCCAGTGGCGGACCGCAAGGAGCAGGGCGGATGTCGTGCGCGCCCCGGATTGGCGCCGCGCTCGCCGTAGTCTACTGTGAGTCGACGTAATCTCCTGTGGAGAAACGGACGAGGAGGCCCGGTGACCATCGTGGACGATCCGTCCGTCACCGCGACCCGCGGAGTGACGGTCGAGCGCACCCGACCTTCCCTGCGCGAGTTGGCAGGTGCGGACGGGGTGCGCTTTCTCCTCGCGACGTTCACCACACTCGCCGGTAAGCCGTGCGCGAAACTCGTACCGGTACGCGCCGCAGAGATGCTCGAGAACGAGGGCGTCGGCTTCGCCGGGTTCGCCGCCGGCTCCCTGGGTCAGGAGCCGCGAGACCCCGATGTGGTGGCGATGCCCGACGTCGCCTCATACACCCCGCTTGAGTTCGTCCGCCCCGGCTTGGCGATGGTGCATTGCGATCCGCACGTGAACGGATCCCCGCATCCCTATGCGCCCCGCATCATTCTTCGGCGTGCGATCGCCGCGGCTGCCGCCGCCGGATTCGACGTTCAGGCAGGCGCCGAGGTCGAATACTTCCTGGTGCGCAGGGACGATTCAGGTCGGGTGATCCTCGCCGACGACCGTGACGACGCGGACCGGCCCTGTTACGACGCACGAGGCCTGACGCGGATGTACCCGCATCTGAGCGCGGTTGCGGACGCGATGGAAACAATGGGGTGGGGACCGTACGCCAGTGACCATGAGGACGGGAACGGTCAGTTCGAGCAGAACTTCACGCACAGCGATGTCCTGACGACAGCGGATCGGGTCGTCACGCTCAGATACGTCATCCACATGTTGGCGGAGCAGCGCGGCATGACGGCGACCTTCATGCCGAAACCGTTCACCGAGCGAACCGGGACGGGGCTGCATCTGCACCTCTCGTTATGGCACGACGGCGCCGCGCTGTTCCCCGGTGGGGAGGGGGACCGCCATCACCTCGGTTTGTCCGGCACGGCTATCGCTTTCATCGGCGGGGTGCTCCGGCGCGCCCCCGCGCTGCACGCGTTGATCGCCCCGACCGTCAACTCGTACAAGCGACTCGGGACGGCGTCCAGCGCTTCGGGCGCGACCTGGGCGCCCCCGCGGGTGGCCAGCTACGGCGGCAACGATCGCACCCATTTCATCCGCGTACCGGATGACCAGCGCCTCGAACTGCGCGGCGTCGACGGTTCGGCCGATCCCTACCTTGCTGCGGCCGGGGTCATTGCCGCCGGCCTGGACGGCATTCTCACCAACGCCGATCCGGGCGCGCCGGCGCTCGCGGCGGAAGGGGCATCGGTCCTGCCGAGGACTCTGCTCGATGCGGTGCAGGCATTCGAAAACGATGACGTCATCCGCGCGGCGGTGAACGCGGCCGACCCGGATGCCAGGGTTGCCGACTATTACGCCCGGTTGAAGCGGGAGGAGTTCTACGCCTGGCACAACGAGGTCAGTGCGTGGGAGATCGCCCGCTACCTCACGAGCGTCTGAGAAAGGGCCCACCACATGTGCGGAATCGTCGGGCTGCACCTACGCGACGAGCGTCTCTACCGCGATCTCGGATCGCTGCTGGGTGGGATGCTGCGCCAGGTCGGCGACCGGGGACCGGACTCCGCGGGCGTCGGCATCTACGGGGATCCCCGGTTTACGGCAACGGGGGAGAGCGCAGTCGGCGTACTCGGAGCTCCGGAACAGTTCGCTCGGGCGCTCGACGGTCTTGGAGCACAACTCATCGCGGCTGGGCCGACGACGGTCGTCAGGGCACCGCTGGCGCCGGAGGTGCTTCGCGACGCGGTCAGCGAACGCTGCCCCGGCGTTACCGTGACGAGTTGGGGCAACGACCTCGTGGTGCTCAAGGGCGCGGGACATCCTTCCGATCTCGCGACCGCGTTCGGACTCGACGCGGCGACCGGTTGGCAGGGAATCGCGCACACCCGGATGGCCACCGAGTCCGCGGTCACCGCCGCGCATTCGCATCCGTTCTCGGTCGGCGCCGATCTTTGACTCGTACACAACGGATCGTTCTCCACCCACGCGACGATCCGCCGTCAGCTCATCGCCGACGGAATCGAGTTCGACAGCGACAACGACTCCGAGGTGGGCGCTCGCTTCATCGCCCATCAGCTCGCGCAGGGGGCTGATCTCGAGAAGGCGCTGCACCTGCTGTGCGAGCGATTCGACGGCTTCTACACGTTGGTCGTGACGACGGGCGATTCCTTTGCCGTCGTGCGCGATGCCATCGCGTGCAAGCCCGCGGTCATCGCGCAGACCACCGAGTGGATCGCGATGGCCTCTGAGTACCGTGCGCTCGCCGGCCTGCCGGGCATCGAGGATGCCGCCATCTTCGAACCCGAGCCCGAGGAGGTTTACACGTGGGAGCGCTGACGGAGGGAGTGGCTGCGTTGACACCGACGTCGGCCGGCGGCGTGAGGACCGTCCCGGTCGCCGAGAGCACCGTCGTCGATATGGATTCGACGACGACCCGTGAGCTGAACGCCGCACTCCACGTCGCGGAGTACGGATCGCGCTGGCGGGTTATTCGCCCTGGCGGCGCGCATGCCCTCGCCGTCGGAGTCGATGTGGAGGCGGACATAGAGATCGCGGGGCACGCCGGCTACTACTGCGCCGGCATGAACCAGCGCGCGACTGTCACGGTGAGCGGGAATGCCGGAGTCGGAGCCGGCGAGAACATGATGTCGGGGACGGTCCGGATCCGGGGCTCCGCCTCCCAGTCGGCCGGCGCCACCGCGCACGGCGGGTTGCTGGTCATCGAAGGCGACGCGGGCGCACGGTGCGGGATCTCGATGAAGGGGGTGGACATCGTCGTCGCCGGCGATGTCGGCCACATGAGCGCGTTCATGGCCCAGGCCGGCCGACTGGTCGTGTGCGGCAATGCCGGCGACGCACTGGGGGATTCGATTTATGAGGCGCGACTCTACGTACGCGGTAGCGTCCGCTCGCTCGGTGCGGACTGCGTCGTCAAGCAGATGCGACCGGAGCACCTCGCAGAGCTGAGCGACCTGCTCGCTCTCGCCGGCATCGACGCGGATCCGTCGGACTTCACTCGCTACGGCTCGGCTCGGGAGCTGTACAACTTCCACCTCGACGACGCGACCGTCCACCCCACGCCTGGGGTCGACGCCGGTAGCACCCGATGAGCGAGCATCCGGACCTGCGGTCTGCCCGTTTCTCAGCAACCTTCGACCCGGTGACGATCGCCGAGATCCAGCGGGCGGCGACGACCGGGGTCTACGACATCCGCGGCTGGGGAGCAAAGCGCGCACTGCCGCATTTCGACGACCTTCTGCTGCTCGGCGCAAGCATGAGCAGGTATCCCTTGGAGGGATATCGGGAGCGCTGCGATACCGACGTCGCCCTCGGCACGAGGTATGCGAAATATCCCCTGCAACTCTCGACGCCGGTGACGATCGCCGGGATGAGCTTCGGAGCGCTGTCGGCCAACGCCAAGGAGGCCCTTGCGCGCGGGGCCACCGAGGTCGGGACCTCCACGACCACCGGTGACGGCGGGATGACATCGGAGGAGCGTGAACACTCAAAAACACTCGTATACCAGTACCTTCCGTCCCGGTACGGGATGAATCCGGACGATCTGAGACGTGCGGACGCGATCGAGATCGTGCTCGGACAGGGTGCGAAGCCCGGCGGCGGGGGGATGTTGCTGGGACAGAAGATCACCGATCGGGTCGCCGACATGCGGACGCTGCCGGTCGGCGTCGATCAGCGCAGCGCTTGTCGCCATCCGGACTGGACCGGACCGGACGATCTTGCGATCAAGATCATCGAGCTGCGGGAGGTCACCGACTGGGAAGTTCCGATTTTCGTGAAGGTCGGGGCATCCCGCCCCTACTACGACGTCAGCCTCGCGGTGAAGGCAGGGGCGGACGTGGTCGTTCTCGACGGCATGCAGGGCGGAACGGCTGCCACGCAAGGTGTCTTCATCGAACACGTCGGAATTCCCACGCTCGCAGCACTTCCGCCCGCAGTCGAAGCGTTGCAGGAGCAGGGGGTGCACCGCGAGGTCCAGCTGATCGTGTCCGGCGGTATCCGGAACGGCGCCGACATGGCGAAGGCGCTGGCGCTCGGGGCCGATGCGGTGTCGATCGGGACGGCGGCGCTGATCGCCTTGGGCGACAACGATCCGCAGCACGAGCGGGACTACCGGGCGCTGGGAACCACAGCGGGCGCCTACGACGCGTACCAGGACGGCCGTGATCCAGCGGGAATCACCACGCAAGACGAGGTTCTCTCAGGGCGCCTGGATCCGGTGCTCGGTGGGCGCCGTATCGCGAATTTCCTGCGGGTCATGACGATGGAGGCGCAGGCACTTGCACGCGCCTGCGGAAAGTCGCGATTGACCAATCTCGAACCCGAGGACCTCGTCGCCTTGACGATCGAGGCCGCGGCGATGGCTCGCGTGCCATTGGCGGGGACGACCTGGATTCCCGGCCGGCCGGGGTGACCGGTGGCGCGGAGGTCCTCGTCGTCGGTGGCGGGATCGAAGGGCTGTCGATCGCGTGGGCCCTCACCTGCCTGGGAGTGAACGACGTGCTCGTGCTCGAGCGCTCGATGCTCGCGTCGGCGGGGACGGGAAAGTCCAGCGGGATCGTGCGTTGTCACTACGGCGTCCCGTCCCTCGCCGCGATGGCGTGGCGAGGGGTCGGTCTGTTCGAACAGGCGCTGGAGGTGCTCGGCTCGCCGATAGGTTTCGAGCAGATCGGCTACGTCGTCGGAGTCGGTGCGCGCAACGTGCAGCCCTTCGAGGCAAGTATTGCCGCGCAGCAGGAATTGGGTGTGGACACCCAGATCATCCCGGCTGATCGGGTCGCAGAACTGTGCCCGCAGATCGACCTCGACGATTTCGCGGCGTTCGCCTACGAGCCGCGGGGAGGGTACGGCGATGCGTATTCGACGGCGATGGCCTACGCCGACGCGGCGCGTCGCGGTGGTGCGACCATAAAGCAGAGCTGCGCCGTAAGCGACCTGCTGGCCGACCACGGCCGGATCGTGGGCGTACGGACCGAGGCCGGCGAGGTTCTCGGAGCCGACGCGGTCGTCGTCGCCGCCGGGCCGTGGTCACCGGCGCTGCTCACCCCGATCGGGATCGACCTGCCGATCACCGTGCATCGCGAACCCATCCTGTTGGTCGATCCAGGCGAGTCACCGCTCGACGTGCCGGTCTTTTCCGACCTGGTACTGCTGCACTACGTCAGGCCCGAACGGTCGGGAGCGTTACTCCTGGGCAACAGCGATCTCGGTGTTCTGAGCCCCGCCGACCCGGACCGTTACAGCAACACCGCCGACGACGACACCATCGAGCGTGCCATCGGCAAGTTCGCCCGGCGGTTCCCCGGCCTCGAACCGGCCCTCGTCTCGACGTACGCGGGGTGCTACGACGTGACGCCCGATTTCAACCCGGTCATGTCACCGACGCCTGTCGACGGATTGTTCGTGGCGGCGGGATTCAGTGGACACGGCTTCAAGATTTCGGCGGCGGTCGGCGAGTTGATGGCGGACCTGGTCACCGTCGGCCATAGCCGCGCACCGAACATTCCCGAGCGCGACTTTCGGCTCGACCGCTTCGCGGCGGATGACCTCCTGCTGAGTCCGCATCCGTACGTCGGCGCCGGCCAGATGCGCTGAGCGCCTACGATCACGCCTGTGAGACCCGCGGGACACCATGGTGCGAAGGCTGGTAGGGCGCCCGACCCGGCGGCCGAAGCCGCGAGCGCGCTGGAAGCGGTCATCGGCCAGAACGTACGCGCCTACCGGCAGGCAGCGGGGCATTCCGTCGCGGAGATGGCGGAGCTGGTGGGCATCTCCAAGGCGATGTTCTCCAAGATCGAGAACGCTCAGACCTCCTGCAGCCTCAAGACATTGGGTCGCCTCGCCTCAGGCCTCGACATCCCGGTGTCCGCACTGTTCCGAGGGGTTGACGTCGACCGGGAGGCGGTGTTCACTCCCGCCGGTCACGGTGCACGAATTGTCGGGCGCGGTACGAAGGTCAATCACGACTACACCCTGCTGGGCGCTTTGCGCGGTGCGCACAAACGCATGGAGGCGAGCCTCGTCACGCTCACCGAGAAGAGCGAGGTCTTCCCCCTCTTCCAGCATGCGGGCACCGAGTTCCTCTTCATGATCGAGGGAGTCATCGTGTACTCGCACGGCGAGAACCGCTTCACGATGCGCGCCGGCGATGCGCTGCAATTCGATGGTGAGGCACCGCACGGTCCCGAGAAACTCGTAGAACTCCCGATCCGGTTCCTGTCGATCATCGCCTACGGTGAAGTCCCCAAGCAGTGACCCGGCACAGGGCAACGGTCGCGGGGGAGTCCTTCCTGTTCGCGGACCTGCGCACCCTGCTGGCCAAGGCGAACGAACGCAAGTCCGGCGACGAACTGGCGGGCGTCGCTGCGAGGTCCGATCGCGAGCGGGTCGCTGCGAAGATTGCGCTTGCCGACGTCCGGCTCTCGGACATCGTCGCCACGCCGGTCCTGGACGACGCGGTCACCGGCCTGATCGAGCAAGGCCATGACCGGACGTCGTTCTCCAGCTACACCTCTTTGACGGTCGGCGAATTGCGGGAACTCGTGCTTTCCCCGACGTTCCTCGCGCGGTGGGCGGACGGATTCGCGGCCGCCGTCACGCCGGAGATCGCCGCCGCCGTCGCCAAGCTCATGAGCAACCGCGAGCTGATCACCGCGAGCGCACCACTGCGGGTCGTCACGCGTTGCCGTAACACCCTCGGCAAGAGGGGAACCTTCGGCGTACGCGTGCAGCCCAACCATCCGACCGACGATCTGGACGGCATCCTGCTCTCCACGATCGACGGACTTCTCTTCGGCTGCGGCGACGCGGTGATCGGCGTGAATCCCGCGCGGGAGTCGGTGGAATCGACCGCGCAGATCCTGCGGATGCTCGATGCCCTGATCACCCATCTCGCACTCCCCACCCAGGCGTGCGTCCTGTCGCACATCACGACCCAACTTGCCGCCCTGGAGCGGGGCGCTCCCGTCGACCTGCTGTTCCAGTCCGTCGCCGGCTCGGAGGCGGCGAATCTCAGCTTCGGCATCACCTCGGCGTTGCTGGCGGAAGGTCGGGAGCGGGTGCTCGCTTCGCACGCCCACCGCAGGGGTGAGTTCGTGGGCGAGAACGTCACCTACTTCGAGACCGGTCAGGGGAGCGCGCTGTCGGCCGACGCGGCAAGCGGGGTCGATCAACTCACCCTCGAAGCACGGGCCCAGGCGGTCGCGAAGGCGTACCAGCCCCTGTTGGTGAACTCCGTCGTCGGGTTCATCGGGCCGGAGTACCTCGCCGACGAGCGGCAGATCATCCGGGCCGGGCTGGAGGACCACTTCGTCGGGAAACTGCAGGGCGTACCGATGGGCGTCGACGTGTGTTACACGAACCACGTGGACGCGGATCAGAACAGCAACGACAACCTGCTCGTCCTGCTGACCGCCGCCGGATGCAACTACGTGATGGGCGTTCCGGGTGCCGACGATGTGATGCTCAATTACCAGTCGACGAGCTACCACGACGCCGCGGGCGTCCGGGAGCTCTTCAACCTGCGTCCCGCCCCTGAGTGCGACAGATGGATGAGGGAGAACGGGGTCCTGGCCGACGGCCGCTTGGGCCGGGGCGAACAGGGGCTGCCGAGAGCGCTGTGGGACGCCCTGCAAGCCGGGGCGGGACGGCTCGGTCCGGCAGGGATCGCGCAGTGACAGAGGGACTTCCTCCCGGGGGCGGCGACCTGGCGCATCCTGAGACCGGAGCGTTGTCGCTCGCGGCCGACTGGGCGCGGCATGCCGCGCAGCTCACCCCGGCTCGGGTTTTCTTGGGTCGTACCGGGACGTCCTATCGCACGGCGGATTCGCTGCGGCTCCGAGCCGACCACGCGGCTGCTCGAGATGCGGTGGTCACCGAGATCGACGCCGGAAATGACGGTCCGTCCTCGTTGACGGGTGGGCGTCGGTCCATCGCTGTGGACACGCTCGCCACGACTCGTTCGGAATATCTGCGCCGTCCCGACCTCGGCCGACGACTGAGCCCGGCAGCCCGGGAAGCTGTCGGCGTCCTTCCGCGAAACGCCGAGGTGCAGCTGATACTCGGTGACGGTTTGTCTGCGCGGGCGCTCCACACGCAGGCGCCCGAGGTCACTGAACTCCTGTACGAGGGATGCGCGGCGCGAGGTTGGGGCGTGGGGTGCCCGATCGTCGTCCGTCATTGCCGTGTCGGCATTCTGAACGACGTCGGCGATCTGCTCGACCCGTTGATCGCGATCCTGCTCATCGGTGAGCGACCCGGTCTGGCGACGGCAGAGAGTCTTTCGGCATATCTGGCGTACCGGCCGCGGGCCGGATGCACCGACGCGCGGCGCAACCTCGTTTCGAACATTCACTCCCGAGGGATTCGCGCGGACGCAGCTGCCGAGCGGATACTTGCCCTGGCGGGGCTGATGCGAACGCAGCAACGGAGCGGGATCGAGGTCAAGGAACCAGATGCCGGGGTTCACTCGCGGCCGCTGACCGCCACGTCCGACGGTGTGCTGCCGTGAATCCTGCGCGACGATCGGCCGGTCAGTCGCGCAACGCGAGCCGGGCTGCGTGCCAGCCACCCATTCCGTGGACGCCGCCGCCGGGCGGGGTGCTGGCCGAACACAGGTACACGCCGCTCGCCGGTGTCGCCCACGGTCTGCGGGACCACACCGGACGGGCGACGAACTGTCGAAGGCCGGCCGATCCGCCGCCAAGATCGCCGCCTACGAGGTTTGCGTCGAACTGCTCCAGATCCGCCGGTCCGTACCGGTGCCGGGCGAGTATCAGGTCCCGGAATCCGGGAGCGAAGCGGTCGAGCTGCGCTTCGATCGCTCCGGTCATATCGAGGGTCGAACCGTTCGGTACGTGGCAGTAGGCCCAAAGGGTGTGCCGGCCCGCCGGCGCCCGAGTCGGGTCGGCCGCTGTCGCCTGGACACAGAGGACGAATGGCCGCTCGGGATGGCGGCCGCGCGCGACCTCTTCTTCCGCCGCGGCGACGTCGCGCAGGGTGCCACCGACGTGCACCGTGCCGGCGAATGCGACCCGGGAGTCGCGCCAGGGCATCGGGCCCGCCAACGCGTAGTCGAGTTTGTAGACCCCGGGTCCGTAGCGGAAACGGGCGAGGCGACGTAGATAACGTGCAGGTAGCCGGTCGCCGGTGACGGCCTCGAGTTGGCGCGGCGTGAGATCGAGGATGATCCTGCGCGCCGGTGGCAGATCGTCGAGATGTCGTACCGCAACGCCGGTGTGGATCTCTCCACCCTGCGCCAGAAGACGTCGCGCGAGCGCGAGGGCGAGATTCTCCGTACCGCCGACCACCAGCGGCCAACCGACGGAGTGTGCCAGCCCGGCCAGGAATGTGCCGTAGCCGGCGGTGCCGGGCGCATTGAGGCTCAGGACGGAATGGGCTGCCATCCCTGACAGCGCGGCGCGGGCCGGCTCGTCGCGGAACGCCGCTCGAGCCAACGCGGCGGCCGGTAGCAGGCCCGTCGCTCCGTAACGGAGCAGGCCGGGCGCGGCACGGCTGGCAGCCTTGGCCGAGAGCGGCGACAACAGCGCGTTGACGAGTGATTGACGGTCGACCGGTGCGACGAGCCGGCGCCATGCTCGCCCGTCCCGTCCGAGCGACTCAGCCGTGCGACGTACGTCACGATCGATCAGTACGGCCTCGGCTCCGGGCATCGGGTGCGCGGCGGGGATGGGCGGATGAGCCCACTGCACCTCCTCCGCTGTCAGTGTGAGTTCCCGAAAAGCCGGCGACGCCAGCGCAAGCGGAAGAACCGCCGCACCGATGTCGTGCCGGAAGCCGGGGAGCGTTAGCTCCTCTGTGCGCAGGGCGCCGCCAACCCGATCGGCGGCCTCGACGAGAAGTACCCGCAATCCGTGACCGGACAGGACGACCGCCGCCACGAGACCGTTGGGGCCGGCTCCGACGACGACGGCATCGAACCCGTCCGCGCGTGCGGTCAGAGTCGTGACGGGTCGGTCCCGATCCCAAGCGCGGGCAGGTCTCCCAAGCCCGCGCCGAGGAGGTCGAAGACCCTGTCGACGAAACCGGCGATGTCACGCAGCGCCTCCGCGGGCGGGACGCGGGTCAGCTGGTCCCGTAGCTCGGAGGCGATGAATTTTTCCGCGGCGACGTACAGCCGTGCCGCGAGCTGGGCTTCGAGCGGGTCAACGGCCAGCGCCACCAGCAAGGCGTTACCCAGTACGAGCTCGCGCCGGTCGTAGATCTCGTGTTCGCGGGCCTGGAGCCGTGCGCTCATCGCGACCTGCTCGTGGAACGGAGCGACCGCCGAAGGCTCCGTCTCCGATCGCCCTGCGGTGAGCTCCCACAACACATTGGCCTGTAGGGCCCGGAGGATGGACTCACCCGGAGCACAGGCCAGGACGATGTCGGTGAGGCGGCGCTCCAGGACCTGGACCTCGCCGAAGAAAAGGTCCTCTTTGCTGTCGAAGTAGTTGAAGAGCGTGGCGGGCGAGAAACCAGCCGTCTCGGCGACCTCGCTGGTGGTCACCGCATCGAATCCGCGCTCCAGGAACAGCTCCATCGCGGCCTGACGGATCGCTCTGCGCGTGTACCGCTTGTTCAGCGTGCGCTTGCCGGGCGTCGGTGGCATGAGCTCATGGTGACCGATCTCGACCGAACGAGCCGGATCAGCAATAATCGGAATAGAAAGTTAGAGTCTCTCCAAGTTGGGTACCGCCCCACAACTGGATCGGCAGGCCGGCGCGTGGCGCCGGACGCCGGCGGCCTGGGCACCTAAGCAACGAAGGAGATCACGATGTCCGCACTTCTCTTCGGCTCCATCAGTACTGTCGCCGACACCTCAGAACTTCAGCGCGCAGCATTCAACGAGGCTTTCGAGGCCGAAGGGCTCGACTGGACGTGGAGCCGCGAGGACTACCGCTCCATGCTGGCCGCGAACGGCGGCCAGTCCCGCATCTCCGACTATGCGTCCTCGCGCGGGGAGACGGTCGACGCCGGGGCCATCCACGCTCACAAGTCCGCCCTTTTCGAGCAGCGGCTGGCGCACACCCAGATCACGGCTCGTCCTGGCGTGCTCGAAACGATCAAGGCAGCGAAGGCCAATGGCTGGAAGCTCGGGCTCGTCACCACGACATCCGCGGCCAACGTGTCCGCGCTGCTCGACTCCCTGAGCTCGCAGCTGCGCCGCGAGGATTTCGACGTGATCGTCGATCGGGCCGACGTCGAGAACCCGAAGCCGGACAGAGCCGCGTACGACGTCGCGTTGCGGGCTCTCGACGAGAGTTCGGCGCACTGCGTCGCGATCGAGGACAACGTCGGTGGTATCGCGTCTGCTTCGGCCGCAGGGGTGAGCTGTGTGGCGTTCCCGAACGAGAACACCGCGACCCACGATTTTTCTGCCGCGACCCTGCTGGTGGATCACGAGGGGCCCCTCGTGTTCGACACACTCATCGACCGCCACTGAGCTCGTGTCGAACGGAGACGAAGTCCTCATGACCACCGACGTTCCGCCGATATTCACGGCGACGGACACGATGTTCCACGTGATCTCCCACGAAAAGGTCGAATACTCGCTCGTGTACGTCGACGGTGCTTTCGCTCCGTCCAATGGCGAGATCGCGAACAGTTACCGCCGGTTCGGGCGATGCCTGATGGTGGTCGACGAGAATGTCTACGACCTTTATGGCGAGCAGATGCGGGCGTACTTCCACCATTTCGGCCTCGCGCTGAGTGTCGTTCCGATCGCCATCCGGGAGACGAACAAGACTCTGGCCACGGCGGAAGGTCTCGTCGACGCGTTCGGTGACTTCGGACTGCTGCGTACGGAACCGGTGCTCGTCGTCGGCGGCGGACTGACCACAGACGTCGCGGGATTTGCGTGTTCGATGTTCCGCCGCTCCACGAACTACATCAGGGTGCCGACCACGCTCATCGGCCTCATCGACGCCAGTGTCGCGATCAAGGTCGCGGTCAATCATGGAAAGTACAAGAACCGGCTGGGCGCATTCCACGCCTCGCAGAAAGTCATCCTCGACTTCTCGTTCTTGCGCACCCTGCCGGTCGAGCAGGTGCGGAACGGGATGGCGGAACTCATCAAGATCTCGACCGTCGGCCAGGCTGACATCTTCGAGCTGCTCGAGAAGTACGGCGAGGACCTGATGACCACGCGCTTCGGCCACCTGGATGGGACGGCGGAGCTGCGTGCGATCGCCGACCGCGTCACCTATGACGCCATCGCCACGATGCTGGCATTGGAGGTTCCGAACCTTCGCGAACTCGACCTGGACCGGGTCATCGCCTTCGGTCATACCTGGAGCCCGATACTGGAACTCACTCCCGATACGCCGTTCTTCCACGGTCAGGCGATCAGCATCGACATGGCATACTCCACCAGCTTGGCCGAGCAGCGCGGATATATCTCGGTCAGCGAACGCGACCGCATCTTCTGGCTGATGAGCCGGCTCGGGCTCGCTCTGACAAGCCCGCACCTCACGGCCGGGCTGATGACGAGAGCCTCGGACGCGATCACGCAGACCCGGGACGGCCTGCTGAGGGCCGCCGTTCCCCGTCCGATCGGAACCTGCTTCTTCGTCAACGATCTCAGCACCGAGGAGCTAGCGGAAACACTGGTGCTCCACAATGACGCCTGCCGCCGGTATCCGCGAGGCGGCGACGGCGAGGACGTCTTCGTCGCATGATTGCGGCGGACGCGGTGGGTGCAGAAGCAAAGACTCCCGGGGTGCGCGGTGGTCCGAGGCCCGTGACGCCGAGCGCCATTCTCGCGGTACTGCTCGGCGACCTCGTCCGAAAGGCGGAGGCCACGGGGGGCGTCGATGCGGTTTGGCTCGGTGATCTGTGCCACGTGAGGGACCTCGCGGCCGGCCTGGATCCCTACCTGAGTCGGTGGACGACCCAGCAATCGCCGGAGCTACGCCGGCTGGCCGAGCGCACCGCGGCGCAGGATTGGGGCAGCCGCCCAGGGGATCTGGAGCAAGAGATGCTGTCCGGGCACGTGGAGGGCCAGCTGCTGAAGATGTTCGTGCATGCGAGCCGCGCGCGTAATGTCCTCGAGGTCGGCATGTTCACCGGCTATTCGGCTCTGGCAATGGCCGAGGCACTTCCGGATGACGGGCGCGTCATCGCATGCGAGATCGACCCCGAAGTGGCGCACTTCGCACGAAGATGCTTCGACGGTGTTGCCGCCGGCCACAAGATCGACGTCCGGGTGGGGCCGGCCGTGCGGACGCTCGAAGAGTTGGCCGGTACGGGTGAATGTTTCGAGCTGATCTTTCTCGACGCCGACAAAGCCGGGTATCGCGGCTACCTCGACCTGATTCTGGACGGCGACCTGCTCGCTCCGCACGGGTTGATCTGCGTCGACAACACCTTGATGCAGGGTCAGCCCTGGACAACGGGGGAGTCGACCGCGAACGGCCGCGCCATCGCCGAGTTCAACGAGGCCGTCGCGGCGGACCGGCGCATCGAGCAGGTCATCGTCCCGCTGCGCGACGGCCTCACCCTGATTCGCCGAACCGACCGCCCTGATGAGGACGCCGCTCGCCACGAGGACGGATTGCCTTGCAGCACAGGTCGTTGAGCCCGGTCGGGGCCGAGATCACCGGCGTGGCACTGGGTGAGGTAAGTCCCGAGACCGTGGTTCACCTGCGGCGACTCCTCGCGAATGACGGAGTTCTCATCTTGCGCGGGCAGGAGGGGGACGACGTCGACTTTGCCGCCTTTCTTCGCCGATTCGGTCCCCTTCAGTTCACCAAGGGGGAAGTGGCGCTCGAGGGCTTCCCGGATCTGAACGTCATCACGAACGTGGGACGAAGGCACCCGCCCCGCAGCGTGTTCCATTCAGATACGAGTTACGTGCGCCGACCGCCCGCGTACACAGCCTTGCGTGCCGTGACCGTCCCGGACCGCGGTGGCCAGACCCTGTTCACCAACCAGTACCGGGCATACGAAACCTTGCCGCAGGACATCCGAGCCGCCCTGCGCGACCGCACGATCACTCATGTCGTCACCGGGCTTGCGCTCCCACCCCGCGAGGAGACCACGGCGGAGCATCCGGTCTTCCGGCGCCATCCGATCTCCGGACGGACGGCGCTCTACCTGTCCACCCCCGAACGTTGCGTCGCGATCAGCGGAATCGCCGAGCGTCGCGCACGGGAGGTCATCGCGTTCCTCCACGGTCATTCGACGGCTTCGCACAACGTGTATCGGCATGACTGGAGGGGCGGCGACGTGGTGATGTGGGACAACCGTTGTGTCCTGCATCGCGCCGATCACACCGACGTTGTCGGTGATCGGGTGCTGCACCGCGGCCTCGTCGCTGATCCGGTCCCCGGGCATTCGGTTGCCTCGTGACCCGTGCCCGGATCGTCACCGCACCCAAGACCCTCGGCGTCCTGGCCCTTCTGGCCGCGGCGTTGCCGGTCAACGTCGCACTGACCTCCGTCGCACTGCTTCGTCTGCTACTCGTCCGACCAGAGCACGCATCTGTGGTGCGGCACAAGACGATCCTCATCAGCGGCGGCAAGATGACGAAAGCGCTGCAACTGGCACGTTCCTTTCACGCCGCGGGGCATCGGGTGATTCTCGTCGAGTCCGAGAAGTATCGGCTCACCGGCCACCGTTTCTCGCGGGCGGTCGACCGGTTCTATACGGTTCCCGCGCCCGCGTCGCCCGGCTATACCGACGCGTTGCTTCAGATCGTGCGTTCCGAAGGCATCGATGTGTACGTGCCGGTCTGCTCGCCAGCGGCCAGTTACTACGACGCGGTCGCCAAGCCGGTCCTCTCGCAGTACTGCGAGGTCCTCCATCCCGGCCTCGACACGATTCGCAAGCTCGACGACAAGCACGCCTTCGCCGAGATGGCGTCCGACGCGGGTCTGCCGGTACCTGACACCCACCGCATCTCCGACCCGGCGCAGGTCACCGCCTTCGACTTCGATGCCGCCGGCGGCCCCCACATCCTCAAGAGCATCCCGTACGACCCGCTCCACCGCCTCGACCTGACTTCGCTGCCGCGCAGCACGCCCGCGGACACCGCGCGCTTCGTTCGGTCGAAGCCGATCTCGACGGAGACTCCCTGGATTTTGCAGGCGTTTGTCGACGGTCAGGAGTACTGCACTCACAGCACGGTGCGGGACGGCCGCGTCCAGGTGTACTGCTGCTGCGCGTCATCGGCGTTCAACATCAACTACGAGATGGTCGACAAGCCGGAGATCGAAGCGTGGGTGCGCGCTTTCGTCGAGCCACTCGGATTGACAGGACAGGTCAGTTTCGACTTTATCCAGTCGCCCGACGGACGGGTGTACGCCATCGAGTGCAATCCGCGTACGCACTCGGCGATCACGATGTTCTACGACCATCCGGGACTTTCGCAGGCCTACCTCGACGACGGCGTCGCGATGATCAAGCCTTTGCCCGGCAGCCGTCCGACGTACTGGATGTACCACGAGCTGTGGCGGTTGGTCACTGCGCCGACTCAGGTGTTCTCCCGTGTCCGGACCATTCGACGGGGCAAGGACGCCATTTTCGACTGGGATGACCCGCTGCCGTTCTTGATGGTTCATCATCTTCAGATCCCGTCGTTGCTGCTGCACAATCTGTGGCGCCTCAAATACTGGACCCGGATCGACTTCAACATCGGCAAGCTCGTCGAGCCGGCGGGGGACTGACGCGATGGTCGTGCGCGTCTTGCATCTCGTGGGCTCGGCGACGAACGACTTCCTCGGCGAGTTGTCACAGCTCTACGCGCGGGGTTGTCTGGACGCGACCGCGGATCGGGAGTGCTACGAGTTCCACATTGCGCTCGTGACGCCGGACCTGACCTGGCGGTTTCCGCGTGCGCTCGACCCCGCCGCCATCGATGCGGCCGAGCCGATGGATCTTGCGAGAGCAATCGGACATCTGAGCGCATTGTGCATCGATGTCATGGTGCCGCAGATGTTCTGTCTCCCCGGCATGACTGCCTACCGTGCATTGTTCGACGTACTGAACATCCCTTATCCCGGTAGTGCGCCCGACGTCATGGCGCTCGGCGCTGATAAAGCAAAAACCCGCGCCGTTGTTGCTGCCGCGGGGGTTCCGGTGCCTGTGGGCGAGGTGCTCCGGCGCGGCGACGTTCCTACGCTGGTTCCACCGGTGGTGGTGAAACCGGTCACCGGCGACAATTCTTTGGGCGTCGGGAAAGTCGATGAGGTGCACGAGTTCGACGCTGCGCTGGCGACGGCCTTCGCGTATTCGACCGACGTGCTGGTGGAGTCCTACGTCGAATTGGGGCGCGAAGTACGGTGCGGCACAGTGGTTCGGGACGGGAAACTCGTCGCTCTCCCGCTTGAGGAGTACTGCGTCGATTCGGCGTCGAAACCGATCCGGAACTACGCGGACAAGATTGGCCGAGCGCCGGACGGTGGCCTGACCTTGGTTGCGAAGGATACGAGTCGGGCCTGGGTCGTAGACCCCGGTGACCCGCTCACCCAGCGGGTGTGGCGCGTCGCCGAGCATGCTCATGAGGCACTGGGGTGCAGGGACTACGGTCTCTTCGATTTCCGCATCGATCCGCAGGGCCGGCCGTGGTTCCTCGAGGCGGGGCTGTACTGCTCCTTCGCCCCGGACAGCGTCATCGTCTCGATGGCGCAGGCCGCCGGAATGCCGTTGCGTGAGCTGTTCGATCGCGCGATCAGAGGAGCGCTCGAACGCTGATCGCCGCGTCAGCGCAGTCCGGCGAAAAGGTCGTCCTCAGGCAGCGGCGTTCCGGTGGGGTCTTGGACCCGGATGAAAGCTTCGACCCCCATGATCTCGCCGAACACCTCTCGGCCCATCTTGAGGAAGAAGATGTTCTCGCTCTGGCTCGCGTGCGCGGCCAGGGCGTCGAACTTCTGGTTGACCACGTCATGAACCTCGACGAACGTGCTGATCTCGTCGGCCGGAAGTCCGATCTCCGGCGCCGGCTGGGACGGATCGGGGTCGTCCCAGTCGCCGCCCGCTTCCTGCACGAGTTGCCGCAGCTGTTGCATCCGTTCCCGAGGAGCGGTTGTCCAGTAGACCTTCGGCGCGGGGCCCGACGCGCTGTGCGAAGCCAGCGCCGCCATCGTGACGCGGTTGGCCTGGATGTGGTCGGGATGCCCGTAGAACCCGTTCTCGTCGTAGGTGACGACGACGTCAGGCTGGTACTGCCGGAGAAGGTGGCCCAGCCGCTCTGCGGCTTCGGCTACCTGCGCGTTCCAGAATGCGCCCGGCGCCTCGTTGGTAGGCCACCCCATCATCCCGGAGTCGGCGTACCCGAGAAGTTCGAGATGGCTGACGTTCAGCAGTTCGCAGCTGCGACGCAACTCCTCGGTCCGCAATGCGACCACAGCGAGAGGATCGTGCCCGGGCTCACCGGGTTTCGCCCCACCGGGAGCGTCGCCGCAGGCGCCGTCGGTGCAGGTCACGAGGACGGTGCGGACTCCCTCAGCGGCGTACCGCGCCAGCACGCCTCCGGTTCCCGTCGCCTCGTCGTCGGGATGGGCGTGCACCGCCATGAGGGTCAGTGGCCGTGGGGACATACCCGCATGCTACGTGGAGTCCCTGCTGTCACCCGCCACGTCCTACGGGGCAGCGGATCCGTGCCGGGAGTGGTGCGCAAGCAGCGCGTCGAGGTCGCCCAAGCGATCGAGTCCCCGTACTGCTTGGGCCATGCGCCGGTTCCCCGCGAACCGTGCACGGTGGCGATGCAGAAAGGCCCAGTAGCCGGCCGTGAACGGGCAGGCATCGTCGCCGGTACGGTGCCGGGGGTCGTACGCGCAGGCCCCGCAGAAGTCGCTCATCCGATTGATGTAGGCGCCGCCCGCGGTGTACGGCTTGGTGGCCATCACTCCGCCGTCGGCATGCTGCGACATCCCGACGACGTTCGGAACCATGACCCAGTCGTACCCGTCGACGAAAGCGCGATGGAACCAATCGGTGACCTGCTGTGGGCTCCAGCCCTGCTGGAGCGCGTAGTTTCCGAGCACCATCAGCCGGGGAATGTGGTGCGCCCAGCCATTGTCCCCGACGGTGCGCAGGACCTCCGACAGGCAGCGTGCGGTCACGGCGTCCGCGTCGAGATCGGCGAACCAGTCCGGTACGTCGGTGCGTGCACGCAGGGCGTTGCGATGCCTGTAATCACGGGGCTGTTGCCAGTAGAGGTGCCAGACGTAATCGCGCCAACCGACGACCTGGCGTACGAAGCCCTCGGCCGAGGGAAGCGGGATAGTGCCCTCGCCCCAAGCATTCTCGACATCCCGGGCGACCTCGAGGGGGTGGAGCAGACCGAGGTTCAGGGGGGCAGACAGCAACGAGTGCGCCATCCACGGGTCGCCGGCAAGCATCGCGTCCTCGTAAGGCCCGAAGGCGGGGAGCCGCGCGGTCACGAAATGCCGAAGTGCCGACTGGGCCTCGTCCGCGGTCGCGGCGAAGCGCCGGGGCCCGTCCCGCCCGAGAAAGGAGACAGAGCCTTCTCGCTCCCAACGATCGAGGTCGGCGCGGACTTCGGCATCGATGTCGTCCTCGTCGGGCCACCAGGGCTCGGGTACGTCCAGCCGAGCCGCCTTCGGCGGTGGTTTTCGGTTGTCGTGATCGAAGTTCCAGTGGCCGCCGACCGGCTCGTCGTCATCCATCAGCAACCCGCGCGTACGACGGATGTGGCGATAGAAGTCTTCGAGGAGGAGGCGTTGCCTGCCCCGCGATACCGCCCAGTCGGCGAATTCTTCGTGCGTCGCTATGAATCCGCGTGCGGGCTGCACCTCGACGGGAAGCCTGCGCACCAGGTCGAGGGCGGCGTGGCTGGTCGGATGCGACACCACGACCGTGGACCGCTCAGCGATGTCGCGCACGGTCGGGCCGTAGCGGTCGGCGTGGACGTAACGGCACCGATCGCCGAGTTCGGCGGCGCGATGTCGCATCGCCGAGAGAACAAGATGCGCCTTCTGGCGGTGGAACCTTGTGCGCGCGAGAACGCTCCTCGCTTCGATCAGGAGTACGTGCTGCTCACGGTCGTCGAGGAAGTGAGCTCCGAGTTGGTCCCCGAACAGCCACCGGACGCGATGTTGGGCCATGCCTTCCTTTCGGCTCGGCTGCCAGTCGGCCTGACTCCTGACTATCGGCCGGTACGGCGGGCCGAAGCACGTCGTACCGCTTGGTCGACCAAAGTCCGGGCGAGGTCAGCGAGTTTCACGTGCTCGGCAGCACTCATCGACCGGAGCCGGTCGAAAGCCTCTACCGCGCCGACACCGGTACGGCTCATCAGGATACCGACGGCTTGGTCGATAACGGCACGGCTCGTGAGGGCTTCGGCGAGCTGCGCCGCCAGCCGTTGCGACTGCACCAGCACCTGCGCGTTGTGCACGGACACCGCGGCGGGCACCGAGAACTGCTCGGCGATGCCGATCGCCTCGGGGTCGAAGGCGTTCTTCGCTCTCGCGTACACGGTGAGGGCGCCGACCACCAGGTCGGGCAGCACCAGGGGCAGCGACAGGACGCTGTGCACCCCGAGCCGGCCGACCCGGGGACCGAATCGCGGCCACCGCGGCTCGCCGCCGAGCGAGCCGGTGGTCTGCGTCGAGCGCGAGGCGACAGCCGCAAGACACGGTCCTTCGCCGAGCGAGTACTGAATTTCGTCAATTTCGCGGACGAAGTTCGCGCTCGCGACGACGGTTTGTGGTCGATCACCGTCGAGCATGATCAGCCCGGCGCCGTCCGCGCCCGGAATGGCAGTGACGGCGTAGCGAGCAATGTCAGCGAGTACTTCCGGCACGGGCCGACTGCCTGTCAGCAACCTGGACAGGCCTGCAAGCCCAGCGGCCAGGTCAGCAGCCAGATCGTCATCGGGCACGGTGCCTGCCTTATCGTCGCGCGAGCCTGCTGCCGGGAGGGGTATGCCCGCGCCACGGGCAGTCATTCGTCATACCTGGCGCGCTCCAGGACGCCGGATTCCGGACCTTCCGGTACGCTGAGACCGGCTGGGTCACAGTCAGCTGGGAGCGATGCCTCCGCGCAAGTCGAGGTTTCGGAGGCGCCGCCGCGATCCCAGGTCTCAAGGCTCACGATGTCCTCGGAGTCGACAGTGATCACCCCAGCAATACAGGTACGAAACGCCAGTGATTACTCCCGGCTCCTCCGACGCGTACAGGCGGCGGGCCTGCTCGAGCGGTCCGCACTCGGTTATCTCCCTCGCAGCGCCGGGCTCGCGGTCATGGCAGCCGGTGGCGCCATCGCTTTCGTCATACTCGGATCATCGTGGTGGCAACTTCTCGTCGCGCTGTGGTTCTCGGCAATCGCCGCCCAAGTGGGCTTTCTCGGCCACGACGCGGGGCACCAGCAAATCTTCAGGAGCCGCCGATGGAACGTACGCGTCGGCACGATCGTGTCCGCGGCAGGTATCGGCCTCAGTTACGGCTGGTGGGTCGACAAACACACCCGTCACCACCAAGGTCCGAACGACCCGGCCATCGACCCCGATGTGCAGCGAGGCGCGCTCGCCTGGAACACGGACCAGGCGCGGGCACAGCCACCGATACTGCGAGCTTTCACCGCCCACCAGGCGCAGCTCTTCTTTCCGCTGCTCCTGCTCGAGGCGTTGAATCTGCATCTGAGCAGCATTCGGGCCGTGCTTGCGCACCCCCGGCAGCGCTGGACCGAGGGGGCATTGCTGACGGTTCACGCGGCGGCGTACCTGGGCGTTGTGTTCTGGTGGCTGCCGCTGCCGCTGGCCGTTGTCTTTCTGACGGTGAACCAGGCCGCGCTCGGCCTGTATCTCGGCTGCAGTTTCGCGCCGAACCACAAAGGAATGCCGATACCACAGAACGGAGCGGAGCTCGACTTTCTGCGACGGCAGGTACTCCCGGCCAGGAATGTCGCCGGGGGGCGGGCCCTCTCGGCCGCCCTGGGAAGCTTGAACTACCAGATCGAACATCACCTGTTCCCGAGCATGCCGAGCCGGAATCTCGCCCGATGCCGTCCACTCGTGCGCCAATTCTGCGCAGAACGAAACATCCCGTACTGCGAGAGCGGCCTTTTCCACTCCTACGCCACGGCCCTTCGCTATCTGGCGGATGTCTCACGCGTCGCGGCGCGGAGCTCGACGTCCTGACAGGTCCGGCGGGCAGATGTCAGCCTGCTACTCCGCGACGATCCTTTCGTGTCGCACCGAATCACTGATCGTCTCCGTGTCGTCGACGACATCGACGAAAACGGTAACCGCCTGATACGGAGCGGATGTCACGGTGATCACCGGGACTTCTTCGTGCAGAACGATACGAAGAGGTTCGCCGACATCGGAAACCGCAACCGGCTCAGCGCTTCCAGGAAGTGGGTGCTGTTCGACGACGAGTTCTTCGCGCCGTACCACGACATCGACTGTCCGAATCTCGGTGACGATTTGTTTGCGTAAAGTCACGCGCCGAAGCGGTACGCGGAGTACGTCAACGGCGAGGTGTTCTTCGGAGCGAAGCATCAGAGTTGATCTTTCGGGTGATGTGAAGGTGCTGGCTACGAGGTACGTGCAGAGCTAGGGGTGTCCCCGGCGATTCCACCCGAATGCGCGCTTCGAATTCCGCTGGGATAGCGCTCGTTGTTCGACAAGTCGCCGCACGACCGGCAGGAGAAGTCCGAGGAGGATTCCGGCTCGAGCCCGGCGGAACAGAAACGCCATCATCGCGGGAGGTCCTTCCGTCACTGCATTGGGATGAAGCGGGTCTGAGCCGGTGGAGATGACGGTGCGGTGTGCCCGCCCGTCATAACGAGGTGTCGGTGGGAGGCGCCGACATATCGGCGCCTCCCACCGAGGCGATCTACTGGATGGTGTCCCCTGCGCCTTCGGTATCGATCTGCTCACTACGAAGGGTCTCGGACACTTCCTGCGTACCGGTCACCGTGTCTTTCGCGAGGGTGACGCGCTCGACCGGCACGGTCTCCTTCATCGCCACTGCACGCTCCCCGTGGAGAGTGATCTCCGCCTCTTCCTCGGTCAGATCGCTGCCGCTCATCGCCGCACCGCGGTTCGCCTCGGTGATCGGCTCGCGCTCGATGCGGACCTCTTCGTGCGAGACCGGCACCGTCTTCGTGACATTCTCGGTCACGATGTACTTGCGCAGGCGCACCCGGCCCGTCTCAACGCTCTCGGTGCCCACATGCAGCCGCTCCTCCGAGCGCGTCATCGCCGTATCCGTGTTGGGGCCGCTCAGATCGCGCACCTCAGAAGCGGACCCCGTTGCGGCCGTGCCCTCTTCCGGACCACCCACGGAGGTCACGGTCGCGCCGGCGTACGGAACGCCGTAGTAGGTGAACAGCTCGGCCTCCTGCTCCTGGCTCAGCTCTGTGCCCGGGTCGTGGTGCGGGGCGTCCTTCACCTTTGCCTTGTCGAAGGGGACGACGAGTTCTTCCCCGTCATGCTCGACCGCCGCGAGGGGAACCAGCGCTTCCTTCGACCCGAACATCCCGGTCGAGACCGAGACCCACTCGGGCTTCTCCGTCTCGTAATCCAGGTAGACCTCGGTGACCTTTCCGATCTTGTTGCCGTCGCTGTCCTTCAGCGTCTTGCCGTCGAGTTCTTCGTGCGTGAACGTTGCCATGCGTACTCCTGTACGTATTGTGCGGCCGAACCCGGCCGGTCGGCCGAGCGGTGAACGGGAACGCGCGTCCGGTCTAGGCGCGTCGTGGGGCTTTGGTGGAGACGTCGTAATCGATTGCCGTGCTGAGCGGGACAGGCGCCAGGGCGGCTCGCGCGCGGGCGATCGCCTGCGCGTCGATCCGCCTCCGCATCTCGCTGAGGCGGACCGTGTTGTCCACGATCACCGACAGCTGCAGGCGCGGAGCGTGGCTATCGCCCACGAGGCGAGCGTGGGCGGCGCGAACGCCTCGGTAGGACTCGATCTCGCGTGTGATCGCGGTCGTGAGCGCACCTCCTTCCACGGTCGTGTGGCCCTGCTTGAGTCCGGACGGCACTCGTACGGTGCGCGTCTTGGGGCTGGTGCCCTGTGCTTTGAGCCACCGCAGCGCGAGCAGGGCGATCAGGATCGACACGACGGCGGCGAGCGGCCACACCCAGGTGCCGTGATGGCCGACGAAATGGCTCGTCCTGCTCGAGTAGAGATGCTGGTGCTCGAGGTCGCGGCCGAATACACCGGTGCCCGCGAACAGTCCGGCGAGGCCTGCGGCCAGGAGGACGAGTCCGATCAACAGCAGAGCGCCGCGGTGCAACCTGTCCGCGCCACTCATGAAGGGTCCTTCGTGGTACGGACCTTGACGCGCGCGCGAACGCTCTTGCGCAAGCCCAGGTCCTGCACCCGGGCGGCGACCGCGTCCTGCACCTCGGCGGTGATCGTCCTGACCGCCTCGGCCGCGCCGCCCATGACGGTGACCGACGTCCGCGCACTGCCGCGGCGCACGGCGGTCTTCGCCTTGAGGACGCCGTCGACCCGGGTGGCCGCGACATTCAACGCGTGCGCGACACCCCGGCGGGACATGGCCGCATCGACGTCGTCCGCACTCTCGCTCAGGGGAAAGCGCCTTACCCGGCGCGGGACGAGCTGCGCGAGGACCAGAACGGCACCGATCGCGACGAGGATGGCGCTCGTGACCCGTGGCCCCGTATCAGCCCAGGTGTTGTGGCGCCCGTCGGTGAAGGCCTGATGCCAATGAGCGATCACCGGGGAGGCACCACTCACCGCGGCAACGACTTCAATCGTGAACACCACAGCGAGCACGACGAGGGCAAGGGCGAAGAGGAGAGCGAGCGCCCGATTCGCGATGCGCATGCTGATCACCGGACCCGCGGGGGAGGGGGCAGGTTCGTCAGCAGCGCCCGCACCGCGATGTCGACCTCGAGCGCTTCCACGCCGGTGAGGGTGCGTACACGTTCCACAATCCTGCGGCGGACGTCCTCGGTAACCTCGACGATCGGCGCGGGATACCGCACCGACAACTCAAGATGCAGAAACGCGCGGGCGCCGTCGACGTCCCCGGTCGCTTTCGGCAGTGCGCCCAGGCTCGTCGCCCGGCCACCGATCTTGTCCAGCCCGGGGATCGCGTTGCCCATGATCCGCGCAGCCACACCCCCGGCGTCCGGATTCTCCGCTGCGGCGCGGCTCGCGATCTTCGTCACCACCCGGTCGGAGATCGTCACGGCTCCTGGGTTGCCTTCGTTCTCGAGGTCCAGGTCCTCGGTACGCGGACGTGACCCCGCGACGGGCACGGCACCGGCAACGCGTGCGACCCGGATCGATCCCGGTGATCTGCGGCGGACGACGACGGCGGTACGAAGCGAGGCGGCGGCCGGGACGGATCTCGGTCGGTAGCTGTTCATCGCTCGTCGCGGTTTCCGAGCAACTGGGTGAGATCGAGGTCGCCGGTGAGTGCGCGATGTACGACGAAGCCGATTCCGCCGAACAGCGCGACGATGAGCATGTCCCCGAAATCGCCCACGACGAGGGCGAAGCCGAGAATGACACCGATCAGCAACCCGAACGCTCCGTGCGGCATGTCTCACTCCTCAACTGCGGTAAAGATCATTTAGCGAACTCGCGGAGGGCGCTGGCCGCGGCCGAAGAATGTCCGGACCGCCGCGACGAACCGGACTCCGCCATGTGCGCGTCGTCGTACGAAAACCTGGACCGGCGGCCGAACGTCGTGGCAGAGCGCAGCGATCCCGGTGTCGAACCGATCCAGTCCGGCTGCGAAGGCGGCAGGGTCGCCGCCGACA
>CAXTUZ010000001.1:67587-81306 GCA_964247525.1 uncultured bacterium
ACGCCTGCACGACCGCGTCGTCCGGAATCGCCACCGCCGCGCCGCTGCGCGCGCAGGACCGAATCCACCGTTCGCGCTCTGAGAGGTCCGGCATCGGTCGCCTTCATGGGGTGGCGATGTCCGCGAAGACGACAGTGACCTCGAAGCCGATCGACACAGGAGCCAACGCTTCGGTGATCTGTGCGAGCAAACGTGCCGCAGTGCTCTGGGCGCGACCGACAACCGACACGGTGATCGTTCGTGATCCGATCAGCACACCTGCGACGGTCCGCCCGGGTAAGTAGCTCGCCACCTGCCCGAACCGGCCGCCGTCGAGTCGGTCGACGAGCGGGCAGGCCGCGACGACGGCAGCGATCCGCTCCGGATCGGGCTCCGTACTCACTGCACCCGGGAGGGCTGATCGTCCTCACTGCCGTCATCGCCGATGTAGACGTCGTCGACGTTCACGTTGACCTCGACCACCTTGAGCCCGGTGATCTGTTCGACGGACTGCTTCACGTTGCGCTGGATGCTGCGCCCGAGTTCGGCAACCGACACGCCGTACTCGATCACGATGTCCAGATCGACGGCCGCCTCGGTCTCGCCCACCTCGACGCTCACACCTTGACTGATGGTGTTCGTACTGGACGAACCTGGGATCCGCTGCTTGATCGCTCCGAATGCCCGCGCCGCCCCCGCACCCATGGCGTGCACCCCACTCACTTCACGGGTCGCCAATCCCGCGACCTTGGTGACGACGCTGTCGTTGACGGTGATCTTGCCGCCGTCACTCGCCAAGGCACTCTTCACCTCGGAACTTGCTTCGCTGCTGGTCGTGGCCGGAACATTGGCCGTCGGGCTGCTCATACGCTTGGGCTCCTTGACAATGGGCTGTTGTTTCTTCAGATCCACCCGGAGGCACATCGTCGCACCGAAATCGGAAAATCTTTGACGCCCAGCTTCGGCGTCAACGATCACGCCGCCAGGGACTGGAGCCGCATCACCGCTGCGCGGGCCGTACCCGCTCGTCGCCGGGCTAATCGCCCTCGGGCGGGGATCTCTTCACGATCGCGGCCACGAGGTGAACCGGGGTGAACGACGAGGTGAACTCGGACGCCGCACCCAGCGATGCCTACCTCGTCGGCCGCGCTCAGGACGGCTACCTCGACGCCTACGACATCCTTGTCAACCGGCACAGCGCTTCGCTGTATCTGCTCGCAATGCGTCTGCTCAACGACCGCGAAGCAGCGAAAGACGTCTCCCAGGAATCGTTTATCGCCGCCTGGCGTGGATTGGGCGGTTTCCGGGGCGACGCCGAATTCCGGACCTGGCTCTACCGGATCGCCACGAACAAATGCCTGCGCTACCTCGCCGGACAAAAGCGCGTACCCGACGCACTGGACGCACATCCGGAGGCCAGCGATCCGGCGTCGGGTCCGGCAACGACCGCCCTGGAGCGCGACCAGGATCGAGCCATCCGGCACGCAATCGCCGCACTTCCGGCCACGCAGCGCGCCGTTTTGGTGTTACATCAATATCAGGAGCTGTCGTACGCGCAGATCGCCGAGATCACCGACAGCACCGTTCCCGCGGTGCGGAGCCATCTGTTCCGGGCCCGCCGTGCGCTCTCCTCGATGCTCGAGGAATGGAAGTGACGCGTGACGAGTAACTTCCCACCTTCGCAGCGCCGGCCTTGCGGCGCATCCCTCGACGAGTTGCTCGAACAGGTCGCCGAGGGGCGCGGCGACGCGCTCACGAACCACCAGCAGCAGTGCCCGCACTGCCAGGCCGGTCTGCATGAGTTCGCCCGACTCTGGGCCCCGATGCAGGCTCACGCCGCGGCCACGATGCCCGTTCCCGCTGGGCTTTCGGACGGCGTGATGGCCGCGATCAGAACGCTCGCCCGCGACGTCTGGTACACCCTCGACCGTGCCGACGGCGGGACCATCCGGGTTGCCGCCCGCGTCGTCGCGACGATTGCGCGCAACACTGCGCGCAACGTACCCGGTGTTCGTGCCGCCCTCGGCCGAAGCACCGTCAGCCGGACCGCGCGACTCGTCGAGAAAGCCACCTTCGGACATCGACATCCTCATGCCGCCGTCGGAGTCCTCGGACGCACCGCCGCGGTCGACCTGGCTCTTGCCGTCCAGTACGGACCACCCCTGCACCTTCTCGCCGCCGAGGTTCAACGCGCGGTCACCGCCGAGCTGGGCCGGGCAATCGGCCTCACCGGAATCGTCGTCAACATCACGATCGACGACATCTACGAGTGAGGCCGCCATTCAGCGGCCGTACGCGAGTGGGCCGCCGAGGGGCTATGGTTTGCCACGAGGTCCGGACGCCAGCCTCCACAGCCGATCCTTCCCGGCGACAACCATATGGAGCGCAGTGCCAATCCCCCGTACACCCGACGAAAACGCCTCACAGTTCCTGACGACCGCGCAAGGTCTCCGGCTGCCCGATACCGACCATTCGCTCAAAGCAGGTGATCGCGGGCCGACGTTGCTCGAGGACTTTCACCTGCGGGAGAAGATCACCCACTTCGATCACGAGCGAATCCCCGAACGCGTCGTGCACGCGCGCGGGGCAGCGGCGCACGGAGTGTTCGAGGCGTACGGAAGCGCGGCGTCGGTGACAAAGGCCGGGTTCTTGGCGAAGGACGCAGTCACGCCGGTGTTCACCCGATTCTCGACAGTGCTGGGTTCGCGCGGTTCGGCGGACACCGCGCGCGACACCCGCGGGTTCGCGGTGAAGTTCTACACCGACGAGGGAACCTTCGACCTGGTCGGCAACAACATGCCCGTCTTCTTCATTCAGGACGCGATCAAGTTCCCGGACATCATCCACGCCGCCAAGCCCCAGCCTGACCGTGAACTGCCGCAGGCTCAATCGGCGCACGACACGTTCTGGGACTTCGTCTCCCTGCACACCGAGGCACAGCATCACACCATCTGGAACATGTCCGACCGGGGTATCCCGCGCTCGTTCCGCACGATGGAAGGTTTCGGGGTACATACCTTCCGCCTGGTGAATGCCGCCGGAGAGACCACTCTGGTGAAGTTCCACTGGAAGCCGGTCGCCGGGGTGCACTCGCTCGTGTGGGAGGAGGCACAGCTCACCGCGGGCATGGACCCCGACTTCCACCGGCGCGACATGGCGGACGGGATCGACGCCGGCGCATTCCTCGAGTGGGAGTTGGGCATCCAGGTGATGCCCGACGACGGCAGCGAGGCGTTCGAGGGAATCGACCTGCTCGATCCGACGAAGCTCGTCCCCGAGGAACTCGCGCCGGTGCAGCTGATCGGCAAGATGACCTTGAACGCCAACCCGACGAACTACTTCGCGGAGACCGAACAGGTCGCCTTTCACTCGGGACACCTTGTCCCGGGCATCGAAGTGACCAACGACCCGCTGTTGCAGGGCAGGTTGTTCTCCTACCTCGACACCCAGCTGACCCGCCTCGGAGGTCCCAACTTCAGCCAGCTGCCGATCAACCGCCCCCACTGTCCGGTGAACGACATGCTGCGCGATGGCATGCATCAGTCCGTCATCCACACCGGGCAGGCGCCGTACAAGCCGAACAGCGTCGACGGCGACGAGCCGATCGTGGCACGTGCGGCAGACGGCGGATACGTCCAGACCCCTCGCCGCATCGAGGGCGATGCCGTGCGGGCAGCACCGGTCTCGTTCGACGACCACTTCTCCCAGGCCACACTCTTCTATCGGAGCCTGTCCGAGGTGGAACAGAGCCACGTCATCGGCGCGTACACCTTCGAGTTGGGCAAGTGCTTCGAGCAGGAGATCAAGGAACGGCAGCTGCTGGCACTCGCGAACATCGACGCGGACCTGTGTGCGGCCGTTGCCGCCGGACTCGGACTTCCCGCTCCTGACGGCGAACCCGCCGAAGTCACGGAAAGTCCGGCACTCTCCCAGATCGTGATCGAGCCCGGTCCTATCGCCGGGCGAAAGATCGGGGTCCTCGCCGACGCCGGATCCGACCTCGCCGGTATCGCAAAACTGCGGGCCGCCGCCCTCAAGCTCGGCGCCACCGTCCTCGTCATCGCGCCGGTCGGCGGAACGGTCGGGACCGGCAAGAACGCCACCACGGTCGACCGTACCCTCGCCACGACCCGGTCGACGGAATTCGACGCGGTCCTCATCGCCGCCGGCACCGCGCCCAGCGGTGACATCAAGCAGGTCATCATGTTGCAGGAGGCGTACCGGCACCTCAAGACGGTCGGTGCCTGGGGCGACGGGAGTGCTGGCCTCGAGTCGGCCGGCATTCCGCTCGACGGGCCGGGTGTCCTCATTGCCGACCGCTACGGCTCGGCTTTCAGCACCGAACTCGTCACGGCGCTGGGCTTGCACCGCGTTTGGGACCGCGCCGATGCGGTGATGGCTTCCGCTGTCGCGCCCGCACTGTCCACCCGCTGACGTCGGTCATGTCCGACGACGTCCACCATCTTCTACCGCCCATCTGGAGCTCACATGACTGATACAGCACCTCCTCTCCCCACGACCCCTCGTCGGCCTCGTCCCACCCCGGCCGGAACGAGCAAGGGATCGGCGGACAAGGGAACGGTTGACACTGCGAAGGAACAGGCTTCGTCCGTGGGGCAAAGCGCCGCGGATGCCGGGCAGCACGTCGCCGGCGTCGCCAAGGACCAGGCGAAGAATGTGGTGGGCGAGGCGGGCACCCAGGCCAAGGATTTGCTGGACCAGGCCCGGACCGAGTTCGGCGCCCAAGCCGCGACGCAGCAGCAACGGCTCGCCGCCGGGCTCCGGGCGTTGGGTGACGAGCTGCATTCGATGACCGAGCACGGATCGGAGGCCGGAGTCGCCACCGATCTGGCTCGTCAGGGTGCCACCCGCTCGCACGACCTTGCGTCCTGGCTCGAGGACCGGGAACCGGGAACACTCGTCGATGAACTGAAGGGATTCGCGCGCCAGCGACCTGCTGCCTTTCTCGGCCTTGCCGCGGGCGCCGGCCTGCTAGCCGGCCGTCTCACCAGGGGCGTGAAGGACGCATCGGCCGACGAGAGTGCCGCCCCTGAACGGGGTGCCGGAATATGACCAGCAGTGGCGTTGATCACGAGCCCGCGGCGGTACGCGCCAGCGACCAGCACAACGATCCGCACCCCGACGCGCGCCCGTCGATCGGCGAGTTGATCTCCGAGGTCAGCGAAGGGCTGACCACATTGGTGCGGCAAGAAGTCGAGCTTGCCAAAGCAGAGGTCAAGCAGTCCGCCAGCCGAGCGGGCAAGGGCGCCGGGATGTTTGCCGGGGCCGGTCTGGCTGGGCACATGGTGCTGCTCTTCGTCTCGATCGCGGCATGGTGGGGTATCGGTGACAAAACCGGACACGGTTGGTCCGCGCTCATCGTTGCTGCGGTGTGGCTCGCCATCGGCGCCGCCCTCGCCCTCGCGGGGCGCGGTGAGCTCAAATCGGTAGCCGGCATTCCCCGCACCGCGGAAACGACGCGCAAGATTCCGGATGCACTCAAAGGTCATGAGGAGGCCGCACGATGAGCAGCACTGACCCAGAACAGATTCGAAGCGAGATCGAGCGCACCCGCGCGGACCTGAGTCACAACGTGAACACGCTCGCCGACAGTGTCAGCCCCTCGAGTGTCGCCAAGCGGCAGACCGACAAGGTGAAGGGTGCCGTATCAGGCGCCCGCGACAAGGTGATGGGGGCCGCGTCGGACGCGGGCTCCGGCGTGAGTGCCGCGCCGGGTCAGGCGCGGGCGAAGGCCGCCGGGAGCCCGCTCGCCGCCGGGCTCATCGCGTTCGGCGTCGGCTGGCTCTCCTCCGCACTGTTGCCCAGTTCTACCGCCGAACAGAATGCCGCATCGAAGATCAAGGGTGCCGCGACCCCGATGCTCAGCGATACCGCGAAGGAGATCAGCGGGAATCTGAAAGACCCGGCGCAGCAGGCGCTGTCTTCGATCAAGGCGACCGCGACCGACGCCACCTCTGTCGTCACCGACGAGGGCACCTCCGCCGCAGCGGGCCTCAAGGACGAGGCACAAGGGGCGAAGGACGCCGTCACCCGGTAGGGGACCTCGTCCGGGGGTGTCGATAGCGCAGGCGGTCCAGGCGGGCCGTGTGCGGCCAGTGCACCCGAGAGGCCCAGCCCGCTGCTTCAAAGGCGCGGATGAGAAGGGCGCTGAGATCGACTTGTCGCCGGTCGACACCGTGCCTTGCGCTGGAGGGATCCGCGTGGTGCGCGTTGTGCCAACTCTCGCCCAACGAGACGAGCGCCAGCGGCCAGACGTTGCAGGAGCGGTCCCTGGTACGGAAAGGGCGCCGGCCCGCGACGTGGCAGATGCTGTTCGTCGACCAGGTCACGTGGTGCAGCACGAATACCCGGATCAGTCCGGCCCAGAGAAAGCCGCTCACGGCGCCGGCCCAGGAGCTGGTGACGGCACCCCCTAGCACCGCCGGCAGCAGCAGGCTCACGACGGCGAGCAACGGGAACAGCGCGTCGGTACGGGCAATGTCCCGGTCCGCGCACAGGTCCGGCGCAAACTTGGTCGTGTTCGTCCCCCGGCGGGCGAAGAGCCAACCCACGTGCGCCCATAATAAGCCTTTGACAGAAGCCCGCACGCCGGGTCCGAACTGGCACGGAGAATGCGGATCTCCGACGGCGTCGGCATGAGCATGGTGGCGTCGATGGGTGGCAACCCACGAACTCGCCGAACCCTCGAGCGCGAGACTGCCGGCGACCGCCAGCCCGATTCGCAGCGCGCGCGTCGCGGTGAACGCTCCGTGGGTGAAGCAGCGGTGGTACCCGACGGTGATGCCAAACCCCGCCACGAGGTACAGCGGGATTGCCATCGCGGCGTCCAGCCAGGTCGGACGAAGTGCCGCCGAATGCGGCAGCGCTCCGGCCACGGCGAGCACGACGAGCGGCCCGACGACGAGCAGTCCGAGCACAGCGGTCTGCCAGGTGAACGGCCCGTTGTCGACGGTGTCCGCTGAAGGACCGGGCGCACCGGCGCTTCCGTGCGCGGGGGCGACGCCCGCTGTCGTCGCGCTCATCCCGGCGTGAACGCAAGGCGGTCAAGCTCGTCGTTCATCCCGGACGGCGTCGGCAGGAGGTGGACGGCGAGAGACGGGTCCAGCTGAGAAGGCACGGTGAGCGCCACGGCATCTGCTCCGGCGACGTAGGGGATTCTGTCGCGCTGCCGTGATCCGGAGCAACACCTGTAGTGGCGAAGCCCTACAGATGTCAAACGTACAGGTGTCTAGCCCGGAGTGCTACCTATCGTCTGTTCGCTTCTGGCCGGCGCTGCCACCACGGGAAGTCTTGACCGCGTGGGCCAGGACTTCTGCCGGGTCGCGCTCGCGGGACACAAGCGTGCGCGCGACATCGGTAAGTCTCAGGTTGTGATCACGCGAGAACCGGCGTAGCGCGGCGAACGCCTGGTCCATGTCGAGCTCTCCCTGGTGGGCGAGAATCCCCTTGGCCTGCTCGATGACGACACGGCTGTGCAACGCGGCCTGGAGTTGGTCGTTGACCAGGTTCGTGTCCGCGGCGACGCGGTCCTGGACGAGTGCCACGCTGGCGACATCCGCAAAAGCCTGGGCGAGCGCGCGGTCCTGTTCGTTGAGCTCGCCGGCTCGAGCGCCGAACAGTCCGAGCGAACCGAGGGCACGCTCACGCAGCCGCAACGGCACCGCATGCACCGAGACGAAGCCCTGCCTGTACGCCGCATCGACGAACCTCGGCCACCGCTCGCGTTCCTGCGAAAGGTCCCCGACGGATACCGGCGCCTTGGTGAGGAAGCAGTCGACACACGGACCTTGCTCGATCTGGAGCTGGAACATCTCCAGGACGCGCGTCGCGTCCGAGGACGCGGCGACGACGTGCAGGGCACCGCGGCGATCGGCCAGCAGCAAGCCGGCAGACGCGATGTCGAGAAGCTGCGCACAACTCGCGGTGAGACCGCTGAGGACGTCGACGACATCCGAACCGGTCGCGAGATCGCTGGTCAGGGCGACGAAAACCGCGCTGACCGCAGGTTCTCGTTCTTGGCTCATGGCGGTGATCCTTCCGCGTTGCTGTGCGATCCGTGTGCCTCACCATCATCGTCGAACCACAGCCGGCGTTCGACGATTGCCCAGGCGACTTCGCTGGCCGTAGCGCCATGCGCGAAGGCGTATGCGCGAAGGCGAACCAACGCCTCGGCCGGCTCGACGTTGAGTTGGACGATCAGCATCCCGGTGGCCTGATACACCTCTACGCGATCGGAAGACCCGAGCCCCGGGAAACCGTCGTCGTCGGAGGACGCGTCGTTCCAGGCCTTGGCGGCGGTCATCAGGTCCAGGACCGGTACGGCAGCGAGGTCCGCGGCCCACAAGCCGGCGCGCAGAGCGTGAGAGGACAACGGTCCGGGATTCAGGCGGAACAGGTCCAGAGCCGCGACCGGCACGGACGCAACGTGGACGGGGAGCGCGAACACTGCCCGGATGCCGTTTTCCAGCATCTTCCCGGTGAAGGCCGGCCACCTCACCTCACGAAGATCGGTGAGGTCCTCGACGAGTACGGGGACACCTCGACGTACCGCATCCAGGCACGGACCTTCACCGAAAGTGAACTGAAACTCATCGATCTGCTTGCTCAACGCGCCACTGGACCCGAAGGTCCCGCGCGTCTCCCCGTGGTCGATCAACGAGACGGCGGCGCCGTCCACGTCGAGCACCTCGACGCACGCGCGGCACAGCCGGTCCGCCGCCGAAAATTGCGATCCGGTCGCCGAGATCGCGGCGGAAAGCACGCTATGCACCTGGTCGTCGGACTCCACGAGACACTCCGTTGCCATGCTGGTGAACGAAGGTCGGACCGCCGTTGCCGCGGAGGACGCCGTCGTGCGGCCGTTGGCGGCCGCGTGGAACCTCTAGGGTAGCCGCGACGCGCCGCGGCCGGGGAGCGCGCTGCGGCGGGTCGCTCTCAGGGTCGGAGGGCCCGATGGGCGGCAGCGAGTCGGAGCGTCTCGATCGTGCTGAGCTGCTGATCGGCCCGCACGATCAAGGCATCGATCCGACGGATGTCGAGCCGCGGTTCGTGGCCACACAGATCGCGCAGAACCAGCCAGCCCGCGCGTTTTCCGGTGACGCCAATGAGCATCACTTCGAGTTCGAGGACGCCGGAGAGCGGTGAGCGACGCAGCAACGTTCCGTTGCGCTTGAGTCTGCCGAGGCGTTCGGCGGCCAAGCCCGCCGCTCGCATCTCCGGTCGCCGAGGGACACCGACGTCCCGCATCACCGCGAGGAGCGCATCGCGATCGTCGGCGATGTCTGCAGCGAGGGTCGCAGTGGTCGCCGCGTCGGAGGTCCCCGCATACGCGTGCGCGATCCGTCTGCTGAGCGCAGCACCGCCCTGCGCACCGGCGAGATGGTCGTTCAGGTAGATGCTCAACAGTTTTCGGGGGGACGGATGCCCGTCGGCGATCTTCACGCACGTTACCGGCTTACCGGCGTGGCCTCGTAGTACGCGGGTGCCGGACCGGTCATTCGCTCGATCTTGCTCTCGTCCTGCAGGTCGGCCATGAACTGCACGTGGTGCGCAGCACTGCGATGGGCGTCGAGGGCAGCGGCGTCGCGCCAGACTTCGGTCCAGCGAAACGACAGCGGGTCCTTCAGATCCGCCGAGCAGTCGTAGCTCACACAGCCGTCTTCTGCTCGTGACGTCTCGACCGTCGCCCGGGCGAGTTCCATGAACGTGTCCTTGGTCTGCGCAGTGATTCTCGTCGTCGCGATAAGGATGATCACTGATACTCCTCGACAGGTCAGTACTGGCTTTGACCAGCATCCACCGTCATGGCGAGTGCCGTGACGTAGCGGGATTCGTCTGAGGCGAGGAAGAGCACGGCGTTGCTGATGTCCTCGGGCTCGAGTCGGCCTACCGGAAGCATGTTGGTGAACATGCCCGCTGCTCGAGGGTTCCTGGCGAACAGGGCCGAGTAATCATTGCCGGGATCTTGGTGCACCATCGGAGTGTCAACACCGCAGGGGTGCACGCTGTTTACTCGGATGTGATGTTCGGCCAGTTCCGAGGCCAGACCGCGCGCGAGCCCGGTGACTCCGTGCTTGCTCGCAACGTATGGCGCGTGGAACGGTGTGCCCTTCAGCCCTGACACCGAGCTGATCGCGATGATCGAACCGCCACCCGCGGCAATGAGGTGCTCCACGCCCGCAAGGACCGTGTTCCACGTCCCGGTGAGGTTGACGTCGATGGTGTCGGACCACATCTCAGCCGTCACCTCGTCCCAAGAACGCAGCATGACGATCCCGGCATTCGCGACAATGACGTCGAGCCGGCCAAGCTCGGAAACACCGGCGTCCACAACATCTTTCAGAGCTTGTGCATTACGGATGTCGACCTGGGCGGACACGGCTCGCCGGTCGAACGCCTCGACTTGGCGGACGGTCTCGGCCAGATCTTCGGGTGTCGCTGCGGGGTAACCGACGTTGCGGATCGGGGCGCAGACATCGACAGCGATGACATCGGCGCCTTCCTGCGCCAACCGGACGGCATGGCTGCGGCCCTGCCCGCGAGCGGCTCCGGTGACCAGGGCGACCTTGCCCTCGACCCGTCCTGGCATGGCGCGTGGTCCCTTCGCTCCCGTGCGGCGCCGAATGGCGTTCTCGTGAAGCGCGCCGAAGATAGCACTGCGATGCCTTGCGCGGGGTGAGACGGCCGGGGTAGCGTCGCCCGGCACCGGGCCCGCGCCGCGATCCGGCGACGGGCACCAGTAGCGGTCGAAGAGGCAGAATGGCTCCGAGCAGGACGCTCACCGAGCGGGAACACGCCGAGCGGGTCATCCTGCTCGGAGAGAACAGCGCCGATCCGATCGGCGGGGCCGGGAAGGTGACGAGAGGCCTGTCCACCCAGTTCGGGACCGACCGGGTACGCGCGACACCGATCGCCGAAACCTCGATCGTCGGGGCTGCGATCGGCGGCTTCCGCTCCGTCGCCGAGGTCTTCGAGTTCCACCCCACCGCAGAGCCGGTCGCCCTCGCGCTCGGGTCGCTGAACCGCGGCTGACCGGGCCGTGCCTCGAGTAGTCGTGCAACCGAGCGGGACGAGCATCGACGTCCCGGTCGGGAGCACCGTGTTCGCCGCGGCGGTCGATGCGGGCTATCGCTGGCCGACCGTGTGCGGCGGCCAAGGCTCGTGCCGCACGTGCTACATGCAGGTACTGGAGTACCCGGAGTCCTTTGCCGATCCAGAGGCCTGGGAGTCCGAAGGGCTTGCTCAACTCGGCAGCGTCGGCAATCCTGGCGACACGTTTCGGCTCGCGTGTCAGGCGCGGGTTGTTGCCGAAGCAACGGTGTTTAAGCGGGGCGTGAGACGTCACGTGACGGCGGAGCCGAGGAAGGCGGAGTGAAGATGGCCAAGGCCTTCGTACATCCGAAGACGAAGCAGGTCTTCACGTTGCTGCCCGACGGCCTGATCGAGGTGTCCGATCCGAGCGGGGTCCGTGGGGTGTTCCACCGCGACGGTTCATGGGTGTCCGGAGAGTTGCGGTTCGCCGAGCCTGTCATGCTGGAATTCGTCGGTGGAGCGTACGCGCCGGACGCGCAAGGCGTCTAAGGGCGGGCCCGGAGAGGATCGCGAGATGACCGATATGGCCGAACGAGATGCCCCAGCAGCCGGCGTGTCCTTGAGCGTTCCGGATCCGGCCGTGCCGACGAACCTGCCACGGCCGACGTACCAGGAGATTCTCGAGCGCGACGGTGACCCGATCCCCGACTACATGCGCCCCTCCTGGCGGGATTTAGGAAGTGAGGACATTCCCGCGACGCGGTATTTCTCCCGCGAGTTCGCCGAACTCGAAGTGGAGAAGGTGTGGCGCCGCGTCTGGCAGATGGCGTGTCGCGAGGAGGAGATCCCCGAACCGGGGGACCATGTCGTCTATACGATCGTGAACGACTCGTTCATCATCATGCGCGACACCGACGGGTCGATAAACGCATTGCAGAACGCCTGCCTGCACCGGGGACGAACGCTGCGCACCCGGGACGGCAGAGTTCCCGAGATTCGCTGCCCGTTCCACGGATTCACCTGGGATCTGGGCGGGAAGATGAAGGAACTCCCGTGCGCATGGGACTTCGAGCACGTGAATCCCCGTGAATTCGCTCTTCCGCAGGCGAAGGTCGGAACGTGGGGTGGCTTCGTCTTCATCACGATGGATCCGGATGCCGAGCCCCTCGAGGAGTTCCTCGCGCCGCTACCGGAGTGCTTCAAGCGCGCAAGTTACGAGACCCGGTACAAGTCCGCCCATGTGGCACAGATCATGAGCTGCAACTGGAAAGTCGCGCTCGAGGCATTCATCGAATCGTGGCATCTGACGCAGACGCACCCCCAGGCCGCGGTCAGTGCCAGCGATTCAAGCACGCAGTACGACATCTTCGGCGACAACATCAGCCGTTCCCTGACCCCCAAAGGGGTTGCGAGCCTGGCCATGGGTCCGCTTGAGGAAGAGGACATCTACGAAAACTTCCTGGAGGGCCGCACGTTCTACGCCGACCGACTCGGGGTTTCCAAGGGACGGGACTTCGCCAGGGCGGACGGGGACGACGAGCTGCCCGAAGGTGCCACCGCGCGCTCGGCGATCGCGGATGTGCTTCGCGGTTCGTTCGGGCCCGTTGCCGGTGCGGACTTCTCGCAGGTGCCGGCGTACGAACTGGTGGACGGCCTCGAGTACTTCGTGTTCCCGAATTTCTTTCCCTGGGACCAGGCGCAGACCAATCCCGTCTACCGCTTCCGGCCGGACGGGATGAATCCCGATTCCTGCATCATGGAGATCATGTTTCTCACCCCGATCCCGGAAGGTGCTTCGCGCCCGGATCCGGCACCGATCCACTGGATCACCCCGGATGGGGACTGGCTGGAGGCTGCGGAGTTGGGGCGTCTCGCCGCGACGATCAATCAGGACCGGGTGAACCTGCCGCACGTTCAGCAGGGCCTGAAAACGCTCACCCGTACCAAGCCCGGCGTGACCCTCGCGACGTACCAGGAGAGCCGGATACGACAGTTCCATCGCACATTGACCGCGCTGATCGAGGCATAACGCAGCGCTGTTCGAATTCCGAGTTCTCCTGCTACGGAAGAAGATCTGATGGGAACCCTCGAAGGCAAAGTTGCTTTCATCACCGGAGCCGCCCGCGGGCAGGGCCGGTCCCACGCCGTGCGGCTCGCCGCCGAGGGCGCGAACATCATCGGCATCGACCTGTGCGCCCAGGTCGATTCGGTTCGCTACCCGATGGCCACCCGCGAGGATCTGGAGGAGACGGTCCGGCTTGTCGAGAAACAGGACCGGCGGATGTTGGCCGGCGTCGCCGACGTCCGGGATCTCGATGCGCTCACCAAGGCGGTGGCCGCGGGTGTGCAGGAATTCGGTTCGGTCGACATCGTTATCGCCAATGCCGGGATCTCATCGGCCGGCCGCGGCGAGGATGCCTTCCGGGAAGTCATCGACATCAACCTGATCGGCGTGTGGAACACCGTCGAGGCGGCCCGCGAGACGATGGTCGCCCAGGGAACCGGCGGGGCGATCGTGCTGACCAGTTCGACAGCCGGGCTCAAAGGAATCGGGCCGCAGCTGTACGCCGGTCACCTGGCGTACGGCGCCGCCAAGCACGGCGTGGTGGGGCTGATGCGCAAGTACGCGAACCTCCTCGCGCCGCACAGTAGTCGGGTGAACACGGTGCACCCCTGCGGCGTCGACAC
>CAXTUZ010000002.1:0-3245 GCA_964247525.1 uncultured bacterium
CGCCACCGTCGATGAGGTGGTGCTGCTGCCCGGCGAGGCCGCCGTCCAGGCGCCCGACTGGGTTCCGTGGTCGGAGCGGCTTCGACCCGGTGACGTCGGTCCGGGCGATGTTCTGCCTACCGCCGCCGACGACGTGCGTCTCGCGCTGCGCAGGACCGACACCGAGGGTTGGATCGACGACTCCTTATGGTTCGAGCTCGGACTGGGGCGTCCGCGTGTCCTGTCGGCCGCCGGTCGGGACGAGGCTGCCGAGCGCTGGTACGACGGGGCGCCGGGGCCCGAGAGCGAGATCGCAAGGGCCGCGCTGAAGACTTGTGCGAGCTGCGGCTTCTATGTGTCGCTGGTCGGGGCACTCGGGCGGGTGTTCGGCGTTTGTGCCAACGAGTGGGCGAGCGACGACGCGCGTGTCGTCGCGTGCACGCACGGCTGTGGCGCCCATTCCGAAGCGATGGTGCTGCCCTCCGCCCGTCCCGCGCCGCTGCAACTCGACGATGACTCGATCGAGTCGACCACGTTCAAGCCGGACGCCGCCGTCGCCGCACACCCTCCCGGCTCGGTCGATGACACCGAACTCGGCGAGACCGGTGGGCACTCCTAACCCAGGACTGCACTGCTGTTGACCCGTCTACGGCGGGCGCGCAGGCAGTAGACAATCCCGAGCAGCCCGAGCCCGAAACCGATCGCCGCCGTCGCGATCCACCACAGGTGCCCATGCGCGGACAGTTGTGCGTGCAGCAGCGCCAGCACGACGAGCGCGACGAGCCACGCCCCGGTGCCGGCACTCACTACGACGACCCCGTCGTTGTCGACGGGCCGGATCGCGGTGTGCTCTGCCGATTGATCGGACACCGGCAAAGGGTACGGGCCGGCCCGCCCGATCGAAACTTCTGAGTTAGGCTAATAAGCTATGCGAACTGGTTCGCGCGTCTCGACCGCCGACGTGGCGAGCCAACTTCGGGTGCATGCGATGCGTCTCGCCCGCCGGCTTCGAGCGGAGCGAGAGGCGAGCGGTCATACGTTGTCGCAATTCGCGGCGCTTTCCACGGTCGAGCGGTACGGCCCGATCAGCCCCGGCGATCTGGCAGCACGCGAACGGGTGCAGCCGCCATCGATGACCAGGATCGTCGCGCACCTCGAACGCGCCCAGTTGGTGCGGCGCGACCGGCATCCCTCCGACGGTCGGCAGCAGCTGCTGAGCGTGACCACCGCCGGACACGAGTTGTTGGCCGGCGACCGTCGCCGCCGGGACGCGTGGCTGGCTCAGCGGCTCGGCGAATTCGACGCCCACGAGCTCGAGCGGCTCGTCGATGCGCTTCCTCTCCTCGAGCGGTTGTCGCGCGCGTGAGGGAACAGCGATGAGCCCGGCCTTCCGCAGCCTCCGAATCCGCAACTACCGGCTCTTTGCCACGGGCCAGGTGGTGTCCAACACCGGAACCTGGATGCAGCGCACCGCCCAGGACTGGCTCGTGTTGTCGCTGTCCCACTCCAGCGGCGTCGCGCTCGGTGTCGTCACCGGGCTCCAGTTCCTGCCGGTGTTGCTGTTCGGGTTGTACGGCGGCGTCATCGCCGACCGCTACGACAAGCGACGAGTGCTGATCGGCGCCCAGGCCGCGATGGGTGTGCTGGCCCTCGTCCTCGGCCTGCTCGACGTGACCGGGCTCGTCGCGTTGTGGCAGGTGTACCTGCTTGCCGCAGGACTCGGGTTCGCCTCGATTCTCGACGGTCCGGTACGTCAGTCCTTCATCCGAGAGATGGTCGGGCCCCGGGATCTGCCCAACGCCGTCAGCCTCAACGCCGTGACGTTCAACGCGGCTCGCGTGGTCGGTCCCGCCGTCGCCGGCGCGCTTATCAGCACGATCGGCACGGGATCGGTGTTTCTGCTCAACGCCGCCTCCTTCGCCGCGGTGATCTACGGCCTGCTCCGGATGCGTCGCGCCGAACTCTTCCCGGCGGCAAGGCTTTCGCGGGCGAAAGGTCAACTGCGTGAGGGCCTTTCCCACGTACGCGGGCGGACGGAACTGTTGACACCCATCATCCTCATGGGCCTAATCGGCCTGCTCGGACTGAACTTCCCGGTGACGATCGCCCTCATGGCGAAGACGACGTTCCATCAGAGCGCCGGCGCGTACGGCGTGCTGGGAAGCTGCCTCGCGGCCGGCTCGCTCGCCGGGGCATTGCTCGCCGCCCGCCGAAGCGGCCGCGACCTGCAACCGCGGCCGCGGACCTACCTGCTCGCAGGCGGCCTTTTCGGTGTCTTCGAGGCGATTTCCGGGGTCATGCCGACCTACCTGCTCTTCGCGGTCATGCTTGTGCCCGTCGGGATGGCGTTCCTGGTGTTCTCGACGGCGGTCAACACCTCCATCCAGCTCGCGGCCGGCCCCCAATTCCGCGGTCGGGTGATGGCGCTGTACTTCTTGGTTTTTCTGGGCGGTACGCCGATCGGGGCTCCGGTGATCGGGTTAGTCGCCGAGAGCTTCGGGCCCCGATCGTCGCTGTACGTCGGCGGTGTCGCGTCCGCCGTCTCGGCGCTCGGCTGCGCACTTGTCATGCGACGGCGCGGACCTGATTCATCGCCGCCCGTCGAGCGTTACGAGAGCGCGCCGACGACGTGGTCGATACAGGCGGTCAACGACCGGACATCGTCCGGCTCGATCGCCGGAAACATGCTGACTCGCAATTGATTACGTCCCAGCTTCCGGTAGGGCTCGGTATCGACGATGCCATTTTCGCGGAGCACCTTCGCGACCGCGCTCGCGTCGACGGAGTCCGCGAAATCGATCGTCCCCACAACGGGCGAGCGCTTCGCCGGATCGGTGACGAACGGCGTCGCGAACTCCGAGCGCTGCGCCCAGTCGTACAGGTAACTCGAGGACCGGGTGGTCCTGCCGGTGGTGAAGGGCAGCCCACCGTTGTCGTTCATCCAGGAAATCTGCTGCTGCATGAGGAAAAGTGTGGCGAGCGCGGGCGTGTTGTACGTCTGGTCGAGCCGGGAGTTCTCGAGCGCGACCGGTAGCGAGTACGAGGTCGGAACCCAGCGACGCGTGTGCTCGATGGAGGCGATCCGTTCGATCGCCGCGGGCGAGCACAGCGCGATCCACAGGCCGCCGTCGGAGGCGAAGCATTTCTGCGGCGAGAAGTAGTACACGTCGAATTCGCCCGGATCGACCGCTATCCCGCCCGCTCCGGAGGTCGCGTCGACGAGGACGAGCGCCTCGTCCCCGCCGACGCGCCGGATCGGCATGGAC
>CAXTUZ010000002.1:3255-31764 GCA_964247525.1 uncultured bacterium
GGACACGCCGGTGGAAGTCTCGTTGTGGGTCAGGGCGTAGACGTCCACGCCGTCCTCGGGCTTGGGCTCGGGATGGTCTCCGGCTTGCGAGGCGATGACGGTCGGGTCGTCGAGGAACGGAGCGGCCGCCGCGGCTGCCGCGAACTTCGAAGAGAACTCACCGAAGGAAAGGTGCTGCGACCGTTGAGCGATGAGCCCGAAGCACGCGATGTCCCAGAACTCCGTGGCACCCCCGTTCCCCAGCAGGACCTCGTAGCCGTCGGGCAGCATGAACAGCTCCCGGAGCCCCGCTCGCACGGCTCCGACCAACGACTTCACCGGCTTCTGCCGGTGCGAGGTGCCGAGCAACGACGACCCGGAGGCGGCCAGGGCCGCAAGCGCCTGCGGGCGGATCTTCGACGGCCCGGCACCGAAGCGGCCGTCGGACGGCCGGATCGACGCCGGGATCGTGATCGTCGGGCTCACCTAGACCTCGCTCACTGGACGTGGACCCGGCCCGATGTACCGGGCGGACGGGCGGATGAGCTTGCCCAGGCCCTTCTGCTCGAGGATGTGGGCGCTCCACCCCGCGGTACGTGCGCAGGTGAACATCGAGGTGAACATGTGGGCCGGGACCTGCGCGAAGTCCAGCACCACCGCGGACCAGAACTCGACGTTGGTCCGTAGGGGCCGGTCCGGCTTGCGCGCGGTGAGTTCCGCGATCGCCGCTTTCTCGAGCTGCTCAGCGATGTCGTACCTGCGCGAGCCGAGCGCCTTCGCCGTGCGGCGGAGCACCCGGGCGCGGGGATCCTCGGCGCGGTAGACCCGATGCCCGAACCCCATCAGGCGTTCGCCGCGGTCGAGGGCCTTTCGTACCCAGCGCTCCGCGTCGCCCTCCTCCTCGACGCCGTCGAGCATCGACAGCACGCGTGCGGGTGCGCCACCGTGCAACGGCCCGGACAGCGCTCCGACGGCCGCGGACAGGCATGCCGCGACGTCCGCGCCCGTGGATGCGACGACCCTCGATGTGAAGGTGGACGCATTCGCACCGTGTTCCGCGGCGGAGATCCAGTACGCGTCGATCGCCTCGATGTGCCGGGGGTCGGGCTCACCGCGCCAGCGGATCATGAAGCGCTCGGTGATCGTCCGCGCCTCATCCACCCGCTTCTGTGGCACGGCGGGCAGCGCCGGGCCGCGCGCCGCCTGCGCTACGTAGGACAGCGCGGTCACCGAGGCACGGGCAAGATCGTCGCGGGCCTGCGCTTCGGAGATGTCGATCAGCTCGCGAAATCCCCAGTACGGAGCGAGCATGGCAAGCGCGCTCTGGACGTCGACCCGAATGTCTCCGGAGTGGACCGGGACGGGGAACGGCTCCGCGGGCGGTAGGCCCGGCTCGAACTTGTTGTCGACGAGCAGTCCCCACACGTGCCCGAAATCCTTCACCCCGACGAGATCTTCGATGTCGACCCCGCGGTAGCGCAGCGCACCACCGTCCTTGTCCGGTTCGGCGATCACGGACTCGAAGGCGACGACGCCCTCCAGTCCGGGAACGAAGGTCGGATCAGCCTGCTGTGGTGCGCTCATGTTTCGCTCCTCTCGGTTCGTCCATCATGGCCCATGTGGACACAACGCCGGAAGCCACGGGAGGACGTCCTGCGCCGAACCGGCTCGCCGCGATGCGCCGCGGTTACGACGCAGTGGGCCTCGACGTCGGATCCGTTGCGCCGACATGGCTCGAGCAGTTCGAACGCTGGCTCGACGAAGCGATCGCCGAGCAGGCCCCCGAGCCCAACGCAATGACCCTGGCTACCGTTGACGCCGATGGCCGGCCGAGCGCCCGTACGGTCCTGTGCAAGCGCGTGGACAGCCGCGGACTCGTGTTCTTCACCAATCTCCGCTCCCGTAAGGGCATGGCGCTCGCCGCCGACCCGCGCGTCGCGCTGACATTCTGCTGGCTCACGGTGCAACGCCAGGTGTGCATCACCGGTGACGCCGAGTCCGTGGACAGGGCGCAGACCGAGGCCTACGCACAGAGCCGGCCGCGTGGCTCGCAGCTCTCGGTCTGGGCGTCGCCGCAGTCCGCCGTGATCGCCGATCGCGACTTCCTCACCGCCCGAAAGGCGGCCGCGGAGCGGCGCTACGAAGGGGCGCCGGTGCCGGTGCCGCCCTTTTGGGGCGCCTTCCGTGTCCTGCCACGCACGGTCGAGTTCTGGGCCGGCCGCCCCGACCGCCTGCACGACCGCGTGCGCTTCCGCCGGCGAGGCGACGCGCTCGGGTCGGCGTACGACGGCGGCTGGGTCGTCGAGCGACTCGCTCCGTGACCGAGGCCGCGGTGCGGCGACCCATTCGGGACAGAGTCCGGGGTTTCGCGCTCGACATCGGTCCGCTGCGACGCTCCGCGCAGTTCCGTCGCCTCTGGGTGGGCCAGACGATCGACGCGACCGGCACCCAGGTCACGAATGTCGCGGTGCCGGTACAGGTGTACGCACTCACGCATTCGCCGCTCGCCGTCGGGATGCTCGGCCTGGCCGCCCTCGTGCCGCTGATCGCGTCGGGGCTAGTGGGGGCCACGCTGGTCGACGCCGTCGATCGCCGGACACTCGCTCGCGCCACCGTCGCGGCGTTGTTGCTCACTTCCACGCTGCTGCTCGTGCAGCAGATCGCGGGGTGGCGCCAACTCTGGTTGCTCTACCTGCTGGTCGGAATCCAGAACGGACTCGCCGGTATCGATTCACCGACCCGGCGCACGTTCATCCCGCGCCTCCTACCCGCGAGCGACATCCCGGCCGCGAACGCGCTGTCCATGCTCGCCTTCAACGTGGCCATGACGGCCGGCCCGTTGCTCGCGGGCCTGCTGCTCGTCACCGACGGCCTGAGCGGCGCGTACCTGCTCGACGTGTGCAGCTTCGCCGGGTCCGCGTACGCCCTGCTCAGACTTGCGCCGATGCCGCCGCTCGGCGGCGGAACCCGGCCCGGGATCGCCGCCACCATCGAAGGTTTTCGGTTTCTCCGTGGTCAGCCGATCGTGCTCATGACCTTTGTCGTCGACATCGTCGCGATGATCTTCGGCATGCCGAGGGCGTTGTTCGCCGCGCTCACCCAACACCAGTTCCACGGCGGTCCCGGTGCGGTGGGCCTGCTCTACGCGGGAATCTCCGCGGGCGCGCTGCTCGGAGCGCTCACCGGCGGATGGCTGAGCCGGGTACGCCGTCAGGGGATGGCGGTGTTCCTGGCGATCGCGGTGTGGGGCGCCGCGATCGTCGGATTCGGGCTGGCGAGTTCGCTCCTGGTCGGCGTCGCGATGCTCGCGATCGCCGGCGCCGCCGACTTCGTCAGCGCGGTGTTCCGTTCGTCGATCGTGCAGGTCGCGACGCCCGACGCGCTCGCCGGCCGGATGCAGGGTGTCTTCATCGTCGTCGTTGCGGGCGGCCCACGGCTCGGCGATGTTGAGGCCGGTGCGGCGGCGAGCATCGGAGGGCTGCGGTTCGCCGTCGTATCAGGCGGTCTCGCCTGTCTGGTTCTGCTTGCGGTGGTGGCGGTGCGGGCCAAGGACTTCCGCCGTTACACCGTCGGTTGATCACTGCGCGACGAGTGCCTCCCGCGCCACGACGAGATCCGCCACGAGGCCCGCGCGTGCGGTATCCCGGTCGGCCGGATCCGTGCGCAGGACGGCGCTGGGGTGGATGGTCGGCACGACCTTCGCGCCCGAGCCTTGTGGCCCGTCGAGGACCTGCCCGCGGAGCCGGGTCACCCGGAAGTCCGCTCCGAGCAGGGTCTTTCCGGCGGTGGCGCCCAGCAGGACGATCACCCGAGGACTGACTTCGCGAAGTTCGGCCGTGAGCCAGGGTCGGCACGCGACCATGTGCACCCGGTCGGGGGTCTGGTGGATACGCCGCCCGGACGCCGACGGCGTGAAGCGGAAATGCTTGACCGCGTTCGTCACGTAGACGGATGCCTTGTCGATGCCCGCTTCCTCCAACGCTGCGACGAGCAGCCGGCCCGCGGGGCCGACGAACGGGGCACCGCGCTGGTCCTCGATATCTCCGGGCTGTTCGCCGACGAGCATCATCCGTGCGTGCGCCGGGCCTCGGCCGAAGACGGTCTGGGTCGCCGGCCCGTGTAGTTCGCACGCCGTGCAGGCGGCCGCGGCCGTTTTCAGATCGGCGAGCGAGGCTCCTTCCGGCGGCGATGCGGTCACGAGCGGACCGCCTCGTAGCGGCGTAGCGCCTCGTCCCGCTCGGCGTGGTGGTCGAGCATCGGCGCCGGATAGCCGGCGGGCGGCACCTCGAGTGACCACGGTTCGTGCACAGCGCCACCCTCGACGCCCGTGAGCTCGGGAATCCATCGACGTACGTAGTCGCCGTCGGGGTCGTAACGCTTGCCCTGCAGGACGGGGTTGAAGACGCGGAAGTACGGCGCGGCGTCCGTACCCGTCCCGGCCGTCCATTGCCACCCGTGGTTGTTGCTCGCGAGATCGCCGTCCACGAGGTGGTCGAGGAAGTGCCGCGCGCCCCACTGCCACGGCAGGTGCAGATCCTTGACCAGGAACGACGCCGTGATCATGCGTAACCGGTTGTGCATCCATCCCTGCGCCAGCAGCTGACGCATCCCGGCGTCGACCATCGGGAATCCGGTCACGCCGTGCTGCCATGCCTCGAAACGGTTCCGACTGCTGTCCCACTGGAAGTCGGCGAACTGCGTGTTGTACGTCTGCCAGGCCGAGGCGGGATTCGTGAACAGCACGTCCGCGTAGAACTCCCGCCAGCACAGCTCGTTTCGGTAGGACGCCGGCCCCGCGCCCGAATGCTGGGCGAGGTCCGCCAGCAAGGTCCGGGGATGGAGCAACCCGAAATGCAGGTACGCGGACATGCGCGAGGTGCGATCGAGGTCGGGACGATCCCGGTCGGTGTTGTACGTCGAGAGACCGCCGGACACGAACCCCCGCCAGGCCGCGCGGGCTGCCGTCTCGGTCGCGACCGGCAGATCGACGCCCGCTGGCGGAGCATCCGGGGGCACGGACCCGAGGTGGGGCCCGTCGTAGGCCAGCCATTGCACCGAGCGGACCGCCGGCGCCGGCGCACGCCAGCCATGGGTGGACCACGCTTTGGAAAACGGGGTGAAGACCCGGAAGGGCGACCCGTCGCCCTTCCGGACGCGTCCCGGTGACACGGCGTAGGGGCTGCCGGTCTGGAGCCAGTCGATGCCCGCTTTGCCGAGGGCCTCCGTAACCTGCCCGTCTCGGGTCACCGCGTACGGGGTGAATTCCTCCGCTGCTGACACGGCGTGCGCTCCGACGTGCTTGGCTGCCGCGGGGACGACCCGTACCGGGTTTCCGCGCAGGATCGCGAGATTCCCGTCCAACCGGTCGTGCAGGTCGGCCAGAGCGGTGGCGAGGAAGGCGCGCCGCGCTTGCCCGGAGCGGTTCCACAGCGCCGGGTCGAGGACGAACAACCCGAGCACGCGTCCTGCGCCCGCCTCGCGCGCTGCGTGCAGCGCGGGGTTGTCGGCAAGTCGAAGATCCCGGCGAAACCAGTGCACGGCCGGCGGGTTCACGACGATCAGGGTAGGGCTCAAGGCTGCGTTGCGCTGTCCGGCACAGTCGATTACGCCACCCGGGCGGCACACCCTCCGTACGGGTGCATCACTCTCCGTATCCCTTATTTCACAGGGGGTCTTTGTCGCTCCCCTGGGGTACGGCAGGGCTTTCGGCGCCGGTAGCCTGGGCCGTATGGTCAGCCACCTCGTCCCGCGGTGACGTGCCCATGACAGCAGCGGTGGGAGAGGGGCAGGGTCTGGTGGCGCAGGGTGACTCGGGCACTGACGATGAGGGTGCATCCGAGGCCCGCTCAGATCGGCCGGGCGAACGCGCGCTGCTCTGGGTCGAGAGCGTCAGCGAGCGGCTGCTCGGCGGCCAGGGCCCGCGTCCCTGGGAACGTGTCTATTTCGACCGGGACTCCGACTCCGTCTCGGAGGGTTCGGTGGCTCCCGAAGCGGCTCCCTCAGCACCTCCGGCAGGGCCGTCCGAGGCTCCGCCGGTTTCGAGTTCGCAGCAACCACAGGTGCCTACAGGGCAACCCACGCACCACGACACCAGGGAGGGCACGTCGGTGACTGTTCCGGCCTCAACCTTTGCAGAGCAACCAGCCCCGTTCACAGAGTTGGGCTCGCCCCACATCGTCGATCTCACCGCCGCCGATGCCTCGCCGGCCTCGCTCCCGCCGGAGACCGCGCCCTCCGCGGGCTCGCAGGAGGAGGAACTGTTGCGATCGGCGCTCCGCAGCGGCGACGCCGGGCTTGCGGGCGCGGTCATCGACCTGCTCGACTCGGGCGCGCGGGACCGGGCGCGTCTTGACTCACTCGAACGGGCATTGCGCGTCCTGCTGTACGAGATCGAGCGCAATCCCGAGAGCGCCGGCGTCGCCGGGGGCGCGGGCGCACCCGTCGTCACCGTGCTGCGCAGGGTCCTGCGCTCCTGAGTTCTCCGGTGGTCGCGGGCTAGCATCGCGAGGTGTCCGACACCTCGCAGGGCTTGCCGCCGCCCAGTCGTGAGGCGGCTGTTCCGGACGGCCAAGGCGTGCGTGTCCCGATCCTGCTCGTCGGTGCCGCCGCGTGGTGCTGGCGCATCGTCGTCGTTCTCGTAGCGTTCCTGCTGCTCTTTCGCCTTCTGCACCACTTGGAACTCCTGGTCGTCCCGTTCCTGTTGGCGTTGCTGGCGGCCGCGCTGTTGATGCCGATCGCGAATTGGCTTCGGCGGCACGGGGTTTCGCGTGGAGTCTCGACGCTGATCACCGTCGTCTTTGCGCTCGCCGTGCTCGGCGGCGTCGGGTTCTACGTCGCCGACCGCGCCGTCGCGGACTATCCGACACTCGCCGACAAGGCGAACGATGCGGTGACCCAGACGCAGAACTTCCTGACACACGCGCCGTTCAACCTGCCGCGCTCGTCGGTCAACAACGTGGGCGACACGATCACCAAACAGATCAACAGCCACAAGGGACAGATCGCATCGGGCGTCATCGAGGCGGGACGGACAGCGTTGGACGTCCTGACCGGCGCCGTGCTGTGGCTGTTCCTCACGATCATGCTGATCTACGACGGCGACCGCGTCTGGAGTTGGGTGGTCCGCCTCTTCCCGCGGCGGGCAGAAGAACGCGTTCGCGGCGCGGGGCAACGGGCGTGGCAGACGCTGAGCGGCTACATCACCGGCCAGTTCTTCGTCGCCCTCTTTCACGCATTGGCCATCGGCATCACGCTGGCGATCGTCGGCTCTCCGCTGATCGCTCCACTCGCCGTGCTCGTATTCATCGGAAGTTTCATTCCGGTGATCGGCGCCCTCGTCTTCGGGGCATTCGCCGTGATCGTCACCCTGGTAGCGGGCGGGGTCGTCAAGGCGGTGGTCCTGCTCATCGTGCTGGTGGTCGAGAACCAGGTCGAGGGGCACGTGCTCCAGCCCTTCGTCGTGGGCCGGTACGTACGACTCCATCCCATCGCCATCGCCGCGACGCTGACCGCCGGTGCGCTCCTGGCAGGGCTGCCCGGCGCCATTTTCGCGGTGCCGCTCGTCGCGACGGTGAACGCGGCCGCGAAGTACCTGGCCGGTCGGGAAGACTCCGAAGGCCACGTGTTGTATCGCGACGAACTGGGCTCCCTCGTGGCGGTCGAGGAGTTCGGCAAGCACGGGAAGCCTGCTGAGCTGGCGACGTCGATCGACAACGACATAGCGGGGGCTCCGCCCCCGGACGACACAGCGGGGGCTCCGCCCCGCGCGGACCCGTGACCATCGACGACGGGACTCGATGGCTGGCGCCGTCCCCTCGCCTCGGGCGGTTGCGGATTGCGGAGGTGGCCGCAGCCGGATTCGTGCCGCTCGCCGTCGCCGTTTCGGTGTCGCTCGCGGTCGGCTCGCCCGTAGCCGCGGCCGTCACCGCCATAGCGGTGCTCCTGACGTGCGTGGCGGTCGGTGCGTTCCTGCTGCGCCGGGTCCGGTCCTGGTCGTACGCCGAGCGCGCCGACGACCTCCTCGTACGACGAGGGGTGTTGGTCCGGCGGTTGTCGGTCATTCCGTACGGGCGCATGCAGTTCGTCGACGTCGTCGCGGGCCCGCTCGAACGGATCGCCGGACTCGCCACGGTGCACATGCACACCGCCGCCGCGGCGAGCGATGCCCGGATCCCCGGTCTGCTCGTTGCCGATGCGAACAGGTTGCGCGACCAGCTCGCGGCGCTGGGCGAGGGACAGGCAGCGGGACTGTGACGAGCGAATCGCAGGACGGTCCGGACGCGGGCTGGCACCGACTGCATCCGCTGTCACCACTGGTGAGATCAGGCCGAGCGTTCGGAGTGCTCGTGGTCGCGGCACTGGCGCGCGCCGCCGGTCCGGGCCACGCGAACTTCTCCGGGCTCATCCTCGACGCTTCCGTGCTGTTGATCGTGATCGTTCTCGGCATCGTGTCGTGGCTCGTCACCCGGTGGAAGGGCGCCGGCGGGGTTCTGCGGATCGATACCGGCCTCCTGCGACGCAGCTCCCAGCGCTACCCGCTGTCGCAGATTCAGGCGATCGACATCGTCCAAACCGGATTGGCGCGCGTGGTCGGGCTCGCCGAGCTGCGACTACGGATGGCCGGTGCGGCGACACGAGGCGGTGGGCGGCTGCAGTGCGTTCGGGCGTCCGAGGCCGAGCCGCTCCGCTCCGAGCTGCTCGCGCTGGCGCACGGCCTGTCGGCGGACACACCCCCGCCGCCGGAGACGGTGCTGCTCCGGGTACCGACGGGCCGCCTGCTGGCTTCGGTGCTGCTGAGCTGGCTGGGCGCCATCACCGTCGTATGCGTCTGCGGGCTGGTTGTGCTCGTCCTCACCGCCCCGGGCGCGCTCACCGCGGCGTTGAGTAGCAGCGCAGCTGCGCTGATCGCACTCGCCGCGGCGCTCTACGGGCGGCTGAACAGCGGGTACCGCCTCACCGTCGCGCTCGCGCCGGACGGCTTCCGGCTGCGCTCGGGCCTCGTCGAGACGACGACCGAGACCATTCCGGTGGGCCGGGTGCAAGCCGTCCGAGTCGTGGAACCGCTGCTCTGGCGGCCATTGCACTGGTGCCGCCTCGAAGTCGAGGTCGCCGGCAAGAAGGTGCGTGAGGAGAACCGGGCCCAAGGCCGGCAGCGCCGGGCACTGTTGCCGGTCGGGCCACGATCGCTTGCGGGCGTGCTCCTGGAGACCCTCGTGCCGAACGCTCCCGCTGCCGATCGTCCACCGATCGCGCGGGCCCGACTCAAGGCCCCGCTGTCGTACCGGTGGCTGGCGTACGGGCGCAACGACACCTGTGTCGTCACCCGGAGTGGGCGCCTTCGTCGGGTCTATCACTGGGTTCCGCTCGCGAAGGTGCAGAGCATCAGGCGGGTGCAGGGACCGATCCAGCGCGCGCTCGGGCTTGCCAACATGCATCTCGACACGGCCGGGCGGAGCCTGCACGCCGTCGGAAAGGACCGCAGCTGCGACGAGGTCGATGCCGAGATCGCGCTCCTCCCCGACCTGTGCCGCGCCGCGCGGCGGGCCGAACGAGAGCGTCCCGGCAACCTCGGGCGAGGCACGGGGGCGCGCTGAGCACAGCGTTTCCCAGGATCAGGCGATCAAGACGGTTACGGAGAGTGCCGAAAACGTCGGGGTGAGAGCGACCGGAAGTGGGTCGCGGGCCAGGGGGAAGCCCGTACATCGGATCCCGCTACCCGCGTGGGATCCGGCTGGCATCGACGAGACCGAGACGTACGCGCGCCGGCTCATCGTGGCGATCTGCTCCTTCGTCGGAGTGCTCTGCCTGGTCTTCTGCGTCACGCTGCCGGGGGTCGTCCACGCCGGAGCCCGTCCGTGGCTCGCGGTCCTGGGGGCCGGATTCTGCGGATTCGTCGTTCGCACGCTGACCAGTTCCACCCTGACGAACCGCGTCGGAATCGCGTACGTGCTCTACCTGTCAGGAGCCGTGGCGATCACCGCGGTCTCGCTCCGCGATCAGCAGACGGCACAACTGGTGATCGTCGGTACGCTCGTCGTGCCGGTCGTGGGCGCGATGTTCCTCCCGACTCGGCAATTGTTCGCCCTCGCCGGCGCCGTGACCGGCTTGAGCGGAGCGGCGACCGTGGCGCTCGGGGGGTCGGGTCCCCAGGTCGCCTTCCGGACGTTGGCGGTCGCCGCCCTCATCAACGCGCCGGTGTGGGTCATCGCCCTGCTGAGGTATCAGCTCGAGACCGCGAAGCAGCGAGCCGAGCAACAGGCGAGCCGTGACCCGCTCACCGGTCTGCTGAATCGCCGCGGGATGAACGTCGCCTTTCCGGCGCTCGCGGCCAGGGCGGTCCGCGAGGGCGGCGTGATCAGCCTTCTCCTGGCGGATGTCGACCACTTCAAGCGCATCAACGACGAGTACGGCCACGCGTTCGGAGACGAGATCCTCCGCGCCGTCGCGCACACCCTGCGTGACGCCGTCCGCGGCGAGAGTCTGGTCGTCCGGTTGGGCGGGGAAGAGATCGTCGTCATCGGCGTGGTTCCGGACGTGTCCGGGGCGCACGATCTCGCCGAGCGTCTCCGGCGGAGGGTGGAGCAGGCGACGAATCCGGCCGTGACCGTCAGCATCGGCGTCGGCTACGAGAACCTCGCCGGGCTCGTACCCGAGCCGGTCGGCGGTCAGTTACTGGAGTCGCTGCTCCATCGCGCGGACGAATGCATGTACGCCGCGAAGGCCGCCGGGAGGAACTGCGTGCGGATGCCCGAGGTCGCCGTTCTACCGTCGTGACCATGGCCAGATTCTCAGCACTCGCGGTCGCGGTGTGCGTAGCGCTCGCCCTCGCCGTCCTTGCCGTGTTCTCGCCCTGGTGGTGGTTCGCCGCAGGTCCGGCACTCGCGGTCGCGCTCCTGGGGGTCTACGACGTCGTCCAGCGCCGGCACAGCATCCTGCGCAACTACCCCGTCGTCGGGCATTTCCGCTTCGCGCTCGAGGCCCTTCGGCCCGAGATCCAGCAGTACTTCATCGAGCGCAACTACGACGGCAGGCCGTTCGACCGTGACACCCGGACGGTCATCTACGAGCGGGCGAAGGGCATCCACGGCGATCAGGCGTTCGGGACCGAACGAGACGTCAACGAGGTCGGTTACGAATACCTGATCCACTCGACGGTTCCGGTGCCCGTCGCGCAGACCCCGCCGCGGGTACGGGTCGGCGGCCCGGACTGCACGCAGCCGTACGACATGTCGTTGCTCAACGTGTCCGCCATGAGCTTCGGGGCCCTGTCCGCGAACGCGGTCCGCGCGCTCAATCTCGGCGCCGCCGCCGGCGGGTTCTCGCAGGACACCGGCGAAGGCGGTTTGACGGACTACCACCTCGCCGGGGGCGGCGACCTGATCTGGGAGCTCGGGAGCGGTTACTTCGGCGCACGTACGTCCGAGGGCGACTTCGACCCGGTGATGTTCAAGGACAAGGCCGCGCACGACGCGGTGAAGTGCGTGGCGCTGAAGCTCTCCCAAGGTGCGAAGCCCGGCATCGGTGGGGTGCTGCCCGGGCCCAAGGTCACCGCGGAGATCGCCGCGGCCCGCAACGTTCCGGAGGGCCGGACCTGTATCAGCCCGTCGTACCACAAGGTGTTCAGCACCCCGCGCGAGCTGGTGCTCTTCCTTGCCGAGATGCGGTCACTGGCAGGCGGCAAGCCGGTCGGGATCAAGCTGTGCGTGGGGTCGCGCCGCGAGTTACTCGCGATCGTCAAGGCGATGCTCGCCGAGGGCACAGGTCCGGACTTCGTGGTCGTGGACGGGTCCGAGGGTGGCACCGGTGCGGCGCCACTGGAGTACGAGGATCACGTCGGCACGCCACTGACGGAGGGTCTGATCACCGTCCACAACGCGTTCGTCGGCGCGGGCCTGCGGGACCGCATCCGGATCGGGGCGAGCGGCAAGGTCGCGACCGGCGTCGACGTGGTCAAGCGGATCGTGCAGGGCGCCGACTACACGAACTCGGCGCGCGCGATGATGATGGCGATCGGGTGCATCCAGGCACAGCGCTGTCACACCAATACCTGTCCGGTCGGCGTGACGACCCAGGATCCGCGGCGCGCCCGCGCCTTGAACGTGACGGACAAGGCACCTCGCGTGACGCGCTACCAGCAGGCGACGGTCGAACAGGCGCAACAACTGATCGCCTCGATGGGACTGCGCGACTTCAGTGACCTGCGTCCGTCCATGCTCATGCGGCGCCAGGATCACATCACCACCCGGTCGTACGCGGATCTCTACGAATGGTTGGCGCCGGGCGAACTCGTCACGGGCGCGCGGACGAGCTGGACCACCGACTGGGACGCGGCGAGCCCGGATCACTTCACCCCTTGACGCCGCACGCGGCCGCAGCAGGGCCTCCGGCCGTTTCCGGACCGGGTGAAGCGGAGAGATCACCGACATGACGACTGTGGCCGAACATCTGATCGGCTCGCTCGCCGATCTCGGCGTCACCCAGGTATGGGGCGTCGTCGGTGACGCGCTGAACCCGGTGACGGACGCGATCCGCCGCGAGGAGCGCATCGAGTGGATCGGGGTCCGGCACGAGGAGGTCGCGGCGTTCGCGGCGAGCGCGCAGGCGCAGCTCACCGGGACGCTCGGAGTCTGTATGGGCACCGTCGGTCCCGGGTCGATCCACCTCCTCAACGGGTTGTACGACGCCGCGAAGTCCCGCGCGCCGGTGTTGGCCGTCTGCGGGCAGGTTCCCCTCGCCGAACTCGGCAGCGGCTACTTCCAGGAAGTCGACAACGACCTGCTCTTCACCGACGTGGCGAGCTTCCGGCACACGGTCACCTCGACGTCCCAGCTGCCGCGCGTGCTGGAGCAGGCGGTCAACGCTGCGTACGCCGCGCCAGGGGTTGCGGTCCTGACACTGCCCGGCGACATCGGCGGCCTCGAACTCCCCGATGACGTCGGGCACTCACGGTTCGTGACCGCGCGGCCGGTGTCCGCGGCCTCCGCGGACGACGTCGCCGCAGCGATCGAACTGCTCAGCGGCGCGCAGGCCGTGACGGTGCTCGCGGGAATCGGCGCCCGGGAAGCGCGCGTGGAGCTGCTGACGCTGGCGGAGCGGCTGAAGGCTCCGATCGTGCTGTCGCTGAAGGCGAAGGAGGGGCTCGAGCGCGACAACCCCTACCAGGTGGGGCAGAGCGGGTTGATCGGCAATCCCGCCTCCAAAGTCGCGTTCGACGGATGCGACGTCCTGCTGATGGTGGGCACCGACTTCCCGTACCCGGAGTGGCTTCCCGCCGGTGCCCGAAAGATCCAGATCGACCGGAACGGCGCGACGATCGGGCGCAGATCGCCCGTCGAGATCGGGTTGGTGGGGGACGCGAAGGCGACGCTCGCCCACATCGTGGCCGGAACCGCGGCGCGCGAGGACGGCACTCATCTGAACAAGGCCCGAAAGGCGTACGAAACCTGGTGCGCCGCTCAGCAACGCCTTACCGACCCGCATCACGACCGATCCCTGGTGGGCAGGGTGCGGTCCACCTTCGACAACAGCGCCCACCGGATCCGTCCGGAGGTGCTCGCCGCCGCGGTGGACAGGCACGCGGCGCAGAACGCCATCTTCACGACCGATACCGGAATGTCGACCGTGTGGTTGTCACGATTCGTGACGCTCGGAGGTTCCCGTCGGCTGCTCGGCTCGTACAACCTCGGTTCGATGGCCAACGCCGTTCCCCAGGCGCTCGGCGCGCAGGCACTCGATCGCTCCCGGCAGGTCATCGCCTTCGCCGGCGACGGCGGACTGTCGATGCTGCTCGGCGACCTGATCACCGCGGTGACCGCCAACCTGCCGGTCAAGATCGTGGTGTTCGACAACGGGCGCCTCGGCATGGTCAAGCTCGAGCAGGAGCAGGCCGGGCTCCCCGAGTTCGGCACCGTCTTGACGAACCCGGACTTCGCCGTTGTCGCGCAGGCGCTCGGTTTGAGGGGATTGCGGGTGGAGAAGGCCGACGATGTCGACGACGCGATCCGGGCCGCGCTGGACGAGCCCGGGCCCGTCCTCGTCGATGTCCTGACCAATCCGGAGGAGATCGCGCTGCCACCGAAGCCGACGGTTGGACAGGCGTGGGGGTTCGCCATCGCCAAGCTGAAGGAAACCGTCGTCAGCCCCGAGTGACCGCGATGAGCGAACGTCGCCGTTGGTGCAGCTCCTGACCGTTCGCGGGTCGGCTGCCGGTCGTGCCGGTACCGTCAGAGATGTGAACGACACGGACTTGCCTCTCGCGGCGCAGTTCCCGGCAGCGAGTGAGCAGGACTGGACCGAACTTGTCGCCGGTGTCCTCCGCAAGTCCGGAGTGATCGCGGCCGACGCACCCGCGGCAGCGGCGATCGACGCGCTGACCGATCACACGGTCGCCGGCGTGGACCGGCTTCCGCTGTACACCAAGTCCTCCGCGCCCGCTGCGGACGCGGGCTTTCCGGGCGTCTTCCCGTTCGTCCGCGGCGGCCATGCGCGCGGCGCACACGACACCGGCTGGGACGTGCGGGCGTGGCACGCCGACCCCGATGCCGCACTGACGCGGACCCATGTCCTCACCGACCTGGAGAACGGCGCGCACTCGCTCTGGCTGCGGATCGGCCCGCGGGCGATCACCGTCGGGGATCTCGACGAAATCCTCGCCGACGTCTATCTCGACTCGGCAGCAGTGTCTCTCGCAGCCGGTGTCGACGCCGGTCCGGCCGCCGACGCGTTGCTGTCCGTCGCGTCCGAGCGAGGGGTCGAGCACAAGCTCTTGCGCGGCTCGCTCGGCTTCGACCCCGTGGGGCTGCAGGCGAGGACCGGCGTGGAGCAGGGCTGGACGGACGCGGTGCGCTGGTCCCGGCGCTGTCTGGCCGACCTGCCGGGGGTCCGGCCGATCGTGATCGACGCGCAGGTGTATCACGAGGCCGGGGGCGACGACGCCCAGGAACTCGCCTACTCCCTCGCCGCGGGGGTCACCGCCCTCCGAGAACTGGAGGCCGCGGGGCTCGGGGTGTCGGATGCCCTGTCGCTGCTGGAGTTTCAGTACGCCGTGACCGACGAACAGTTCCTCTCGACGGCGAAGTTGCGCGCCGCGCGCTTGCTCTGGGCACGGGTGGCCTCCGCGTGCGGTATCGCCGGTCCACCTGCGGCGCAACGCCAGCACGCGGTGACGTCCTGGGCGATGACCACACGACGCGACCCGTGGGTGAACATGTTGCGCTCTACTGTCGCCTGTTTCGCCGCGGGCATCGGTGGCGCCGACGCGGTGACCGTGCTCCCGTACGACGTCGCGCTCGGCTTTCCGGACGTGACCTCACGCCGGGTGGCACGGAACACCCAGAGCATCCTGACCGCCGAATCGAACCTGGGACGGGTCATCGACCCGAGCGGGGGTTCGTGGTACGTCGAGTCGCTCACCCGTGCGCTCGCGCGGGCGTCGTGGTCGTTGTTCCAGCAGGTCGAGTCCGCCGGTGGGATCAGCGCCGCGCTGGCATCGGGACAGCTCGCCGAGGCGCTCGAGGCCAGCGCGCAGGCGAGGCGTAGCGCCTACGCGCACCGCGAGCAGACGATCACCGGTGTCACCGAATTCCCGAACCTGCACGAGCAATCCCTGGCACGCAACCCGTACCAGGTGGGTGCGCCGCGCGGCGGCGGCCTACCGCGTCGGCGATACGCCGAGCCGTACGAGGCCCTGCGGGACCGTGTCGACGCGCTGTCCCCACCACTCGGCGACAACGCAATCCTGATAGCGGCGTTCGGATCGCCGCGGGACTACGGCGGCCGCCTCGAGTTCGCCAAGGGCGCGCTTGCGCCCGGCGGAGTCGATCCCGCCGTCATGCCTGCCGACGCTACTACCCCGGGGGCGAGGGTCGTCGTGCTCTGCGGATCGGACGCCGCCTACCAGAGCGAAGGTCAAGCCGTGGCAACACATGTTCGCCAAGCAGGCGCGGCGCTCGTGCTCGCCGTCGGCCGGCCGCTCGACCTTCCGTTTGCGGTGGACGGCTGGCTGTCTTCCGGCGGTGACCTGCTGTCGTGCCTCGCCGCGATCATCGACGCGTTGGAGGCCAGCGGATGAACGTACCGGCAAGCTTCGAAGCGATCGGTCTCGACGATCTCGGCCCTCCCGATGACGCCGCCGACCAGTGGCATCACGAGTGGCTGGCGCAGGCCGACCCCGAGACCGCCGCGGCGGAGGTGTGGAGCACGCCCGAAGGTATCGACGTCGCTCCGCTGTACACCCACAAAGATCTGGAAGGTTTGGACTTTCTGGACACGTTGCCGGGCATCGCGCCGTACCTCCGAGGTCCGTACGCGGCGATGTACGTCAACCAGCCCTGGACGATTCGCCAGTACGCCGGGTTCTCGACCGCGCAGGAGTCGAACGCGTTCTACCGCCGCAATCTCGCGGCCGGTCAGAAGGGATTGTCGGTGGCCTTCGACCTTCCGACACACCGCGGTTACGACAGCGATCATCCACGGGTCGCCGGCGATGTCGGAATGGCCGGAGTTGCGATCGACTCCATCTACGACATGCGGCAGCTTTTCGACGGCATTCCGCTCGACAAGATGAGTGTGTCGATGACGATGAACGGTGCGGTCCTACCCGTGCTGGCGCTCTACGTCGTCGCCGCGGAGGAACAGGGTGTGCCGCCCGAGAAACTCGCCGGGACAATCCAGAACGACATCCTCAAAGAATTCATGGTGCGCAACACCTATATCTATCCGCCTGCGCCCTCGATGCGGATTATCTCCGACATCTTCACCTTCACCTCGCAGAAAATGCCCCGTTTCAACTCGATCTCGATCTCGGGTTACCACATGCAGGAGGCGGGCGCGACCGCCGACCTGGAGTTGGCGTACACCCTCGCTGACGGGGTCGAGTACATCCGCGCCGGTCTCGGTGCGGGTCTGGATGTCGATGCGTTCGCCCCCCGGTTGTCGTTCTTCTGGGCGATCGGGATGAATTTCTTCATGGAGATAGCGAAGCTGCGAGCCGCCAGACTGCTGTGGGCGAAACTCGTTTCCGACTTCGCCCCCACAAGTGACAAGTCGCTGTCGCTGCGGACGCATTCGCAGACGTCGGGGTGGTCGCTGACGGCGCAGGACGTCTACAACAATGTGGTGCGAACCTGCGTGGAGGCGATGGCCTCGACCCAGGGCCACACGCAGTCGCTGCACACGAACGCCCTTGATGAGGCGCTCGCGCTACCGAGCGAGTTCTCGGCCCGGATCGCGCGCAACACCCAGTTGCTGCTGCAGCAGGAGTCGGGCACCACCAAAGTCATCGACCCCTGGGGCGGGAGTTCCTACGTCGAGCGGCTGACGTACGAGCTGGCTCGACGGGCCTGGGACCACATCCAGGAGGTCGAGGCAGCGGGGGGGATGGCGAAAGCCATCGAGGCCGGTATCCCGAAGTTGCGCATCGAGGAGGCCGCGGCCCGGCCCCAGGCGCGCATCGACTCCGGGACCCAGGCCGTGATCGGCGTGAACACCTACCGCGTCTCGGGCGAGGAGACGATCGACGTGCTCAAGGTCGACAATGCCTCGGTCCGGGCCCAGCAACTCGCCAAGCTCGCCGCGCTGAAGGCCGAGCGGGACGAGAGTGCCTGTCAGGCATCGCTTTCGGCACTTACCACGGCGGCCGGACACCCCCCGACGGCCGGCCTCGACGGGAACCTGTTGAAGCTGGCGATTGACGCGGCACGGGCGAAAGCCACGGTCGGGGAGATTTCCGCCGCGTTGGAGAAGATCTACGGTCGCTACACCGGGCAGATCCGTACCATCAGCGGGGTGTACCGGGAGGCGTCCGGGGTCTCACCGAGCCTCGACAAGGTTCGGGCACGGGTCGTGGAGTTCGAGCAGCGGGAAGGCCGGCGCCCGCGCATCCTCGTCGCGAAGATGGGGCAGGACGGGCACGATCGGGGGCAGAAGGTCATCGCCTCGGCGTTCGCCGACCTCGGCTTCGACGTCGATGTCGGGCCACTGTTTCAAACCCCGGAAGAGGTTGCGGCGCAGGCAATCGAATCGGACGTGCATGTCGTCGGGGCCTCTTCCCTCGCGGCGGGACACCTGACCCTGGTGCCTGCGTTGCGGGCCGCGCTCGAGGCCGAGGGGCGCGGCGACATCATGGTCGTCGTCGGTGGTGTCATTCCGCCGCAGGACTTCGATGCGGTACGCGCCGCGGGGGCCGCGGCGATCTTCCCGCCCGGCACGGTCGTGGCCGACGCGGCACTCGGACTGCTCGAGAAACTGGCGGACGCGCGAGGCCACGCGGCCGTTGATGCCTGAGCCGATCGACGTCGACTCCTACGTCGCCGGGGTGCTCCGCGGTGCGCGCGGCTGGATCGCTCGCGCGATTACGCTCGTCGAGTCACACCGCCCGGACCACGCGGACGCCGCGCAGCGGATGCTGGTGAAGTTGCTGCCGCATTCAGGACAGGCGGTACGCGTGGGGATCAGTGGCGTACCCGGTGTCGGCAAGTCGACGTTCATCGACGCCTTCGGCACGATGCTGACTACCGACGAGCACCGGGTTGCGGTGCTGGCGATCGATCCTTCGTCCAGCCGCGTCGGGGGCAGCATTCTCGGTGACAAGACGCGGATGACGCGGCTGGGGGTCGACGCCCGCGCGTTCGTCCGTCCGTCTCCCACCTCCGGACATCTCGGCGGTGTCGCCCGGGCCACGCGTGAGTCGATCATCGTCATGGAAGCAGCGGGATACGACGTCGTGCTGGTCGAGACCGTCGGCGTCGGGCAGTCCGAGACCGCTGTCGCGGACATGGTCGACACGTTCGTGCTGCTCGCCCTCGCCCGAACCGGGGATCAGCTGCAGGGCATCAAGAAAGGCATCCTCGAACTGGCGGACGTCGTCGCCATGAACAAGGCCGATGGGCCGCACATCGCCGAGGCGAAGAGCGCGGCCCGCGATCTCCAGGGCGCGCTCCGGATGATGGAGCCGAAAACGGCGGGGTGGAGTGTCCCGGTGCTGACGTGCAGCGGATATGCCGGCAGCGGACTGTCCGAGGTGTGGGGCGCAATTACCGCACACCGCGCCTTCCTACGGCAACAGGACCGGTTCGAGGCGCAGCGTCAGGCCCAGCAGGTCGAATGGATCTGGGCCATGGTCCGCGACCAATTGCTCTCGCGCGCCCGCAGCGATCCGGCGCTGGTGGAGCTGGCACCGGAACTGGAGCGTGACGTCCGGGCCGGACGCCTCACCCCGACCCTCGCGGCGAAGCAGATGCTCGACGCGCTATTCGAACGGTGACGACCCGCAGGTGTCTGCGGGTCGTCACCGTAGGCCGCGTCAGCCCTTCGCGGCGCTGTAGCGGGCGGACACGTCGGCCCAGTTGACGACGGTCCACAACGCGTCGACGTAGTCGGCCTTGACGTTCTTGTACTGCAGGTAGAAGGCGTGCTCCCACGCGTCGAAGACGAGCAGCGGGGTGTTGCCGATGCCCACGTTGCCCTGGTGGTCGTATACCTGCTCGATCAGGAGGCGGTCGCCCAGCTCGTCGTACGCGAGAACCCCCCATCCCGAGCCCTGGATCGTGCTCGTCGCCGCGGTGAGCTGCTTGGAGAACTTCTCGAAGCTCCCGAAGCTCGCGTCCACAGCTGCGCCCAGGGCGCCGTCCGGTTTGTCGCCGCCGTCCGGAGAGAGGTTCTCCCAGTAGATCGAATGCAGGATGTGCCCCGACAGGTTGAACGCCAGCGTCTTCTCCAGACCGACGATCGACCCGAAATCGCCGGCGTCCCGGGCGGCCTCGATCTTGTCGAGGGTGTCGTTCGCACCCTTGACGTATGCCGCGTGGTGCTTGTCGTGGTGCAGTTCGAGGATCTGGCCGCTGATGGCCTTCTCGAGGGCCGCGTAGTCATACGGCAAATCCGGGAGTGTGTACGTGGCCATAGGGTGCCTCCAGGTGACGGGTTGCTCCGACATCAAAGCTTGTCGATCGTAAGGTCACCTGCTGGCGGCGTCTCAAACCGGTCCCGGTGAGGTGCCACGTTCTCCCGGGGTGCGGGCGTGCATCGTTCCGGTTCCGCTCGGTACGTCGTGTGCAGCTATCGTCGGGTTGATGACACTCGAGCTGCCGACACGCGGACGGGACATGTCTGCGCGCTGGCGCGCGGGTGAACGCACATCTCGGGTACGGACTGCGCGGGTACGTCCCCTCCTTGCCTCCGAAGCGCTGCTCGTCGGCGCCGGATACGCGCTCTACGCGTACGTGCGAGACCTGCACGGCCGCAGCGATGACGGCACCGCGGCCCGCGCCGCGATGAATCACGGTGCGGACGTCGAACGGATCGAAGCAACGGTTCACCTCGACCCGGAGCGGTGGCTGCAAAGTCTCGTCCTCCATCACCAGTGGGTGCTGCACGCGATGGCGGTGTTCTATCTGAGCGCCCACCTGCTCGTCACCGCCGGGACGCTCCTGTATCTCTACCTGCGCAGGCCCGCCGTCTACCGGCGCTGCAGGAACGTGCTGGCACTCGTCACGTTCTCCGCGGTCGGCCTATTCGCTCTGCTGCCCACCGCTCCACCGAGGCTGCTCCCCGGCAGCGGACTCACCGACACACTCGCGGACACCGGCGGGTTGTGGTCGTACAACGGAGGCGCGCTGGAGCACATCGCCGATCCGTACGCGGCAATGCCCTCGCTTCACCTGGCGTGGTCGACGTGGGTGGCGATGAGCCTGGCGCTGGCGCTGCGGGGGAAATGGAGCCGAGCGCGCCGGGCGGCGCTGTTCGGTTACCCCGTTCTGGTGACTCTGAACGTTCTTGCCACCGGGACGCACTGGTTTCTCGATACCGTGGCGGGCGCGGCCCTGCTCCTGTCCGTCTGGGCGGGATATGCAGTCCTGGCCGAGCGCTTGGGCGCGATGTCGAAGGGACGGCAATGGGGGCTCGCCGCGGCGGATACGGGCTGATCGCCGACCTTCCGGATGCTCGTGACCGGCTCGTGACGCCGGCAACCGGGGTGGGTCTGCCCGCGAAGGTCGATCTGCGCCCCGATTCCCGGATGCCTGCCGTGTGGGACCAGGGGCAACTCGGATCGTGCACCGCGCACGGAATCGGCGCGGCACTCGTCTTTCACGAGCTCGTGCCGGTGATGCCGTCGCGACTGTTCATCTACTACAACGAGCGGGTGATCGAGCACAGCGTCGCCTCCGACGCGGGAGCGCAGATCCGCGACGGCATCAAGAGCGTCGCCAGACAAGGCGTCTGCCCCGAGTCGGAGTGGGGCTACGACGTAACGAAGTTCGCGCACAAGCCGCTCGCCCGCTGCTACCAGGATGCGAAACACGACGTCGCGCTGGCCTATCAGCGGGTCGTGGTGGACCCGGTGCAGGTCCGGGTCCAGCTCGCCGCGGGAACGCTCGTCGTGATCGGGTTCACGGTGTACTCCTCGTTCGAATCCGACGAGGTGGCGCGAACCGGCGTGATGCCGATGCCTGACCTGTCCACCGAGAGCGTTCTGGGCGGGCACTGCGTTGCGGTGGTCGGTTACGACGACTCCACGCAGACCCTCATCGCCCGTAATTCCTGGGGCACCGGATGGGGGCAGGACGGCTACTTCACGATGCCGTACGCGTACCTCACCACCCGAGGGCTTGCCTCCGACTTCTGGACCATCACCTCGACCGGTGAGGCCGCCTGACGGAATGGCGCCCGGGTCGCTCGCGTTGGAGCCGCTGATGATTACAGCGTAAGGAGCGCGCCATGGCATCCACCGACACTGAATCCCGCCAGCTTCCGGTTCTCTTCGCAGCCGACACCGTCATCCTGCCCGGGATGGTGCTGTCCGTGGAGCTCGACGAGCCCGGCCGCGCCACGATCGACGCCGCACGGACGAGCAGTGGAGGGGAGTTGCTGCTCGCGCCACGGCTGGGCGATCGCTACGCCGGATACGGATCGATAGCGGCAGTCGAGCAGGTGGGCAGAACTCCCACCGGCGCGCACGCGGCGGTGCTCCGCGCCACGAAACGGGCACGGATCGGGAACGGAGTCACCGGACCGGGTGCCGCGCTCTGGGTGGACGCCGAAGTGGTCGAGGAACCGCCGCCGAACCAGCACGTACGGGACCTCGCCGTCGAGTACAAAGCACTCGTCGTGGCGAGCCTGCAGCGCCGGGAGGCGTGGCAGGTCGTCGATGTCGTGGAGAACCTCAACAACCCCTCCCAGCTCGCCGACATGGCCGGGTACGCCCCGTACCTGACCGCCGAGCAGAAGCGCCAGTTGCTCGAGACACCCGACACCGCCGAACGCCTCGGCATCCTGATCGGCTGGACCAGGGAGCACCTCGCCGAGCTCGAGGTGGCGGACAAGATCCGCGGCGACGTGCAGAACGGGATGGAGAAGAACCAGCGCGAGTTCCTGCTGCGGCAGCAGCTCGCGGCGATCCGCAAGGAACTCGGCGAGGACTCACCGGGCGGTGCGCAGGACTATCGCGGACGCCTGGAGAGCACCGAACTTCCGGACAACGTCCGCGCCGCGGCTTTGCGCGAGGTCGAACGGCTGGAGCGCGGCAGCGACCAGTCGCCGGAGGCCGGGTGGATCCGCACCTGGCTCGACACCGTCCTGGATCTGCCGTGGGACAAGCGCAGCGACGACAACACCGATCTGCGAGCGGCGCGCGCGATTCTCGACGCGGACCACTACGGACTCGACGACGTGAAAGACCGGATCGTGGAGTACCTGGCTGTTCGGTCCCGACGCGCCGAGCGGGGGCTCGAGGTCGTCGGCGGACGCGGTTCCGGCGCGGTACTCGCGCTCGTCGGTCCACCCGGTGTCGGGAAGACCTCGCTCGGCGAGAGCGTCGCTCGCGCTCTGGGCCGATCTTTCGTTCGGGTCGCGCTCGGCGGCGTACGGGACGAGGCCGAGATCCGCGGGCACCGTCGTACCTACGTCGGAGCCTTGCCCGGCCGGATCGTGCGCGCCATCGTCGAGGCCGGAACGATGAATCCGGTCGTTCTACTCGACGAGATCGACAAGGTCGGCGCCGACTACCGCGGCGATCCCGCCGCGGCCCTGCTCGAAGTGCTCGATCCCGCCCAGAACCACACCTTCCGCGATCACTACCTCGACATCGATCTCGACCTGTCCGACGTTGTCTTCCTGGCGACGGCGAACATGATCGACACCATCCCCTCGGCACTGCTCGACCGGATGGAACTCGTCTCCCTCGACGGCTACACCGAGGACGAGAAGGTCGCGATCGCTCGCCGGTACCTGTTGCCCCGCCAGCGTGCGCAGGCAGCCCTCAGCGAGGACGAGGTGGACGTCACCGACGGCGCATTGCGGCAGATGGCCGCCGACTACACCCGGGAAGCGGGCGTACGGCAGCTCGAACGCCTGCTCGCAAAATCGCTCCGGAAGGCCGCGACGCGCATAGCGTCCAGCGGCATCACCGAACACGTGGCGATCACCGGAGCGGACCTGCGGACCTACCTGGGGCGTCCGCGGTTCACGCCCGAGAGCGCGGAGCGCACGGCAGTGCCCGGCGTAGCAACCGGTCTCGCGGTCACCGGGGCCGGGGGCGATGTCCTGTTCGTCGAGGCCGGCACCACCGACGGCTCCGGCCTGACCCTGACCGGTCAGCTGGGGGAGGTGATGAAGGAATCCGCACAGATCGCCCTCTCTTACGTGAAGTCCCACGCGAAGGACCTCGGAATCGATCCCGCGAACCTCGAGCGGCACGTGCACGTTCACGTTCCGGCGGGGGCCGTACCGAAAGACGGACCCTCCGCCGGCGTCACGATGGTGACCGCGTTGACGTCTCTCGCGCTCGGCCGACCGGTGCGGGCGGACGTCGGCATGACAGGCGAGGTGACGCTCAACGGCCGGGTGCTGCCCATCGGCGGGGTGAAGCAGAAGCTGCTCGCCGCGCAGCGAGCCGGGCTCAAGACAGTGTTCTTGCCCGCGCGCAACGAGCCCGACCTCGACGATGTCCCGGCCGAGGTGCGGGACGCGCTGGACATCCGGTTGGTCGGGGACGTGGCGGACATCGTCGCGGTGGCGCTCGACGGCGGTTCCGCGGCGGCCGATCGGGCCGCGTAGCAGCCCTCTCGATTCAGGTCCGCGTCGTTCGTGCCGACGCGATAAGGGTGAAGGCCTCGCACATCAGCGCCGCGATTCTCGATCTCGAGGCGTTTCCCCGGTTGGAGGCGTCCGGCGACTTCTCGGACCTGACCGACCTCGCCGCCGCCGTGTGTGGTGCGCCGACGGCACGCGTCGGACTGGGCGAGGAGCATGTGACCGCGGGAGTCGGCATCAGGTTGCTCAGCGAGTCCAAAGATGCGCGCCGTCTTGCCGAGCATCCGTTGGTCACGCAAGACCCGCTGATCCGGTCGATCGCGCAGGTAGAAGTGCGTACGGAGAGCGGCCGGGCGCTGGGTGCGCTGTACGTGGTCGACGTGGTACCGCGGGAGTTCTCCGCGGTCGAGTTGAAGCACCTCCAGGTGGTGGCGCGGCAGGTCGCGCTCCGGGTCGAGCGCGCTGATCTGGTGCGGAGCCACGAGCTGCTGGACGGGATCCTGCGTCACTCGACCGCCGCAATCTTCGCGAAGGACCTGGGCGGCAAGTTCCTGCTCGCGAACACCCAGCTGCACACGCTGCTCAGCGAAGGTGACGGCTCACTCGTCGGGCGCAGCGACGGCGACCTGTTCCCGCCGGACGTCGCCGCCGAATTTCGCCGTAACGACGAGCAGGTCGCCTCCAGCGGCCGTAGCCAGATTTTCGTGGAGCAGGTTCCGATCGCCGATGGGTCGGTGCGCCACTACCAGTCGACGAAATACCCGCTGCGGGAGGAGCAGGGAAACGTGTACGCGGTCGCGGGCGTCGCGATCGATGTCAGTGAGCTCGTCGAGCAGCGCCGCAGTCATGCGGCCGCAGAGCAGCAGTGGCGTGCCTTTCTGGAGAATTCGCCGATGGCGATCGTGCTCGTCGATGCCGAGGGCATCTTCCAGTTCGGGAATTTCAAGGCTGCTGAGGTGTACGGAGTCGCCGCACCGCAGGACCTCATCGGCCGTTCGATCACCGAATTTGCGGTCACCGGCGAGGCGGAGCGGGCCCGGATCGAACAAGAGTGGGTGCTGGCGGGCGGCAGCGGCCGGGATATCCGCGGGGTGGTGCGCCGCCTCAACGGGGAACTTGCGCAGGTCGCGGTCAATGCGGCCCGAACCGAAACGCGGGGTGAAGCCGGCATCCTGATGGGGATCCGGGATATCACCGAGCAGGTCGAGGCCGAGCGCGCCCTCATCGAGTCCGAGCGCCGCTCTCGCGCCGTGATCGAGCACTCCCCGGTCGGTATCGGCCTCGCGGACGATGGTGGCCGCTTCGTCGTGGTGAACGCAGCGCTGTGCACCCTGCTCGGCCGCGCCGAGTCCGAGATCCTCGGTCACAGCAGCGCCGAGTTCACCCACGTTGACGATCAGGCCTTACACCGCGACGCGGGAGCGCTGATCGACGCCAGCTCCGACGGCGTGGCGCGGATCGAGAAGCGATACGTCCGCCCGAACGGAGACGTGCGCTGGGCCTGGCTCTCGATCACGCACACACCTGGACCGGCCGGTGAACAGTGGACTCTTGCGCACGTTCAGGACGTCACCGAACGTCGAGCGTCTCAGCAGGCGATCGTGGACTCGGAGGCGAACCTGAGCGCGGTCGCCAAGGTCGTCAAGGAGATCCAGACAGGCGGCGATGCGCGCCAGACCACCGTCGATGCGGCGCGCGACCTCGCCCAGTCCGAATACGCCTTGCTGCTCGAACCCAGCCCGGACGGCACCGCACTGCGAACGACCGCGGCAACGAATCCGCAGTTCGTCGGCAAGCAGATCCCGCTGGATTCGTCGATTCCCTCGGTGGCGGCGTTTCGTAGCGGGACGCCGGTGTTGATCAACGACGTCTCGCGAAACATGAAGCGGAAAAACCCGACGTTGATGACGAAGAGCGACTGGCAGATCGAGACGGAAATCCAGACATCCTTCGTGGTCCCGGTACTGTCCGGCGACAGCACGAGCGGAGTGCTCGCGGTGTCCTGGACACAGGACATTCGAGACCTCGACGACCGGCGGGCCAGCGCGGTCGCTCTGCTCGCCGATCAAGCCGGCCTCGCCCTGCGCCAAGCCGTGCTGCTGAACGAGCTCGAGTCCCTGGCGCGGACCGATCCGTTGACGGGCCTCCCGAACCGCCGCGGCTGGGAGCAGCATCTGGAGTTGCATCTGGCGCTCGCCCGGCGGCGGAACAGCCCCCTCACCGTCGCCCTCGCCGACCTCGACTTCTTCAAACGGTTCAACGACACCTACGGCCATCTCGCCGGCGACGCCCTGCTCCGCGAGTTCGCCGCAATGACCCTGGCCACACTTCGCGGCGGCGACACCGTCGCGCGGTGGGGCGGCGAGGAGTTCGCCTTCGCGCTGCCCGATTGCAGTGCGGACGAGGCCCACCACGCGCTCGCGAGGGTGCTCGCCGGGGTCCCGCGAGACCAGACCTGCAGCATCGGATACGTGACCTGGGACCAGTCCGAATCCTCCGCGTCCCTCATGCTCCGCGCCGACCACGCCCTGTACGGGGCGAAGCGCTCGGGACGCAACCGGACGGTTGGTGCATAACGACTCCGCGCATCGCGTTTAGGCCTAGTGACAGGGGTCACATCCAGGTCTACGGTCGCGCCACATAACCTGAGGGCTTGCGACGTACGCCTGGAGGCTCGATGAGCGCGCCACGCATCTCGGTATCAGAAACGTCGGCGTCGAGCGTCGCCGTTGATGGTGTCTCCGGTACGGAACCGGTGGGCATCCCCACTCTCGGCCGTCTCGTGCTCGACACGGGCTCGGTGGTGGCACAGCTCGGCGCGGTGGCGAGAGGTGGCCGGAGCCTCGCCACCGAGTTGCTCCTCATCGCGACAGGCTCCTCCACGGTGGAACCGGCGAAGTCGGACTGGCGCTTCAAGGATCCGACCTGGCAGGAGAACTTCGCCTACCGGCGTCTCGCCCAGTGCTACGTCGCCGGATGCGAGTTCGTGGACGGCCTGGTCGACGAGCGCGCGTCTCGGGGCCGGAGTACGAGCGGCGCTCGCTTCGCGCTGAACCTCGTCACGAGTGCGCTTGCGCCCACCAACGTGCTCGCGGGCAACCCGGCGGCGATCAAGCGCGCGTTCGAGACGAATGGGATGAGCCTGCTGCGCGGTGTGCGTAACTGGGTCGGAGACGTGCGGCACAACGGGGGGATGCCGTCGACCGTTGATCGGTCAGCGCTGCGGGTGGGCCGCGATCTGGCGCTGAGCCCCGGCGCTGTCGTGCACCGCACCGAGCAGGCGGAGGTGCTCCAGTTCAGCCCGACGACTCCGGAGGTGTACGAGCGGCCGCTGGTCATCGTGCCTCCGCCGATCGGCCGGTACTACTTCCTCGATCTGCAACCGGGCCGGAGTTTCGTGGAGTACACGGTGAACCGGGGCGTGCAGACGTTCCTGCTGAGCTGGCGGAATCCCGAGAGTGAGCAGCGGGACTGGGACCTCGACTCGTATGCCGAGCAGGTCCTCGAAGCTATCGACGCCGCCCGCGACATCACCGGCTCGCCGGACGTGAACGTGGTCGGCTTCTGCGCGGGCGGCATCGTGCAGACGACCGTGCTCAACTATCTGGCGAGTCATGACGACGATCGAGTGCACTCGGCCTCGTACGCGGTGACCATGTTGGACTTCGGCGAAGATGCGCCGATCAAGGCGTTTTCCGCCGTCAACATCATCTCGTCCGCGCGGCGCAACTCGAGCCGCAGCGGGATCATCAGTGCGCGCGAGATGGGCACCGTCTTCAACCTGATGCGGCCCAACGACCTGGTCTGGAACTACTGGGTCAACAACTATCTGCTGGGCAACCCACCGCCGGTGTTCGACATCCTGTCCTGGAACGCCGACGGAACCAACCTTCCTGCGGCGCTGCACGGCCAGTTTCTCGAGATCTTCGCGAACAACTCGCTGTGTGAGCCGGGGGCGCTCTCGGTGCTGGACGCTCCGATCGATCTGCACCGCGTCAAGGTGCCGGTGTTCGTGGCGGCGGGCTCCACGGACCACATCACCCCGTGGCAGAGCTGCTACCAGACCACGCAGCTGCTCTCCGGGCCGGCGACGTTCGTCTTGAGCAACGCGGGCCACATCCAAAGCCTGGTCAACCCACCGGGAAACCCGAAAGCGAGCTTCTACGCGGGACCCGAGCCGGGACCCGATGCACAGGAGTGGCTCGCCGCGGCGCAGCGGCACCCCGGGACCTGGTGGGAGTACTGGGCCGACTGGCTCCTGGAGCGCTCCGGCTCCGCACTGCCGGCGCCCGCCGGCCTCGGTAGTGACACCTACCCCGGCACCGACCCTGCGCCCGGACGATACGTGCTCGGTCTCAGCGCGTAGGACGGCGAGGGCTCGACCTCAACGCAGAAATGTGTTGATCATCGCCGCTGCCCGGGCCGGCTGCTCCAGCAGCCAGAGGTGTCCGCCACCGCGCACGACCTTCAGGCGCGCGTGGGCGCGACGCCGGGCGAGTAGCC
>CAXTUZ010000002.1:31774-46251 GCA_964247525.1 uncultured bacterium
GCGGCGGTACGAGAGGGTCGTCATCTCCCTGGATGACGAGCGTGGGCGCGTGGATCCGGCCGTGCCATGTAGCGGCCCACAGGTAGATCGCTAGGGCCTGATACGCGTAACCGCGATAGGTCGGGGGACGAGAGAGCCACGACTGCATCTGCGGGAGGCGGTGGTGAGGTGCTCGGCGGGCTTCGCCGCCGTACAGGATGGGCGCGGCTCCGGCGAGGAAACCCGGGGAGAGGTAGCGCAGTGGCGACATCATGAGCGCCGCTGCCAGCGGCTTCGGCGGCTGCCCGCCCAGTCCGGGTGAGGTAGAGGCGAGGACGAGGCGCCGGACGCGGTCGGGAGCGTCGTGAGCAAGCTGTTGCGCGAGCACGCCACCCCAGGAAAAGCCGAGCACATCGACCCGATCGTGCCCGCAAGCATCGAGGACATCGACCAATGTGCGCGCGAGTGAGGACATCGTCGGCGGCCACGTCGGCGTGGGCGAGCCGCCAGACCCGGGTGCGTCGACCATCAGCAGCCGGTGGCTCGGCGCGAGCTTGACCGCGAGCGGCCGCCACATCTCGATACTCGCCCCGATGCCGTTGATCAGCAGCAGGGGCGGCCCGGTCCCGGCCTGGGCAGTTCGGACCGTCGTCCCGTGCAGCGAGAACGTGCGGAAGGTCGGCCTGTATGCGGAGTTCTCCCGGCGTTCGCCCCGCAGGGCCGTCACGCGTCGGGCGACGCAGCGTGCGCGGCGATGAAGTCGCGCACAGCTGGATACACCTCGTTCTCCCACCGGCGACCGGCGAAGACGCCGTAGTGGCCTGCTCCGGCCTGGATGCGGCGCACCCTCTGGTCCTCGCGCAGACCCGGCGTGAGGCGATGCGCCGCCGCCGTCTGGCCGACGCTGCACATGTCGTCGTTGGCTGCCTCGACGGTCATGAGCGCAGTGTTCGTGATGAGTTCGGGGCGAACGAGCTGTCCCTCGTAGTGCAGGGTCCCCTTGGCGATCTGGTGCTCCTTGAACACCCTGCGCACCGTGTCGAGGTAGAAATGCTCGTCCACATCGAGCACAGCGAAGTACTCGTCGTAGAAATGCTTGATCGCCGCGGCGCCGGCCTCGTCCCCTTCGACCAGGTTCCGGTACATGTTCCGCTGCGCGCTCAGGTGCCGGCGCATGTTCAACGACATGAACGCACTGACCTGCAAGAAACCCGGATACACGCGACGACCCTTGCCCGCGTAACGGTGCGGAACGGTGGCGATGCAGTTGCGCGCGAACCATCTGAGCGATTTGCGCTCGGTGAACAGGTTCATCTTGCTCGGATTGACGCGCGCGTCGATAGGCCCTGACATCAGCGTCAAGCTTCGTGGTTGCTCGGGTGCGTTCGCCTCCGCGAGCAGCGCAACCGCCGCCAGCGCCGGCGGGCACGGCTGGCAGACGGCAATCAGGTGCGAGCCCGGCCCGACGGCTTTGATGAAACGCAGCAGGATCGAAATGTACTCGTCGAGCCCGAAGTCTCCCTCGGACAGCGGAACGTCACGAGCGTTGTGCCAGTCCGTGACGTATACGTCGTGATCGGTGAGCAGGGTGCGCGCGGTCGGGCGCAGCATGGTGGAGAAATGCCCGGACAGGGCGGCGAGCAGCAGGACAGGCGGGCCGGCCGGCACGCCCTCCTTCCGGAAGTGCACCAGGGCGGCGAACGGACCCCGAACCACAACGTCCTCGGTGACGGTGACGTCCTGGTCGCCGACGCGAACGTGATCAATGCCCCAGGCGGGCCGGGTGTGGGTGAGGTGGGCGCCGCCCACGACGGCGCCGAGGCTGCCCGCACGGCGCAGAGTCTTGGTCTTCAACGACTTCGGCGCGTGGCGGACCACCTCGGCGGTCAGGCTGGAGGTCCTGCGTACCGGCGCCGTGAGAGCGGTGTGCGCCCCGTAGGCTGTGTAGAGCAACATCTCGAAACTCTCCTTCGAACTTCGATTACGTACGCGAGCGCCGGCCGTCTGCTGTCACTATGCTCACTTTCGGCGCCGTCTACGCCTCGAAGCGGCGAGCAGCCACGCTTTCAGCCGGGCGGTGTAACCCGTTCGCTACGTAAAGCAGAACGCCGGACCTTGCCCGCGTCATCCCTAAGCGGCGTTTCGCTCCGCTCGTACGAACGAGGCATCTTGTACCCGGCGAGCCGCTCGGACAGGTGAGCGCGTAGCTCCTCGTCCGACACTTCGCCGGCGGTCTCGACGATCGCGTGCGGCACGCTGCCGAGGTCGTCGTCCGGCAACCCGATGACCGCGCTCGAGCGGACCGACGGATGCTCGTCGAGGGCGGCCTCGACCTCGGCCGGGTAGACGTTCGCCGCACCGACCAGGATCATGTCGGTCTCCCGGTCAGCGAGATACACGTAGCCGTCCGTGTCGATCGATCCGAGATCGCCGACCGATTCCCAGCCGTCCTCGCGGCGACGTGCCGTGCCACCGAGATACCGGTACGGACTCGGCGCGCCGGCACCACGACGTAACCAGATCTCACCGACCTCGCCGGCCGGAACCGGGTGACCGGCGCTGTCGGTGACCTGCATCTCCCCGATCACGGGACGCCCCACCGAGCCGGGGTGAGCGAGCCAGTCCGGCCCGTCGATCATGCAGACGGCCTGCACCTCGGTCGGCGCGTACATCTCGAGCACGACGTCGGCACCCACCCAGTCGATCCACGCCCGCTTCAGCCACGGCGGGCAGGGCGCCCCGACATGGAAGACGGTTCGGAGGGAGGACAGGTCGAGTGCGGCCTTCGTCTCGTCCGGCAGGCGCCACATCCGTCCGAGCATCGTCGGCACCGTGTACATCCAGTCCACGCCGTGCTCCTGAACCAGTTCGAGCGCGCGGAGCGCATCGAACCGCGGCATGACCACGACGTGGCAGCCGTTGAGCAGCGCACAGCAGGCCATCAGCAGTGGGCCGTTGTGATAAAGCGGGCCGGTCGTCAGCTCGATGCCGTCATGGGGCATGCGAAGAATCGCGGAGAACGGCGCGACCGAGCCCATCACCGCGGAACTCGTGGACACGATGACCTTCGGACGTCCGGTGCTGCCGCCGGACGCGGGTGCTTTCCACGACGGGGACACGATCGGTGGGAGCGGACCCGTGCTGAGGTGTTCGGCGGGCTCGTAGCCCGCCCGTATCGCCAGGCGTCCCGCGGAGTCCGCGGGGTCGACACCCACGCACAGCGCAGGGTCCACCAACTCGATCAGCGAGTGGCGTTCACGGCCCGGCAGCCTCGAGGACATCGGCGCCGGGGTGGCGCCCACCTTCCACGTGGCGACCAGGGACTCGAAGAATTCGATGCCGTTCGGCAACCCGATCGAGACGAAGTCCCCCTGGCGTACGCCCAGTTCGGCGTAGGCGCGCGCAAGCCGATTGCTGCGCGCGGCGAGCTCGGCGCGAGTGACCGTCCGCCCCTCGCACGTGAGGGCGGGGCGCTCCGGCTCGGCGTCGGCAAGCGCGTCCAACGCCACGACCAGCGGCGTGTCGGAAGTACTCATGGGGTGCGGACGTTAGCAAAGCCAGGTGCTAGCCTGCGAAAGTTTCTTCGGCACTCAGAGCGGAGGACGCCATGGCGCCCACGTCCGATACCTCCAGGAACGCCGCTTCCGCGCCCGATCCGAACGCGGCGGAACTGCTCACCACACGTATCCGCGAACTCAACGAGCGGGTGATCAACTCCTCGAAGGGCGCCGGTCTGGTCGCGCTCGGCGCGTACGAGAAGGCTCTTTCGAGCCTGGCGGATTTCGAGGAGAAGGCCGCCGGCGCGACGCAACTCGACTGGGTCGCGGCCGTGGCGTCAACGCACGCGCGATTCATCCAGGATCTCAGCGCGTCTTATACCAACGCGGCGCGCGACCTGCTCAAGTAGGTCGCGCCGCGGGCGGTCAGATCAGGTGGGCGCCGCCGTCGATGTGCAGGACCTGCCCGGTGGTGAAGCTCGACCGGTCGGTTGCGAGGAACACGGCGGCCTCGCCAACCTCCGCCCAGGTCCCGAACCGGCGCATCGGATTGCTGACCGCTGCACGTTGCTCGGGGGTCAATGCGCCCAGCATGTCCGTCTCGACGATCGGTGATATCGCGTTGACGCGGATTCCGAACCCTGCCAGTTCCTTTGCGGCCGTGAGGGTAAGACCGTAGAGGCCCGCCTTCGACGCGGCGTAGGCCGCCTGACCTTCGTGACCGCGCAGACCCGCCCACGACAGGACATTGATGATGACGCCCGACGCTTGCGTTTTCATCGGACCCACTGCGGCCCGGGTGAGAAAGAACGGCGCCGACAGGTTGACCGCCATCGAGTGGAACCAGTCCTCGTCGGACAGCCGGGTCAGATAGCGATCGCGCGCGATGCCGGCATTGTTCACCACTATGTCTATTGCCCCGAACTCGTCCATCACCCGCCCGACGAGTGTCTGCGCTGCAGCGCTTTCGGCCAGGTCCGCGCCGAAGCCGACGGCGGTGCCCGCGGTGGATCCGAGTTCCTGCGCGGCACTGCGCGCTGCTTCCGGCGACTTGCCGTGGACCGCGACCGAAGCCCCTTCGGCAAGGAATCGAGCGGCGATCGCGCGGCCGATTCCGCGGGTCGAGCCGGTAACCAGAGCGACTTTGCCCGTCAGCGTTCCCATAGGTGCACCTTGGCACGCTTACTTCGCGAATCACGTACCCTGCGCTCGGACGCCGCGGGAGGAGTGCGATGACCGAGTACGGCGAACTCACCGACTTCGAGGTCGTCGTTCCGGATGCGGCGCTCGCCGATCTGAGACGGCGCCTGCGTCACACCCGATGGCCTGATCAACTCGACCACACCGCGTGGGAATACGGCACCGATGGCGCCTACCTCCATGAGCTATGCGAGTACTGGGCGGAGGAGTTCGACTGGCGCAAGGCTGAAGCCGGACTCAACACCTGGCCGCAGGTGATCACCACGATCGACGGGCAGCGTATCCACGCGATCCATGCTCGATCGCCGCATCCCGGGGCGATCCCGCTGCTGCTCACGCACGGCTGGCCCGGGTCGGTGGTCGAGTTCCTGGAAGTAATCGGTCCACTCGTCGATCCTCCCGCCCACGGTAGGGACGCGCAGGACGCGTTCCACGTCGTATGCCCCTCGCTTCCCGGCTTCGGATGGTCCGGTCCCACCCGGGAGCGCGGTTGGCACATCGAGCGGGTCGCACGCGCGTTCGACGTGCTGATGTCTCGTCTCGGTTACGACCGTTACGCCGCGCAGGGCGGGGACTGGGGTGCGTTGCTGTCTGCGCGCCTCGGAGTTCTCGTTCCCGAACGGTTGATCGGGATCCATCTGAACATGACGCTCGTCACGGCGCCGCGAGACCCCGATCTGTCGTCCCTCACCGCCCCGGAACGGGCCAGGCTCGCGACGATGCGGGAGGTGGTCCGCGGCGATCGCGGATTCGTCTGGCTGCAGGGAACGAAGCCGCAGACGCTCTCGTACGCGCTCGCCGATTCTCCGGTCGGACAGTGCGCCTGGATCGTGGAGAAATTCCGGGCGTGGAGCGACTGCGGCGGCGACGTCGAATCCGCGTTCAGCCGCGACGCGCTGCTCGCGAACATCTCGACCTACTGGTTCACCGCCACCGCCGGCTCGTCGGCGCGGCTCTACTACGAGTCCCAGCTGGCCGGCGTCGCCGGTGCTCCGGCGGACTTCGTCTCCGTTCCCAGCGGGTTCGCCGTCTATCCGAAAGAGATGGTGCAGCTCCCCAGGGCCTGGGTCGAGGCGGCGTACAACGTCCAGTACTGGTCGACGCCCGATCGCGGCGGCCACTTCGCCGCGATGGAACAACCGGCGTTGTTCGCGGCAGATGTTCAGAGCTTCTTTCGACCTCTACGTCGAACCGCCTAGTGAGCCATCACCAGTTCGCCGACCGCCGCGCCTTCGCTGGCAGGTTTCGCCGGAAGCAGCGACCCGCACACGAGTGCGCCGAGGACAAAGAACCCTGCGGAGACCGCGAAGGCAACGTGGTACCCGTGCAGTGTGGCGAGCGTGGTCACCGATCGGCCCGCACGAGCGGCCGCGTAATCAGACGTCGCGTTCGCCGCGATCGTGCTGAGGAGCGCCGTACCGATGGAACCGCCCACCTGCTGCATCGTGTTGACCAGCGCTGAGGCAATACCGGCGTCGGTGGCTTGCACTCCGGCAGTTGCGGTGTTGAACGTGGGCGCCACGATGAGACCGAACCCGAGCCCAAGCACGATGAGCTCTGGGAGCACGTGTGTGACGTAGCTCGAGTGGGCACCGAGTTGGAGGAACCCGAGCATCGTTATCCCCCCGGCGATCATGCCGGACGCCACGAGCCAGCGGGGCCCGACCTTCGAGAGCAGGAACACGTTGGCGGCCGTCGACGAGCAGATGATGCCTGCCGTGAACGGGAGGAAGACCAAGCCAGCCTTCACCGGCGAGTATCCGCGCAGGTTCTGCAGGTAGAACGTGAGGAAGAGGAACACCGCGAAGATCGCGATCGCGGAGATCGCGATGGCGACGAACGATCCACCTCGGGTCCGATCCACGACGACACGCATCGGGAGGAGCGGATGCTTCACGCGCTGTTCGGTGACGACGAAGGCGACGAGGAGTGAGACACCCGCGGCAAGTGAAACGATCGTGACCGGGCTCGTCCAGCTCGACGTTTCTGCTCGGGAGAAGCCGAAGACGATTCCGAACAAGCCTGCGCTGGCAAGGACGGTGCCGGGGATGTCCAGAGGCGGGCGGTCCGACTGCTTCTCGTTGTGCAGAAGGACGAGCGCGGCGGGGATGCAACTGATCGCGAAGACGAGGTTCACGTACAGGCAGTACCGCCACGAGAGGTACTCGGTCAGCAGCCCACCGAGGAGGAGACCCACGGCGCTGCCCCCACCGGCAACCGCGCCGAATACGGCGAACGCCTTGCCGCGCTCGTTCGGATCGCGGAACGTGTTCGCAAGTGTCGACAGTGCCGCCGGCGCCAGCAGCGCAGCGAAGACACCCTGAAGGGCCCGGGCGCTCACCAGGACCGCGAAGTTCGGCGCCGCTCCGCCGATCGCGGAGGCGAGGGCGAAGCCCGCGAGGCCGCCGACGAATGCCCATTTACGCCCGAACAGGTCGCCGAGCCGGCCGCCGAGCAGCAGCAGGCTGCCGAAGGTGAGCGTGTACGAGGTGACGATCCATTGCCGGTCGCTGTTCGCGAACTTGAGCGCCTCCTGCGCGCGGGGCAGGGCGATGTTCACGATGGTGATGTCGAGCACGACCATCAGCTGAGCGATCGACACGACCGCGAGAACGAGCCAGCGGCGCGCGTGGTGCGGGTCGTCGACCTGCTCGCGGGCGTTGAGGGCCTCGCCCGTCTGCGCGGTGGTCACGCGTGAGCCGGCGGGGGCGTATAGCGGGCTGTCGGGGTTGAGTCAGAAGTCACCTGAGCTTTATCTCCGCCGAGACCGTTTCTCTTCCCGTACCGAGGGGTGCAGCGTGTGACCGTCGTCACTCTCGAGCTCAGCTATCTGCGGGCGCCCGGGATCCGAACGTCAGCGACGTGTCGCACTGTCAGGTCGTCGTCGAAGTAGGTCATCGTCGTCAACGGAGGGGAGTAGGCGTGAAAGCTGATCGCGGGGGTCGTCAGCACGTTCCGCACGTCATGCAGGACCGGATCGGGCACGATCCGCGACACCGCCGATCCGATCGCGACCGTGTGGCAGCGCCGTCCCGGCACGGCGCGGCGCTCCCGAAGCGATCCTCGAGCGACGGTGAACGCGCCGGTCGAACCGCCGTGGTCGTGCCAGCCGGTGCCTTGGCCGGGAAGCCAGGTCAACAGCCATAGGTCGTGCTCGCCGGTACGGTCGAGAAGAAGGGCGAACCGCTCGTCCTCGTCGAACCGTGCCAGCCGCTCCCAGCGTTGGGCGTCGCGCGCGGCCGCGGCCGTCACCTCAACGAGATCCTGGCCGCTTCGCCGCAGCGGATGCCTCGTGCCTGCGGAGGCCCGGAAAGACGAGCGGAGGGACGTGGACATGGCGGTGCGATCCTGTCGGCTGAAGGGAGTCCGGACGGGGTTGCGCCGATCAACAGCTCGCCATAGGCTTACTGTACCGAACAAGTCGGAATAATACAATTCGCGACGGAACGCCGTTTCTCATCCGAGGAGACACCTGTGTCTGCCACCGATTCCTACCTCGAGAACAATGCGGCGTACGCGGCGCAGTTCACCGGACCGCTCCCGTTGCCCCCCGCGAAGCGGACCGCCGTCGTGGCGTGTATGGACGCCCGACTCAATCCGTACGCGATCCTCGGTCTCAACGAGGGTGACAGTCACGTGATTCGCAATGCGGGCGGGGTTGTCACCGCTGACGTCGTTCGATCGCTCGCGATCAGCCAGCGCCTGCTCGGGACCACCGAGGTGATCCTTGTGCACCACACGGACTGCGGAATGGTCACCTTCACCGACGATGCCTTCAAGGCCGAGATCGAGAGGGACACCGGCATAAGGCCGGAGTGGGCGGCCGAGGCCTTCGGCGATTCGGCGGACGATGTCCGCCAGTCCATTGCGCGGATAAAGGCGTCGCCGTACATTCCGCATACCGATCAGATTCGCGGATTTGTCTTCGATGTGTCGACCGGCGCACTGGACGAAGTCCGGTAGCGCTGCGCAGTGGTTCGTCTCACGCAGGTTGGGACGCACGGACGATCCGGTGGTAGAAAATGTGATCGCAGTTGCGGCCATTGTTCTTGGATTCGTAGAGGGCTTCATCCGCCGAGGTGATGGCGTTGGCAACCGTCGTGCTGACCGACGCAATTCCCGCCGAGAACGTCGTCCCGGGGCAAACGATCTCCCACCGGCTCCGCATTCGGGCCAGGACGTCGAGCGCTGCTTCCGGTGAAGTCTCGACCAGTACCGACACGAATTCCTCGCCGCCGTGACGAGCTGCGAGATCCTCGCCGCGAAGGGAGGCACGAAGCAGATTCCCGAATCCCGCGAGAACCCGGTCGCCCGCCCCATGACCGTCGCGGTCGTTGATCACCTTGAAATGATCGAGATCGCACATGACCACGGTGTGTCAACGCGTCCGCCTGGGCCTCGCCTTCCAGCATCTGACGTCCACGTGCCTCCCAGCCTGCGCGTTGGGCGAGCAACTCGCCGATGACGACCCAGACCGTGACGGCGATCGACAACCGGATCGCCAGGGCTGTCGCTGACTGGTGCACAACCATTGGCAACCAGCACACCGCCGCCGGTGGCACGAGTACCCGCAGCCGCCTAATGCCACGACGGTGAAGTCCACCGGGGAGGTCGACGTCGGTGTGCGGCGTGCCGCGCCGTGGCGGCCGAGGCGACGGAGAGGTCGGCTCCGGCAACGACCACAGCCAGGGGCGCGGCCGAGATTCACGCCTCTGCACCGGTCACAATGAGGGCGCCGCTGTTGTTGTCCCGATCCGGCGATCGTCGTGGTCGGGTACGGCAATAATCAGCGCCATGAACGGGCAGCTTCTCAAAGGTGCTGCCACGAAAGGGCGCGCTACGACCCGGATGGTTGCTCGCAGCGATGTGGCCATCGCGTACGCCGTGGTGGTTACCGGACTGGCGTTCACGCTCGCCGTGCTTCCCGACCATGTTCACGACCACGTGGTCCAGCAATCGAGCACGAATCTCGTCAATCTGCACCGCCGCCCGCTGTGGGTGCTGTTCGCGAGTGCATTCGTCGTCGCTCGCTTGGGTGACCTTTGGCAAATTCCGCTGCTGCTCCTGCTCTATGCAGCGGCCCAGAAATGGGTCGGCAGGGCGGCCACCGTCGCGGTCGCGATCTTCGGTCACATCGGCGCGACGCTCTTCGTGGCCACCCTGCTCGGGGCTGAGATCTTCCACGGCTCGCTCGCTCGTAGCGTGGCCCGCGCGTCCGATGTCGGTGTGAGCTACGGTCTTGCCTGTCTCGCCGGGTTTCTGCTTGCTCGTGTGGCCCCGCGTTGGCGGATCCCGTACTTCATCGCGCTCTGCGCCGCCGGGTTGTTACCCCTGGTTCTGAGCCCTGACTTCACCGCGGTCGGGCATGCCAGCGCTCTCGCGATCGGCCTCGGCCTGGCCCTCATCGCCACCCGCGTCGAGCACGCCCCGCACTCGGCCGCGCGACATGACTGACGGCCCTCGCCGCGGATCGCAGCGGACGTAAGAACATAGGTTCATGCATCTTCGCGGCGCGGATGGTTCGACGCCGGCGCGGGGCGCGGTGGGCCGGCTCGTCGGTCCCGTGCTGGTGGCCGCGATGGGCGCAAGTTCGTTCGTGATCGTTCACCCGGCCGTTCCTGATCTGCAGGCAGCCGAGGCCCGGGCGGCCGCAGCCGCCCACGGGGTCGGCGTCGGGTATTGGCTGTCCTGGTTCGGGGGTTCGGCGCCAGGTGACTACTCATTGCTCGCTCCGCTGCTGAGTGCCCTTGTCGGCACGGTGCTCGCCGGCGCTCTGGCTGTCGGGGTGATCGCCTGTGTCGCCCCGCCCCTTCTGGCCGGAAGCAGGCGGGAACGGTCGGGTGCGTACCTCATCGTCGGACTGGCGCTGTGCAATCTGTGGTCCGGCCGGGTGCCGTTCGGCCTGGGAGTCGCGGTCGCATTGGGAGGGCTGCTCGCGCTTCGACGCAACCATCCGTTCCTTGGTGGCGCGCTCAACATCGTCGCCGCGGCCTGCTCACCGCTCGCGTCGGCGTTCGCGTTGCTTGGGCTGGTCGGCCCGGCAGTCACCGGTGTCGTACGCCGTCGCGATGCGGTCGCCTTTGCGGGCCTGTCTCTATTCGGACTCGCGGTGCCGGCGATCGCATTCGGTCAGCCGGGAACAATGCCCTTTCCCCCTTCGACGTTTGTGTTCACCCTTCTTGTCCTCGTGGCGTGCGTCGCATTGTGGCGATCCGCGCCGCCGCATGTTCGGCTCAGCCTCGGGGTCGCGATGCTCGCGACGTTGACCTTTTATGTCGTGCCGACCGGCGTCGGCGCAAACGTCCAACGCTTCGCGTGCCTGGTCGTACCGGTAATTGTGTGGACGTGTGCACAGGCACGGGTCCTGCTGACCGGCTTGGCGATCATCCCCGCAATCGTGTACACCGGTGCGACTACCGTGACCGACGTCGTCGCTGCCCAGAGTGCGTCCGCGCACTCGGCGTACTACGGACCTTTGCGTGACGAATTGTCGACCTGGACGGATTTGAAAAACCACCGGGTTGAGGTCATTGACACGCCCACTCATCGCGGCGCCCGGGAGCTGGCGTCAAGCACGTACCTGGCGCGAGGGTGGGAGGTCCAGTCCGACACCGCCGACAATCCGGTCTTCTACCAGCATTCGCTTACATCTGCGAGCTACGAGAATTGGCTGCGACAGCTCGCAGTTGCGGCGGTCGCGGTACCGAGCAATCCTGATTCGGCCTACGAATCCGAAGCGACCCTCGTCCTTCGAGGCGTGCCGTACCTGCGCGAGGTGTGGCACAACAAGGACTGGCGGCTCTATGCCGTCGACGATCCGACGCCGATCGTCGACAAGCCCGCACGCGTCGTAACCGAAACGCCTGACTCGCTCGTCATCGATGTCTCGGAACCGGCGACGGTCGTGTTCCGAATCCGCCCGTCGCGTTACGTGCGGCTGACGAAGCTGGGTGCGAACTCGCACGCCGCGTGTCTCCAATGGGTGAGTCCCACAGCCGCGCACGCCGTCGTCACTGTACCCGGCCAGTACAGATTGAACTCCGGTCTCACGATTGCGGCACTCCTCAAACAGGGTTGTAGACCGGGAGCCACGCGGTAACTTGCCGCTTGCGTGTTCTGCACGCGTTGGTCGTCGCGGTCTGGGATCGTGTAGTGACCGCCGCGCCGACCCCGTATTGGACATCGACACATGGCTTCACCGATCGCATTGCCCACCCGCATCCCGGATGGCGCCGGGCCCGGACTCAGTTTTCGGGTGGAAGGTGAGCTGGTCCCCGCTCTGCACCTGTCTCTGTCCGGGGAGACGACGGTGCTGCATGAGCATCACGTGCTGCTCTGGAAGCAGCCGCAGATCGACATCCAGATCGCGAAACTCGGCGGCCTGGGAAAATCCTTGAAGCGGGTGCTGGCGGGCATGCCCGTGTTCTTCACCCAGGCCAGCGGGCGAGGAGAATTTGCGGTGAGCCGGGACACCCCCGGTCAGCTCGTCGCCATGCACCTGGCGGCGGGTCAGCAGCTACTCGCTCGCGAGCACGCGTTTCTCGCCGCGGTGAACACCGGCTACACGTTCGAACGTGCCGGCGGTTTCGGAAGCATGCTTTTCGGGTCGCAGGGATTCTTCGTCGACCGTTTCACCGGGCAGGACGGCGGCGGCCTGCTGTTCCTGCATGCGTCCGGCAACGCTCAGGAATTCGTGTTGCAGCCCGGCGAGGTTATCGACGTGGAACCTGGAGCGTGGCTCTACCGGGAAAGCACCGTCGGATACACGCAGCAGGTGTTCGGGCTCAAGACGGGCCTGTTCTCCGGCGGTGGGAATCTGGTGTGGAACCGGTTCACCGGTCCGGGCCGGGTCGGGATCCAGTCCGGCTATTTCACCGGCGAGGCGGGAGCCGTCGCGGGAGGTGTCGCCGCAGGCGCGGCAGGTGGAGCGCAGCGGGCCGGTCTCGCCGGGCTCCTTGGCGGCGGGGCGCTCGGTGGTGCTCTCGGTGGCATCCTCGGCGGGGACTAGCCCCGCTTCGGCCTGCCTTTGCGCCTCACGTGACCCGGGGCTGACGCTCGCCGCAGCGATAGCCGTTTCCGTCGGACGGTAACGTTTCGGGCGCACCCGGACGTTCTATCGCGAGTCGCTACGGATCGAGAGCAACGGCGCGGCTGATCACGAGCAACGGATGGAAGGTGGAGCTATGAAGACGATGACCTGCCGCCAGCTTGGGGGACCGTGCGGTGTTGCGCATCATGGGGAGACCGCCGACGACGTGATCAAGGCCCAGGACGCGCACCTCAAGGAGGCGGACAAGACAGGGGACGCCACGCATCAGGAGGCGCGGGACGCGATGAAGGGTCGCTGGCGGCACCCCAAGAAGTCGCTGGGTTGGTACGGCGACGTCAAGCGGGCCTTCGCTGACCTTCCCGAGGACTGACCCGGTTCCATCAGCGCGTGTCCGCGGCTGTGTTGCGGGCGACCCAAGAGCCGGGCGTGCTGCCCACTGGCAGCATGCGGCGATGAGTGCTGGTGTCCGCCGGGTTGGCTGTTCTCGGGGTTTGCCATATGGCAACCGCTCGGTCTTTGCGAACGCTTCCGGCAGGCGCTGAGTCAGTCTGGCCGCATTTCGCGACGCGGACGCTGCTGCGCAAAGCCGAGAAGCGCGCCGCAATCCGGCGTGACGATGGTTAAACGAAAGTTGTTTTGCTGTTGCTCGATCTTACGAAACCATCTGAGGGTTTGCGATGAGGGGAAAAGTGTGGAAGTAAAGCTGCTCCACACGACGGTAGGAGATTCTCCAGCCCGCGGGCGTACGGACCCAGTCGTCATGCCAGTAGCCCACGGCGAATGTGTTGCTCGACCCGTCCCGGTTCGCGTGTGTGTGCATGTGGGGAGCGACAGAGTGCGCCGTGTCGCCGTCGATCGTCACCGTGGCGTGCCCCTCGATGTGCTGCCACGCAGTGAAGGAGAAGCCCAATCCTTTGGTGCCACCGACAAGATTCTCGCCACGCATCAGCTCGGCGTACTCACCGAGTTCGAAGATCTTGGCCCCGGCGTCGGTGGCGTCGATCTTGGCGTCAGGGGTGAAGAGCTCGCCCCACTGAGCAAGGACATCTCCGTCCCCGCTGTCCGCCTGGTGCAGGTCCTGGCCCAGTCCGTAAAGGGCGACCTTGTCCTGTATCTCGATCCGGTCGAGAAGGTACTGAATGTGTTCGTCGCTCGACATGGGCAACCTCCGGTAATGTAATCCTTCCAAAGTATTGGAAGTATCGAAATGCTAGCATGGTTCTCATGGCACGGGGACGTCGGACATCGACACCAGCGCCGTTCCCCAGCTTGGCCAAAGTGTTCGACGCCCTCAGTGACGAGAGCCGACTCGCTGTCGTGAAGCTGCTGCTCGATGGCGAGTTACGCACGGCTGGTGAGATCGCGGAATCAGTCTCGTTACCGGCGTCGACCTGCTCCTACCACCTTTCGAAGCTGTTGGGCGCAGGCGTCACGGTGTGCAGGACTGAAGGGACCTATCGTTACCCGGTGCTGCGCGGCGCAGAACTCGACGCCCACTTCCCCGGACTCCTCGACCTCATCAGCAGGGTGCCGGCACACGCCTGAGGTGCGTCGGTAATTCGGCAAGCGACTTCGGAGCTGCCCCGCTTGGTCACTCTTCGGGAATCACCGACGGCAGCACATCGGCACTCGTTGCCACTGGCGTGGAGCGTGCTCGCTTCCCGCTTCAGGGGATGGTGCTCAATGCCGATGACACGGCGTGTCTCGCCGTGCCGTGCTGATCGCGTTATCAGGTCTCGTCATGATGTCGA
>CAXTUZ010000003.1:0-9426 GCA_964247525.1 uncultured bacterium
CCCGCTCCCTCACCCATCCCCCGCGGAAGGGCGCGGCCGCGCATCTGCTGGAGCTGGGCCTGTGCGGCCATCTGCTGGGCGAAGAGAGTGGTTTGAATGCCGTGGAAAACACCTTCGAGCCATCCCACCAGTTGGGCCTGCGCGATGCGCAGTTCGGCGTCGCTCGGCGTCGAGTCGTCCGAAAACGGCAGGGTGATGCGAGCGAGTTCCTCCTGAAGCTCCGGAGCGAGCCCGTCAGCGAGCTCGGTGATCGAACGCTGCTGAATCTCCTTGAGCCGCAGGCGACCCGCGTCGTCGAGGGGCGCGGCGCGTACCTCCTCGAGTAGCTGCTTGATCATGTTGCCGATCCGCATCACCTTGTCCGGAGAGGACACCAGCCGCGATAGTGGTGACTCTGCGCCTGGCTCGGCCGGCTCCGACATCAGCTGCGCGGCCACCGCAGGATCCACCGGTTGCCCATCGGGTCCGATCACGGTCACGTGCGGTTCACTCATGCGACGCATCCTTCTCTCTCATCAACGGGAAACCTCGAGCACGATCTTGCCGATGTGTGAGCTGTCGGCGACAAGCCGGTGCGCGGTTGCGGCGTCGGCGAGGGGAAGTACGCGGTCGATGACCGGTCGGATTCGCTTCTGCGCGATCAACGGCCAGACGTCGGCAACGACCGCGGCGCAGACCTCGGCCTTCTCGCCGGCGGGCCGGCCCCGCAAGGAGGACGCGTATACCGAGGCCCGTTTGGTGAGGAGTCCGCTTAGGTCCAGCTCAGCCTTCGTCCCGCCCTGCAGCCCGATCACGACGAGCCGGCCACCAGGGCGCAGTGCCGCGATGTTGCGGGCCAGATATTTCGCGCCCATGTTGTCGAGGATCACGTCAGCACCGCCAGCTGCGGCGAGTTCGGCGACGAAGTCCTGCTCGCGGTAGTTGACAAGGATCTGCGCTCCGAGTTCGTTGCACCTGGCGAGCTTCGTCGCCGTGCTCGCGGTCACCGCGACCCGTGCGCCGAAGGCAGTTGCGTACTGGATGGCGAATGTCCCGATGCCACTTGAACCGCCGTGGACGAGCAGCGTCTCACCGGCGTGGAGGTGGGCCGCGAGGGCGAGGTTCGCGTGCACCGTGCACGCAACTTCGGGCAGTGCCGCGGCGCGGACGAGGTCGACGCCGGTCGGTACGGGCATGCACTGCCCGGCCGGTACGCACACCTGCTCGGCATAGCCGCCGCCGGTCAGCAACGCGCAGACCTCGTCGCCCGCCGACCATCCGCTAACCTCTTGGCCCACGGCGGCCACCACCCCGCTGCATTCCATGCCCAGGATCTCGCTCGATCCCGGAGGCGGTGGGTAGAACCCCTGACGCTGAAGGAGATCCGCGCGGTTGACCGCGCTCGCCACCACGTCGATGAGAACGTCGCCGGGGCCGAAGGTCGGGTCGGGAACCTCGCTGTCCCAGCGTAGGACCTCCGGGCCTCCCGAGCCCGGGAACGTGATCGCTTTCATCGCGCCCGCGGCGGTCGCGCGCTCACGCGGCGTCGGACAGGCGCTGGAACTGCTCGTCGGTGAGTTCGATATCGGCAGCGCTCGAGTTCTCCTCGAGGTGCGCGACCGAACCGGTGCCCGGAATCGGCAGGATCACCGGCGAGCGGCGCAGGAGCCACGCCAGCGCCAAAGCCGCGACGGGGGCGCCGTCGTGCTCTTTCTGGATCTCGTCAAGCGGACCGCCGGGCTTGGCGAGGTCACCCGCGGCCACCGGGAACCACGGGATGAACGCGATGCCCTCCTGTTCGCAGTAGTCCAGCACGTCCTCGGACTTTCGAGTCACCAGGTTGTACTCGTTCTGCACGCTCACGACTGCGAGGCCGGCTTGTTGCGCGGCCTTGATGTCGTCGACGCTGACCTCGGACAAGCCGAGATGCTTGACGAGCCCCTCGTCGACGAAGTCCTTGATCGCGCCGAATTGCTCTTCGCGCGGCACCTTGTTGTCGATCCGATGGAGCTGCCACAGCGGGATCTGCTCGAGCCCGAGCCGGCGCCGCGACATCTCCACGCACTGGCGCAGGTATTCCGGACGGCCGACCGGTGCCCACGCGTTCGCCGCGGCTCGGGTGAGGCCGCCTTTGGTCGCGACAACGATGTCGCCGTACCCCGAACCGTCGTGCAGCGCCTCGTGGATCAGGTCTTCGGAGACGTACGGGCCGTAGGAGTCAGCGGTGTCGATGAAGGTGATACCCAGTTCACGTACCCGCCGCAACACCTTTATCGCCTCGTCGGTGTCGGCGGGCGGACCCCAGACGCCCTTCCCGGTGATTCGCATCGCGCCGTAGCCGAGGCGATAGATCTCGAGGTCGCCGCCGAGTGCGAAGGTGCCGCTGTTGTGAATGCTCATGTAAGCCTCTCGTGCAGTGTTCGGTGTCAGGATGCCGCGGAGCGAACGGCGCCTCGGGAACGACGTGTCCCGTACCGGGGCCCGATCGGGATGACCGTGTACGGCGTGTTCAGTCTAGGCGGCCACCTCCGGCCCGGTTGTCGTGCGAAGCTGCCCCGTGCTCGCAGGCGTACGGGTTGAACGGCTGCGGTGGCGCGGCGCGGCGGCGCTGATAGGACTCGCCCTGTGCCTGGGCGGCTGGCTGCTCGCCGATCCGCCCGGAGCGGCACCGGACGAGGCCGCCCACTACATTCGCGCCATCAGCGCCGCGCAAGGCCAATGGCGGGGCAGCGCGATTCCCCAGCTCGCGCCGTCGCAGAATCCGGAGGAACGTCTCCAGCGCAAGACGAGGCGTGCATTCCTGCTCCCCCACGATCTGTCGATCATCCCGGCCGGCCCGTGTTACGCGTTCAAGCCGGCCCACGGCGCGAGCTGCCGCCCCTTCGTGATTCGTTCGCCCACGACGCGGACCCTGACGTACGTCGGGGTGTATCCGCCGTTCCTCTATGTGCCACTGGGCCTGGGCGCCGAGGCCGCCTCCGATCCGATCGACGCGATGTACGGCGGGCGGGCCGCCGCGGCGGCGATCTCGCTGATCCTGCTCATGGGTGCGTGGTCAAGGTTGCGCGGGTGGGGCTCACGGCTCGCCTGGTTCGCCGCGCTCGGCCCGCTCACCTTCTTCACCGCGACGTCGCTCTCGACGAACGGGATCGAGGTCGCCGCCTCGGTGTGCTTCACCGCCGCCGCGCTCGCCAGGCGGCGCGGTGATCGAAGTGTGCTGACCGCCTCGTGGATCGGGGTGGCGGGAGTCGTGCTCGGATTGGCGAAGAGCCTCGGTCCGTCGTTCCTGGTCCTCGATGTCCTGCTCGTCGCGCTCTGGGTTCCGGGCGGCGCGTTGCCGCGTTCCTCGCTGCGCGAGGTGCTCAGACGCCACTGGGGTGTAGCCGTCGCGCCGATCACCGGAGCGGGGATCGGGATCGTCTGGGCTGTGCTCTACGTCCCGACCGGCGGCTCCGCAGTGGATGTCGCGCACAAGGCGCGGGGCGCGTCGCGGCAGTTGCCAGGGCTCGTCGAGGGCCTTTTCACGAACTTCGGATGGCTCGACACCGCGCTCGCGCACCACGCCTGGGCGCTCGGCTGCATCGGATGGGGCGCATTGCTGGTGCCGGTCCTGATCGTCGGGGCGCCGCGCCAGCGGGCGGCGGTCGTCCTCGGCGTTGCCGGCTGGATCGCCGTGACGGTCGGCTTCGCGGCCGTGGAGGCGGTCTCGGGATTCGGTGGGCAGAGCCGTTACACGCTTGCTGCGGCGATGGGTGTGTTGATGGTCGCGGGCGCTTCCCTCGACGACTCCGCGGTGCTCGCGGCGTCACGATTGTGCCGTTGGTTGGTCCTTGCGCTGTCGGGCGGAGCGATGGCGGTCCTGGGCGTGGACGCGTGGTGGACCAACGCTCGCCGGTACGCGGTGGGCACCGACGGACCTCGTATTTTCTGGACTCACGCCCAGTGGAGCCCGCCGCTGGGGTGGTACGCCGTGGGGACCGGATTCGCGATCGGTTTCGCCCTGCTCGTGGCCGCCACGTGCGTTCCGAGATCGTCGCGCGAGCCGGCCGGAACACCGACACGCGGGCCCTCAGATCGTGAGCACCAGCTTGCCGAAGGTCTCGCCTGATGCGAGCGCCGCGAAAGCATCGGCCGCCTCGGCGAGCGGGCGCTCGCTGTCGATGAGGGGTTTGGTCCCCGTCCGGTCCAACAGCGCGATCAGTCCTTCGAGCTCCGCGCGAGTGCCCATCATGGAGCCTCTCACGTTGAGTTGCAGGAAGAACATCCGGTTGAGATCCGCGGGTGGGTTCGGTCCGCTGGTCGCCCCCGACACGACGACGGTGCCCCCGGGGCGCAGTGATTTCAGCGAGTGTCCCCAGGTCGCCGCCCCGACCGTCTCAAGGACGGCGTCCACCCGATCGGGAAGGCGAGCACCGGTCTCCACGGCGACGTCGGCGCCGAGGGCGAGCACCCGCTCACGCTTGCCGGCGTCTCGCGAGGTGACGAACACCGTGTGGCCGGCCGCTTTCGCGAGCAGCACCGCGGCCGTCGCCACCCCGCCGCCGGCACCCTGGACGAGCACGGATCCGCGGTCGCCGAGATCGGCTTTGGTGAACAGCATCCGGTACGCCGTCAGATACGCGGTCGGCAGGCACGCGGCCTCGGCGAAGGACAGGCCCGCGGGCTTGGGCACAAGGTTCCCTACCGGTACGGCGACCTGCTCCGCGAGAGTCCCGTCGTGCAACTCCGACAGCAACGTCCGCTTCGGGTCGAGCGTCTCATCGGCGAAGCGGTCCGCGTCGGCGATGACGGCGTGCACGACGACGTCATTGCCGTGGGCGTCGACACCGGCTCCGTCGCACCCGAGGATCATCGGCAGTCGATCCGCCGGCAGCCCCACTCCGCGCAGCGACCACAGGTCGTGGTGGTTGAGCGCTCCGGCCCGCAGCGTGACGGTGGTCCATCCCTGCGGCACATCGGGGGCGGGCCGGTCGCCGACGGTGAGGCCGGTCAGCGGCTCGGTATCTGACTGGGACGAGGCGGTTACGGCGAGCATGAGGCGATCGTAGGTTGTTACCCTCGGGCGGTGACCCGGCGGTGACGGCGCATGACCGGGCGATGACCCGGCGCGGCCGGTGGAGTCGCGCGGCCGGATTCGCTGCGGTCTCGCTCGGGCTGGCGATGGTCGCCCACCGGCTGGGTGGTGACGCACTGCCCCGGCTGCCGATCCTGGCGGCCACTGCCGTGGTCCTGCTCGCGGCTGGGCGGGCGCTGGTGTCGTGTCGCCGGGCACTGCCTGTTGCCGCTGCGATGGTCGTGACCCAACTCGGCGCCCACGTGGGCTTTGCGCTCGACCTGACCCGGGGCCGGGCGGTGTCACTCGATCTCGTGCTGTGCCGCTCGCATGCCGGCCCGACCGGCCTGACCGCCAGCGGGCCCTCCTTCGCCATGCATTCCACCCATCGCGACGCACTCGTGATGCTCGCGGGACACGCCGTGGCCGCCGCGCTTACCGGCCTCTGGATGCACCGGGCGGACCGGCTGGCCGCCGGCCTGTGGCCGCTGCTCCGTACACTCCGCCGGTTCGTGCGGTGCCTGCGCATGCCGGTGACAGTGCGCAGGCATTCTGCCGTGCGCCGGCTCGCGGCCTGGTCGGCGGCCGCACAAGCACTGCAGGACAGAGCAATCGGACCGATCGGAGTGCGCGGCCCGCCCCTGCCGCGGCTTTCCTAGTCCACCCACATTCTTCGCGGTAAAGGGGTTTTTTCGATGACTGTGATACCTATTCGGCGTGCGCGTTTGCTGAGCGCCTCGGTGGCTGTTCCGCTCGCGGTGATGCTTGGGCTCGCCGCGTGCGGCGGCGGGAAGAGCGGCGGGGTGAGCGCGGCGCAACTGTCCCAGCCGCTGTCATTGCCTGCCGGCACGTTCACCAGCACCAGCAACAAGACCTTTGACCTGGCGCAGGAGGCAAAAGGGTCCCTCACCCTCGTCTTCTTCGGATATACGCACTGCCCGGACGAGTGCCCGACGACCATGGCCGACCTGGGCGCCGCGCTGCGGTCGCTGCCCGCTGACGTGAGCAAGAACGTGCAGGTCGTCTTCGTGACGAGCGATCCAGATCGGGACACCCCGGCGGTGATGAACACCTGGTTGTCGAACTTCGACGCAGGTGTGCCGCGTCCCTTCATCGGGCTGACGACCAAGGACGTGGCGACGGTGGACGCGTACGGCGGGAAGCTCGGCGTACCGCTGCTTCCGCCGCAGCGCGAGCCGGATGGCACCATCGACGTCACCCACGGGGCCCAGGTGCTGGCGTTCTCGCCGACAACGGCGACGGCGCGGTACGCCTGGCTGATCGGCACCACGGTGAAGCAGTTCGCGTCCGACATCGAGAAGCTGGAGTCGGGCACGGTCACCTGAGCCCGCCCACGGCGGGTTAATCGATCGTCCGCTCGTACTCCCAGTGCGGGTTGAGGATGAGCCGGTGACGGGGACCTGGGACGGTCACGTCCCAGGTCTCGTAACCGGCGTCGCCCGGTTCGAGCAGCACGATCCCCGTTTCGGTGGTGACGGGACGGCCGTACAGGCGCTCGGGAACGCGCTCCGCCGCGTACGACAGTGCCTGTGCGGTCGTGCGGGCGCGATGTAGATGCCAGAGCGTGACCCAGGTCGGTGGCGCGAGGTTGATCTCGCCGGCGCGCTGGCCACGGAGAACGTCCGCGGGGGTCATCCAGGCGTGCGCGCTGATCTCGTTCGCGTCGACGACGAACTTGTCGGCCGGATCGTCGAGTTCGGCGAGGAACATCCAGGTGGCGTACCTGCGGGCAGCTCCGTCGGGTGTGACCCACCACGAGAGCGGTACGAGCGCGTCCTCGCGCAGGACGATGCCGACCTCCTCGAACGTTTCCCGGACCGCGGCCCGCCGTGCGATCGCGATCTCCTCGTCCCCGCCCTGGAAGTCCTTGGCGTCGCCCGGATCTACCTGGCCGCCGGGGAAGACCCAGAAGCCGCTGAAGGACAGCCTGGCGGCGCGTTGGGTGAGAAAGGTCTCGATCCCGTCGTCGCCGTCCCGGAGCAGGACGACAGTGGCCGAGGGAATCGGCTCGACGGCTGGCAACATCTCGGGCATGACCAGCAGTCTCTCCACGTCTGGATCCGACCAAAAATCGCTAATATAGCATCGCAATATACGCTTTTACACTTCGTTATAGTCCAGCGATGGACCGCGCGCGCAATCCCTACTCTCCGGGCGCCGGCATCCGCCCGCACGCGCTCGCGGGCCGAGACGCCGAACTCGACCTCTGGGCGAGCATCCTCCATCGCGGCGAGCAAGGCCGTAGCGATCGCGGTATCGCGCTGTACGGCCTCCGTGGCGTCGGCAAGACAGTGCTCCTCGCCGAGTTCGCCGATCGGGCCCGTGCCCGCGCCTGGTGGGTCGTTCAGGTCGAGGCCGGCGTGCACGCCGAAAGCTTCACGGTGTCGGTCGCACGCGAACTCGCGCCCGTGCTCCGGGCCGCGCGTGGACGGCGTCCGAGCGCCGCGTGGAAGGCAGCATTGTCGACACTCACGTCGTTCTCCCTCTCCGTGGACCCGTCCGGGCGGGTCAGCCTCGGAGTCGGAACCGCCCCCGCCACCGGCCGTGCCGGCTCGGGCACCGTCGAGATCGACTTTCCCGAACTCGTCGTCGATCTCGCGGCCGCGGCCCAGGAGCGGCGAATCGGCGTCGCGCTGCTCATCGACGAGATGCAGGATCTCTCGCCCGAGGATATTACGGCGGTATGCGCGGCCGCTCACCACAGCGGGCAGCGCGGACTGCCGTTCTTCGTGGCCGGCGCGGGTTTGCCGAGCTTGCCGAGAACGCTGGTCGAAGCGCGGTCCTACGCGGAGCGTCTCTTCACGTACACGAGCATCGGTCCGCTCACCACGGAGGCGTCCTGGGAGGCGCTGCGCGCGCCCGCGGCGACCGAATCGACGCAGTGGGAGCCGGCGGCCGTCGACTACCTCGTGGAGCGGGCGGGAGGCTATCCGTACTTCTTGCAGGAGTTCGGACAGCAGGCCTGGATCGCGGCGCAAGGCACGACGATCCGCGGCGACGACGCCCGGGTCGGTTTTGAAGCCGGCATGCGTGTCCTCGACAGCGGCTTCTTCCGTTCGCGGTGGGATCGGGCGACGCCGGCGGAGCGTTCGTACCTGAAGGCCATGGCGGAGGACGGCGGAGACCCGAGCAGTAGTACGGACGTCGCCGCCAGGCTCGATCGCCGCCTCTCCCAGCTGGGCCCGGCGCGGGCGAAGCTCATCCACAAGGGCTTGGTCTACGCGCCGGAACACGGCCGCATCGCCTACACGGTGCCGGGGATGGCGGAGTTCATCCGCCGGCAGCCGAACTGACGCAGCCGATCGGCGGCTCGGCTCGGTCGATGCCAGTATTCGAACGATGGGTGAGCATGACCGTCCGGCAGGCGTTTCCGATGAAGCCGTGCGCGCGGCGGGCTTGATGTCCGAGGCCTTCGAACGGATCGAACGAGCGCGGGGTGCCCTGTACGACGCGCATCAGCTGATAGGCGGAGCCGACGGATCGCTGGACGACGTCATCGACGCATTGGAGAAGGCGGGCCGTCCCGAGCTCGCTGCCGGGCTGAGCCGCGAGCTGGTCGGCATCGACACACTCGCCGGTCGCTGGACCTTTCAGATCGTCGAGGAATTCGACGCCGGCTTCTACGCCCGGTGGCGCGCGGCGGAAGCACATATTCGCGACGAACTCACCGCCGGAAGGCGGCACGTCTACGAGGCCGAACTCAAGGCGAAACGCCAGCGCATTCCGTGAGGTCATGCCACCTGAGTGTGTCGCGCATACGATCGCGGACATGCCGTTGAATAGCCGGACCGCCTTGGCACGATCGGTGCTCGCCGGTACGGCCACCGGACTTCGCTCTCAACTCGCGCTGGCCGCGGTGCTCGCCACCACTGCCCAACGTCAGCTGCCCCGGCCCGCGCGCGGACGAGCGGGCAAGGCGACGCTGTTGCTGGCGGCGGGCGAACTGGTCATCGACAAGCTCCCGTCGACGCCGAATCGTACGGAGCGCCCCGGGCTCATCGGGAGGCTGGTGCTCGGCGGCCTCTGCGGCCCGCTGCTCGGGCCACGGCTGTCCCCGCGCAACGTCCCGCAGGTCGCGTCGTCGGCGCTCATCGGGGCGGGTGCCGCGGCGGGCGCGACCTTCGGCGGACTGATGCTGCGCCGGATGTTGAACAAGAGGTACGGCCCTCTTCCCGGTGCTCTCGTTGAGGACGGAATCGCCATGGCCTTGGCGTTCGGCGCGACCAGATTGAGCGCTCGCCGCGCCTGACGGCACGACACTGGACTCCCGCCCACGGAGTCCGCGCCAAGGTCGCAAGGTTCGCCGTTAGGCCGAAACTCGGAGTTGTCACTCGAACGCAGTCTCCTGGGTTCGGTTGCGGGCGCCGAAACAC
>CAXTUZ010000003.1:9469-43894 GCA_964247525.1 uncultured bacterium
AGCTGTCAATCGGGGCAGTGGTTGTCGTGCTCAGCCTGGCGTTCGCGGGAATCGCTGCGGCGTCGGCACCCAACTCCGCGCGCACCTCGAAGGCGAGCGCGCGTGCCGACCACGTGCGGATGCGGCTCCCGAGCGCCTGGGCGGCCCATGCCGCGCCGGGCGTGAACGCGTCCTCGGGGAGCGCGATGCCGGTGGGCAACCTGCCGGGCTGGACCCAGGTCTTCGCCGAGGACTTCTCCACCGCCGTCCCGCTCGGAGGCTTCGAGGACTCCTCGTACGCATCGAAATGGTGGGACTACAACTTTCCGGACAACACCGGGAGCGGCGTGTACGACGCCGCGAAGACGCTCTCCGTACACGATGGTGTGCTCGACATGTGGCTGCACACTGCGGGCGGGCACGCGCTCACCGGCGCCATCGGGCACAGCAACCCGAGCCAGACCTACGGCCGTTACTCAGTCCGCTTTCGCGCCGACTCGATGCCCGGCTACGCGGCCGCATTCCTGCTCTGGCCGGATTCGAACAACTGGAACGAGGGCGAGATCGACTTCGCCGAAGGGGCATTCGACAGCAGCATCATGATGTTCGACCACTGCGTCGGCGCCCCGCGGGACAATTGCTCCTACCACCTCCCCGGGGTTTCGTGGACGGGCTGGCACACGGCAACCACCGAGTGGGTCCCCGGCCACGTCAACTTCTATCTCGACGACACCCTGATCGGCACCGGGCCTTCGTCCCCGACAACGCCGATGCACATGGTGCTGCAGACCGAGGCCACCGGAAACCCGGCTCCTTCGGTGTCAGGTCACGTCCTCATCGACTGGGTGTCGATCTGGGCGAAGTCGTAAGCGTCAGGCCCCGGCGGGCGGATCAACCGTTGTGACGATGCCGACGTCTCCATGAGGGAACTTCTTGCCGAGATGCCCGACTGTGTTCAGCGCGCGAGAAATCGGGACCATGACCCCGTACTTCGCCTCGCACGTGCGGTATAGCTCTTGACAGTTCCCGCGCTGAGGCCGAGTGCCGCCGCGATGTCGCGTTCGCTGAAGTCCGCGAGGAAGCGAAGCGCCACGACCTCCCGCTGACGGCGAGGCAGCCGCCGAAGGACGGCCTGCAGATCAAGGCGAAGCTCGACGTGCGGATCTTGGGTCTGCTGCTCGCCGACAACTCCGCCCTGGTGCGATCGCGCTCGCTGTGAGCGGCGAGCCCGATCAAGTGCGAGGTTGGTCGCGACCGTGACACACCACGGCTCGGCGTGTCCTTCGATCCTGACCCACCGCAGGTAGGCGCGCTCGAGCGTCTCGGCCGCGATTTCTTCGCCGTCGGCCGGATTCCCTAGGAGCCGATATGCGGCCCGGTACGCGATCCGTCGCAAGCGGTCGAAGGCGGCGTCGAACGCCGCATCCTGCTCTGCGCGCACAACTCCCCCTCGTCGCTCTGACTGCCTACCCGTCCTACGAGGCCGAGGTGGACTTCGTTGCCACCGATGGGGAATTGGTTTTGCATGAGACCTTGAGCCATGTCGACGCGAGCTAGCTATAGCTACGGAGGACGTTGGAGACGGTAATCACCACCCAGCTCCCGGTGATTGCGGTCTATCGGTCACGGACCGCCAGCATCGATGAGTCGGTCTGGCCCGGTTCGCTTCCGTGCGTCCGGCAGGTCCTGAATGAAGGTCTCGAGCTGGGTCCGCTCACCGTCCTCGTCGGTGAGAACGGTTCGGGTAAGTCGACGCTCGTCGAGGGCATCGCCCAGCGCTACGGACTGTCGCCCGAGGGCGGTTCCACTGGAGCCCGGCACAGCACCCGTCCCTCAGAGTCGCCGCTGTGGCAGTCCCTCGAACTCCTGCGCGGGATAGGCGCGTCGCGATGGGGCTTCTTCCTTCGCGCCGAAACCATGCACGGGTACTACACGTACCTCGAAGACAACCCCAGTACCGTGCGCGCGGGCCCGGGCTTCCACGAGATGTCCCACGGTGAATCCTTTCTGCAGGTCCTCGCCACCCGTGTCGACGGCCCGGGGTTTTACCTCCTCGACGAGCCGGAGTCGGCGCTGTCGTTCACCGCGTGCCTCGCTTTGGCAGCCCTGTTGGCCAGACTTGCCACCAGCACCGTCTCGCAGGCCGTGGTCGCCACCCACAGCCCGATAGTGGCCGCGACCCCCGGAGCGAGGATCCTCGAAGTCGGCGCCGACGGTCTCATCGAGCGTGATTGGCGCGACCTTGATGTTGTCGAAAACTGGAAGGCCTTCCTTGAACGGCCCGACGCATTTCTCAGACATCTCACTGTCTGACCGCCGGCGAAATCCGATCTTCCACAGCGCGCCGTAATCATCCTCGATATCATTTCCGAGTGCGTGGCCACCTCATTGTTGCCGCCACTGTTTTTGCCTGTTTCTCCTCGACGCTTGCTGCCTGCGGTCAGTCTACGAAGCCGGCCGGCACGATCTCGATCCTGCCGGCGGACGATGCCAAGGGACGGAGCTGGAGCTGGACCGCGGCCTGCCCCAACGGTCCGCAGAAGGCCACCGGATGCGAGACCGCGGGTCCCGAACTCGGTGTTTCTCAACTGGCCGGCAACGAGTGGAATCTTGGTGGTGGGCAGCCGGGTAGCGAATCGGTTCAGATGAAGGTCAGCCCGTCGGGCAGCCTGTCGCTCAACGCGAACTTCACGACTGCGCCACCGTGCACGGCGACGATGTGCATTGCGCGTGAGGCGAATACGTGGGTACGAGGCTATCCGAGCGTCCTGTACGGAATCGACGAGTGTCATGCGCAAACCGCGCCACCGCAGTCACCTGAGCTCACGCTTCCCGCTCGTGTCGACTCGATCCCCGCCGATCTGATCGGTCGCGCCACGTACATCGCGCAAGCGTCCCAGGTGACCCATGATGTGGCGTACGACTTGTGGCTCAGTGCATCGGCTACAAAAACTCCCTGTCAGACAGACGGAACGATCGAAGTGATGGTCTGGACCGGATACGGCGCAGAGGCGCTCCTACCGGACAGCCTGAAGGTAGGCACGACGACGATCCCGTTCGAGGTGAACGGCACGTTGTCCGGCGATCAGTCCTGGTCCGTCTACGTGAACAACGTCTACGGCGGAGGGCACACAGCGCCGTGGGGAGGTACGGTGTGGCTCGTCCCCGACGATCCGACCGAACAAGGAGATACGGCGGTGGATCTCAGCGCCGCGCTCGGTGCGGTCGGCACTGTGCTCCACAGTAATTACGGTTGGGCACCTTTCGCGAGCACGTACTGGCTCGACACCATCGCGTTCGGTATCGAATACGGCCCGCGGGACGCAAACCCCTACGGCAATGGTTCGACGAACTTCTCGCTGGACCTGAGCTCGTATTGCCTTCAGGTCAGGACAACAGTTCCAGCCGCGCAGTGCTGAGGATGGCCGGGGCTCAGCGTCGTTGAGCCACCGGTGCAGGACCTGGTGTGCTGACGGTGCTGGTGACCGGGCCGAGTGTCACGGCATGCACGGGAGCCAGCTTGGCCGGAGCGCTGAAGACGGCGATGCCGAGCCCGATCACCACAGCGGCCACCACGGCGCCGGCGAAGCCGATCGTGGCGAAGTTGGGCGCGATCCGGCGCGAGTTCCGTAACTGCCGCGCCGCGTAGCGGGCGCGATATTCTTCGGCCGGCACGCGTTGCGCGCGCATGTTCCACAACGCGGAGATCGGCGCGCACAAGTATACAAGACCTTGAATAGAGATGATGGCGAGAAGCAGCAGCGGCCGATGATGTAGGGCGATCAAGAGGCTGACCGAGGTGAAAAGTGCAACGGCCAGCAGTGTTTCTACCCTGGTCAGCCTCAGGGCGGTCCGAAGTCGGCGACGGGTTGTCCCGGTCTTGGACGTGCGTAGGAACACCCCCTCGCGGTGGGTGAGGCCCTGAATGCAGGCAAGCGCCGTGATCCAACTCGCCGAAAGGCTGATCACAAGTGCCATTCCCGCCCGGCGCCACGAGATTGTCGTCCAATGTCGCAGCGTCCACGTCATACAGATGGTGGCCGTGATGATGAGCGACATCGGCAGGAGCGATGTGTCACCGCCGAGCGGCATCAGTGCGAAGTCCGAGCCCGATACCAACAGACCGGTCACGACGAGCAACAACAGCGCGAAGCCCAGCATCATCAGGTCGCGAAACCAGCCCAGCGACGCCATCAGGTAGTCCCGGCGCTGAGCTTGTGTCATGTGGTTGTCGGGCGAGCGGTCCCAGGGCATGAGGCTGCGCCAGTGGAGCCGAAGGATCTGCATTGCGCCGAAGCACCAGCGGTGGCGCTGGGTATTGAGGCCACCGAACGTCGGTGGGACCATGCCTCGGCCGAAACACCGGGGAATGTAGAGGCCTGACCAGCCGGCCTTCAGTACCCGCAGCGAAGCCTCGGTGTCCTCCGCGATGCACCATTCGTTCCAGCCGCCCACACCTTCGAGCGCGCTCCGTCGGAACAATCCCATCGTGCCGACGAACGGAACCGTGTCGCGCTCATTGCGCGAGGACATGACGGCGAGATAGAAGCCTTGGTACGAATCTACGCACGCGGTGTAGTAGGCGCTGCCCTCGTAGTCCCGGTTGCCTTCGCATGTCTGCAGGAATCCGACCCGTTCGTCGCAGAAGTACGACGCGGTCTCACTGAGGTAGTAGGGCTTCACGATGTCGTCCGCGTCGATCATCCCGATGATCTCGGCCCGCGGATCGGTGTATTCCCGCAGCGCCAAATTGCAAGCCCCGGCCTTGTAGCCCGGCCACGGCGCTACGTGCACGAAGCGCACGCGCGGCCGGTCGCGGCAGTACGCCTCGACCGGGCCCCAGACCGCGGGGTCCGAAGTGTTGTTGTCGAGCACCACGATTTCGAAGTTCGGATAATCCATTGCCTCAACCGATTTGATCGTCGCGATCAAGATGTCGGGCGGCTCGTTGTACGCGGGAATGTGAATCGACACAAACGGTTGATAAGTCGGATCGGCCCGCGGGAACGGCCTCGAGCGGCGGGTTCGTGACATCACGTCGCTGACGTAGTTGATGTTCGAGTTCCAGACCAGAAATGCGCCGAGGTCGAGCAGGATGAGCAGCGATGCCGTCAGTGTTTCCGCGATCGAGCGGGTCGAGTTCGCCGCCACCAGCGCAGCGAAACCGAGAAAGGAGAAACCGGCAGCGGCGTACGAGGCGTAGAAGATCTTGCCGACCACGCTGCAATCCGGTCGCATGATGATTACCACGACCGAGAAGATCACCAACAGGTACGCGGCCGCTTCGACACCTGCGAGGTCCAAGCCCCAGGCGACCACGGTCAAGAACACCGAAATCGCCGCGACCGCGGCGGCCCCGACGGTCCCGAGCGCGACCTCGGTGAATCGCGAACCCGTCCAGCGAAGGCGCGTGTCCAGGGCGCGCGCCGGGCTCAAGACGAGCACCGTCGAGACGACCAGCTGGACGAAACTCAGGATGAACAGGTCGTAGAGCTTGAGGCTATGCAGCATCGGACAACTTTCTGCCTTAAAGAACGTGCACGAAGGGGTGGCCGGCGCGGGTTGTCGTTGTCACGACCCGGCCGACGAGCGTCGACCCGGCAATCGGGCCGAACACACGCGAGTCGCACGTGTCCGTGCGGTTGTCGCCCATCACGAAGTAGCTGCCAGCGGGAATCGTGGTGGGCACGATCTCGGTCGGCCCGACCTCCCCGAACGGGGCGTTGTACCAGCCCGGCTCGTTGAGCGGCTTACCGTCGATGTAGACCTGCGTTCCGGCCGACCAGATCGTCTGACCCGGCAGGCCGATCACCCGCTTCACGAGATCGTGCGAGGTGTCGCCCCCAATGCTGCAGGTGAGCCCTGCCGGGCGGTGGAGCACGACGATGTCGCCAGCTTTGATGTGTCCGGTGAACAGACGCGGCCGCACGACCAGCACCCCGGTACCTGGCGGGATGGTCGGCACCATCGACGTCGACCGCACCGTGTACGGCCGAATGACGGAGGTGCGGAGAAAGACCGTCGTCGTAGCCACGAGCGCCAGAACAATGATCCATTGCACCGCTAGTCGGCGCCGCCTTCGGCGACGACTCGGATGCGCTTTGCGCTTCGGGCGCGGTTGTGTATCGGCGAGTGCCTGAGCCTGGAGGTCGAGCCCGCGTAGCCGGTAATCCGGTTTGCGCGCACGAGCCGGAGCACCGAGCGCTTGCGGCTGCTTCCCGACCTGCGCGACGTGCGGCTCGACAATGGCGACATCGTTCCGCAAGGTCACCGACCGGAACGCTTCTCGTTCCGAGAGGGGTTCTTGGAGGGTCATGCGAGATCCCCGGTCGCGCCGCCCACTGGCTCGGCGAGATCCAGGACCAGCGTCTCCACCGTTACGCCGTCCCCCACCGGTTTCCCCCGGCGCGGACGCCGACGACGTGTCTTTTGTTCAGCGGTAGTGCGAACCGGGTCCGTCAGGTCGATGACCATGGAAGGACGTCGCCGACCCCAACGGCGCCGCGTGGACCTCGAGCCCGCCATGGCCACCGGGAGTTCTGTCGCCACGGGCATCGCAACCGGAAAGTCGGACTTGCCAGCCTCGATCGACCAGGCACGCCGTTCGGCTGTGGACAAGTACGACCAGTCTGACGGCATCCGGCGAATCAGTTGCGGGCCGGCAGCATTTTCTTCCTCGGAGGGCAGTCGCGCGCCCCACGCGGCGGCGAGCTCGGAGGCCTGCTCGAACGTGATCGTCGTGCTGGCGGGCGAGTAGGGCAGATCGAACAGCCCCGGGTCGTCTTGCCAATCGGGCCGCACTGGGCTGATCGCCTGATGAATGTCCGGCCAGCGCACGCGCGCCAACAGGAAGGGCTCGGTCCGATTCGAAAGTGTCACGTAACGGACGGCCTTCGGCCTAACCCCATCCCGGGCGGTGCCTACATCGTGAATCGCTCTCGAATCGTTGTCGTGGGTCGCATCGCTGCTTGGCCCCTGCTCCACTTGCCCTCCCGAGGTCACTGGAGCGAGTGTGGCGACCTCAAAGTGGTGGAGAGCGCGAAGAGCTGGGGATGTCACCCGGATGGCTCTACAGCTGTGGGCACATTCGCCCGATAGGGCGGCGCTGGCCCGGAGGCCTGACCGCGTCTTGTCTGGACTTCTCGCCGAGGTGCACTCGGAGGGATTCGAACCCCCAACCTTCTGATCCGTAGTCAGATGCTCTATCCGTTGAGCTACGAGTGCGAGTGCCGAAACAGCCTATCGCGGCACCAGCGAGGTCTCGAATGGCCCGGGAGCGGACTCAGAGGCGGGTGCCGCCGATGAAGCCCGAGTAGTAGCCCATGACCCGGACGTCGACCCAGCCGCCGGTGTGGTTCGCGTCGATCATCATCCCGCCGCCGACGTAGATGCCGTCATGGCCGATGATCCCGCCCTCGTCGAAGAAGACGATGTCGCCGGGTTGGAGCTGGGAGAGCGACACGTGGGTGCCGTAGCCGTACTGAGCGCCGGCGCTGTGCGGCATCGAGATTCCCGCATGCGCGAAGGCCCACATCACCAGACCCGAGCAGTCGTACGTGTTCGGACCCGAGCCGCCCCACTGGTACGGCTTGCCGCGCTGGGAGAAGGCGGCCGCAAGAACCGTGGCGGCCACGCTCGACGGGCCGACCGGCGCCACGATCGTCTGTGTCGAAGGGCCCGCCACCGGAGCGGCTCCCCCGGCGACCGTGTTCAAAGCCGTCGCGGTGGGGGCTGCCGCTGCGGCATGTATCGCGGCTTCGGCCTCGGCAGCGGCCTGCGCTGCGGCGGCTGCTGCAGCCGCGCGCTCCTTCGCCTGCTCGGCGAGAAGGGCCTTCCGCGCCTGGTCCTGAAGGTGGTCGAGCACGCTCTGTTGCGCCGAGACAAGCTTTGTCACCGACGTCCGGTCCTCGTCGAGCTTGCGCTGAGCGTCCTGCGCGGCCTGCAGCTTGTCGTGTTGTACGCGCTGCAGACCGATGAGATCCGCCTCTTGTGCGCGCAGCTCAAGGGACTGCGTGCTTCGGGCGCGAGCGATTTGATCGAGATTCCCGACGCGCTCGACCACGTCGGAGGAGCCTTGACCGGCGAGCAGACCGGTCACCGGATCGATACCACCGCCCATGTAGGCCATCCGCGCCAGACCCGACAGCCGCTGCTGCGCTGCGGCGACCTTCGCCTGCTGCCGCGTCACACTTGTTTGGGCGGTTGCTGCGCTCCGTTGAGCCGTCGCCAGCGTGATCTGCCCTGCATCGAAGGATTCGACGGCCACCGCCTGCTTGTCCTCGAGCGCCGCGAGCTGCGCTTTCGCCTGCTCGATGGTCAGTGGCGGCGCGGCCCTGCTCGCCGACGGCAAGAACAGGAGTGGAGTCGCCGCGACCATGGCAACGAGGAATGTGCGCAGGGTCCGGCGGATTCGGGACCCATGGCTGAGCGTCGCCATAAGGAGGCGATATCCCCTTCCGTCGTCCGCCTACCGAGTTAGCTGACGGGTTCGGGCTGGAAGCGCCCTACGGCTCGCACCCCCCGGCGACGAGCCGATTCACCCCACTTCGAGGACCTGGATCCCCGGTCCGGACCGCGCGCTACGCGCTCGCTCCGGTTCGGCGGTGTCGCCCGATTGACCGCCGAAAGCGGTACGGGGATCGTGCGACCAGGTGACGGTAGCCCACCTGATGGCCCAATGTCTCGGCCGCGTGCGCATCTCGGGACACTCTTTCGTCTCACGAGCCGTCGCTGGCAGGATGAACACGTGCCGCGCCTCCACCCCCAACGACCTCCTCGCCCGCTCGTCATCGGCGGAACTGCGCTTCATGTCGTGGGGCCGTTGCGAGCGTATTCGTGCGGGATCACGCCGTACGACGTGACGCATCTGGGCCATGCCGCGACGTACCTGTGGACCGATGTGGCGGTCCGGGTTCTCGCGGGGGAGGGCACCCCGACGGTGCTCGCGCGGAACGTGACCGACATCGACGAGGCTCTGTTCGCCGAAGCCGGCCGGCGCGGAGAGCACTACGACCAGCTCGCCGCCGTGCAGAAGTTCTCTTTCGATCGAACGATGACGGCACTGAGCGTTCGCCCACCGAATTTCGAGCCCTCCGCACGGCAAAGCGTAGACCGCGTGGTGGAACTCGGCCAGGCACTGCTGGCGCAGGACTTCGCGTACGAGGTGGATGGCTCGGTGTTCGCACGCACCTCGGCAGCGGCGGCCGGGATGGCGCGGGAGGACGCGTTGCACCTCGCCGCCGAATACGGCGACACCCCGGACGATGACCGTAAGCAGGACGCCCTTGACGTCGCCATCTGGCGACGAACTGCGGCGAACGACGTCTCCTGGCCGAGTCCGTGGGGGCCTGGGCGCCCGGGCTGGCACGCCGAGTGTGCGGCGATGGTGCTCGGGACCTTCGGCGGTGGCGTGGACCTGCACACCGGCGGTGCCGATCTCGCGTACCCCCACCACGCGTGCGAGACGGTGCTCGCCGAGTCCGCGACGGGTGTCCGGCCGTTCGCCCGGGCTTGGCTGCGGGCCGGAACGGTACGGATCGGCGGGGCGAAGATGTCGAAGTCCGGCGGCAACCTGGTGCTCGTCGACGAGCTGCTTCGAAGTCATTCCGCCGCTGTGGTGCGCATCATCTGCCTGAATCGGGCGTGGACAGAGAGTTGGGAGTACGACGCAGCGCTGCTGGACGAGGCCGAGGAGTTGCTCGCCGGCCTCTACACGGCTGCGGGGAAGACCGGCGGCGACGCCGACAACGTGCAGCGGGCGCTCCTCGAGGAGCTGGACGTACCGGCCGCGGTGCAGATCGCGCTGTCCGACGGTGGCGCGGCCGCGAGGCACCTGCTCGACGTCCTCGTACTCGGCTGATGGTCGTCAACCCGAGATCCGCGCCGATCGCCGACGTGCTCTCCGGCCGTGCGGAGCTCGACGCTTTGGACGCCGGCATCCGGGCGCTGTTGCGACAGCGCATCGCCGTCTCCAAGCAGGTCCAGGCGTTGCGGCGGCAGTCGGGTGAACCCGGCATCCAGCACGGCCGGGAGAACGAGGTGATCGCACGGTACGTCGACGAGCTCGGCGATCCCGGCGCCGACATCGCGCTAGCCGTCCTGCAGCTGTGCCGGGGCCGGCTCGGGTAGCGGGCAGGATGGTGGGCGAGGATCCGTACGACCTGGGCCGTTTCGTCGACGCGCAGGACAGCGGTGGCACGTACGACCGGGCTCTCGCGGAGGTGCGCGCGGGACGCAAGGTGTCGCACTGGATGTGGTTCGTATTCCCGCAGATCGCCGGCCTCGGGTCCAGCGAGACGTCCCGCCGGTACGCGATCTCCGGACTAGAGGAGGCGCAGGCGTACCTCGCCGACCCCGTGCTCGGCCCGCGCCTGCTCGAGTGCGCTCGAGCAGTTGCGGGCGTCTCCGGGCGCACGGCAGAGGAGGTCTTCGGCGTGATCGACGCGGCGAAGTTGCGATCCTCGATGACCTTGTTCTCGGCCGCGGCACCGACCGAAGCGGTGTTCGATTCCGTACTCGCCGCATTCTTCGCCGGCGGAACCGATCCAGCGACCGAGCGACTCCTCTAGACCGGCCGTTGGGTTTGCGCTGCCGTGCCGGGGGCATACCGGATATCGAACGTATGTTCGATCCATTCAGATGGACGTAACGCGAAGGAGCAATCATGGCGGACAAGCCCCAGGTCACCACGCGGCCGGAGCGCCCGACGGACGAGTGGGTGACCGGTGACGAACCGATGACCGGCCCGCAGGCCTCGTATCTGCACACCCTCGCCCAGGAAGCCGGGAAGCAGGAACCGGAAACCCTCACCAAGGCCGAGGCGAGCGACGAGATCGGTCGACTCCGCCACGAGACGGGACGTGACGGCTGAGCGGAGTGCGACGCGGGCTTACGGATCGGACGCAGAAGTGCAACGCTGCACTCCGATCCGTGAGCCAGCACTCCGTACCTATCGCGAAGAAGCGAGGATCGCCGATGCGCGTGGCAGGCAAGGTTGCGTTCATAACGGGTGCCGGCCGGGGTCAGGGGCGCTCACATGCGGTCCGCCTCGCTCAGGAGGGCGCGACCATCGTCGCGATCGACTCGTGCACCGACGTCGCGACGGTGGCGTACCCGATGGCAACCCTCGACGACTTGAACGAGACGAAGCGACTGGTCGAGCACACCGGTCAAGCGTGCCTTGCCCGGCAGGTCGACGTCCGTGATCAGGCCGGTTTGAACCAGGTCGTCGCCGACGCGGTCGCGCAGTTCGGTGGGATTCACATCGTGTGCGCGAATGCCGGTATCACCTCCCACGCGAAGACGTGGGAGCTGACCGACGACGAGTGGAACGACGTGATAGGGATCAACCTCACCGGCGTCTGGCGAACGCTCAAGGCCGCCGTGCCCGCGATGATCGAGCTGAATGAGGGCGGCTCGATCATTCTCACCAGCTCGTCCGGCGGCCTGCGAGGAATTCCCAATCACACGCATTACGTCGCCGCCAAACACGGAGTGCTCGGGATCGCCCGGACGCTCGCGATGGAACTCGCCGAGTACTCGATCAGGGTCAACAGTGTCCATCCGAGTGCGGTGGACACCACGATGATCCAGAACCCGCACGAGTACGCACTGTTCGCGCCAGAGAAGGAGAACCCCACGAGCGACGACATCGAGCCCGTCTTCCGTTCGCTCAACCTCCTCCCCATCCCGTGGGTCGACGCAGTGGACGTCAGCAATGCCGTCGTGTGGCTCGCCTCCGATGAGGCCCGCTACATCACCGCAACGTCCATCTCGATCGACGCCGGCGCGACCGAGATGTATCCGGCGATCGCTCGACAGCAGTAACCCGTGAGCCGGTACGGGACCAGTTCAGCAGCGGAGGCTCGGGGATTTGAACCCCGGATGGGGGGTTACCCCAAACCGCATTAGCAGTGCGGCGCCATAGACCGGGCTAGGCGAAGCCTCCAATGACGCCTCACGGCGCACCCGCGGACTCTACCGCGCCGCCATCGGCCGGCGGCGGCGCCGACCGCACCCTCGCAGGACCGCACTCACCGGGATCGGCCGGACGGTCCTCTCCTGGTACTCGGCGAACCCCGGGAAAATCGCGGCCTGCCGGGCGTACAAGGCGTCTCGCTCGGCACCCACCACCTCGATGGCGCGCGCGGCGAACGTCTCGACCGTCCCGTCCGGTCCGGGCGCCTCGACGGCGACGTTGGGCTGCGCAATGAGGTTGTGGTACCAGGCCGGGTTGTTCGGGCGACCGGCGTACGAGGCGAAGACGACGTACCTCTCGCCGTCGCGAAGGAACGCCATCGGCTTGAGCCGCGGCTCGCCTGATTTCGCCCCGGTCATGTGCAGGATCAGAAGCGGCATCCCCTCGAACGGGCCGCCGACCCGCCCTCCGTTCTCGCGGAACTCGTTGATGACCGCGGCGTTGCGTTCGTCGACGCTCGTCATTCCAGCCTTCCTCTCACCTTGCGCCCCTGGGCGAATGATCGTCGGCGAATCGGGGTATCAGCCCACCGCACTCATCACCGGCGACTGGAGCCCCTCATGCTCGGCTTGATTCTCTTCTTCCTGCTGTTCGGGCTCGTCGCCGGTGCGATCGCCCGGCTTCTCGTCCCCGGAAAGCAAGATATCGGCGTCTGGGCGACCATCGGCGTGGGCTTGGTCGGCTCGTTCATCGGTGGTTTCCTCGGGTGGTTGATCTTCGGTCACGACTCCGCCGGTGGAGCGCTGCAACCCTCGGGCCTGATCGGGTCGGTCATCGGCGCGGTCATCGTGCTGCTCGTGCTCGGCCGCGGGAAGAGTCGCTCGCACGCCTGAGTGCCGAGTGCACGGGCCGCCAACGTCACGCGGATGCAACATTCCATCCGTAGCTTGCGACCGTGGCCGACCTGCTGACACTCGGTGTCGAGGAGGAACTGCACCTCGTCGATCTGGAAACGATGCAGCTCGCCTCGCGCGGTCCGCAGTTGCTGTCCCGATTGCCCGCGGACAGCTTCTCGGCAGAACTGCAGCGCACTACCGTCGAAACGAACACGGCGGTCTGCTCGACGCTCGACGAGCTTCGGACCGACATCCTCCGACTCCGTACGAAGCTCATCGAAACCGCGGCGACGGAGAATCTGGGCGTCGCGGCGGTCGGCACGCCGCCGCTGTCCTCGGCCGAGGACTTCCAGCTCACCGCCACCGGCCGGTTCGGGCGGATGCAACAGGAGTACCGGCTACTGGTCGACGAACAGCTGATCTGTGGAACGCAGGTGCACGTCGGTCTCGCCGATCGCGACGTCGCGGTGCAGGTAACCCAACGGGTGAGCCGTGACCTGCCCCTGCTGCTCGCGCTCTCCGCGAGCTCCCCGTACTGGCACGGCGCGGACACCGGGTACGCGAGCATCCGGACGATCATCTGGCAGCGCTGGCCTTCCGCGGGGTCGACGGGATATCTGGCCTCCGCCGCCGAGTACGACGCGTTGCTGGCCGACCTGATCGCTTCCGGTGTGATCGCCGACGCGAAGATGGCGTACTTCGACGTCCGGCCGTCCGCCCATGCGCCGACCGTCGAACTTCGAGTGTGCGACGCGTGTCCGCTGGTTGACGACACCATCATGATTGCGTCCCTGTTCCGGGCGATGGTGTCCGCGGCTGTGGAGTCGACGGCGCGTGGCGACGAAGTCGTGGTGGTTCCCGCGCCGATGCACCGCGCGGCGATGTGGCGCGCGGCGCGGAGCGGGCTGTCCGGTGACCTGCTTGACGACCAGCGCCACCCCGCACCCGTTCCGGCGCGCAGAGCGATCCGGGATCTGCTCGGGCGGCTGCGCCCCTATCTCGAGGACTCCGGGGACTGGGAACACACGGTCGAACTCGCCGAGGCCACCTTGATGCGCGGCAACTCGACCGATCGGCAGCGCGCGGCGTTCGCCGAGTTCGGATCGATGGATCGCGTGGTCGAACTCGTCGTCGCCGAGACGCACGGGACCGCCGACGTCGTGTCGCAGCGGCGCACCGGTCTTCGGCGTTACCCGGCCCGCGCCGGCGACGAGGCGTTCATGGCCTCCGGTCAGGCGCGTCCGGCGTACCGGGAACTGCTGGCGGCCATCGAAGCGGCGGGCCTGCCCGATCTCGGCAGGCGCATGGACCAGGCGCGCGAGTGGACGGTCGAGGCGGGAATGACGTTCGGGGTCGACGGGCAGCAGCAGCCGTTCCCCACGGACCTCATCCCGCGGGTCATCGTCGCCCACGAATGGCGCAAGCTCCGAGCCGGTCTCGTGCAGCGCGCTCGGGCCATCGAGGCGTTCCTCCAGGACGCGTACGGGCCTGCGAAACTCCTCGACGCCGGAGTCGTGCCGCGCGCCACGCTCTACGAGTCGCCGGGATACCGCAGCGAGGCCAGCCGGCTGCCGCCGGGAACCGTGCGCGCGCCGATCCAGGGATTCGACCTCGTCCGTAACGAGCACGGGGACTGGTACGTCCTCGAGGACAACGTGCGAGTGCCATCGGGCGCGGGCTACGCCATCGCGACCCGCGCGCTGATGGACGCGGTGATGCCTGACCTCCCGCGCCCTGAGGGCCTGCTCGACGTCAATACGGCCGCGCTGCTTCTCACCGGCACACTGCATTCGATCAGCTCTGCCGGCGCGAATGCGGTGGTGGGGCTGCTCTCCGACGGCGCGGGCAATGCGGCCTGGTTCGAGCACCGGTTGCTCGCCGAACGTGCCGGCTTCGTGCTGCTCCGGCCGGACGACGTCGACGTCGTGGACGGCATTGTCGTCGCCAACACCGGCGACGACCGACTTCGGATCGACGTGCTCTACCTGCGCCTCGATGTCGAACTCATCGACCTGCGGAAGACCACGGTCGACCCGATCGGCGCCGAGATCTTCGAGGCCGCGGTGTCCGGCGCGGTGGTGCTCGCGAACGCCCCGGGCAACGGTGTCGCCGACGACAAGGCGATGTATTGCTACGTGCCGGATCTCATCGCGCACTACCTGCACGAGCGCCCGCTGCTGGAGTCGGTCCCGACCTACCGCTGTGTTGACTCAGCCGAGTGCCGATCGGTGTTGGAGCGCGTCGGGGAGCTGGTCACGAAGCCGATCGACGGATACGGCGGCGGCGGGGTTCTGGTGGGCCCGTTCGCGTCCGCCGCGGACGTCGCGTCCCGCCGGGTCGAGATTGCCGCGCATCCCGGCGACTGGGTCGCGCAGGAAATGGTCGCGCTCTCGGCCCATCCCACCTACAACGGGGAGGAACTCGAGCCGCGGTTCGTCGACCTTCGGGCCTTTGTCTACCTGCACGGAACCGGGCCGGACGACGCGCAGGTCGCGGACGTGGCGCTGACCCGGGTGGCGCCGTACGGAAGCATGGTGGTGAACTCCTCCCGGGGCGGTGGGGCGAAGGACACCTGGATCCTCGCGCACAGCGACCAGTGACAAGCCCACCTGTGACACGACGAGCAGTGAGGGAGCGACGTGTGCGGCCTGGCAGGTGAGATCCGCTTCGACGGCCGCGGTGCGGACGTCGAAGCGATCGAGCGGGCCTGCGCGGTCCTTGCCCCGCGTGGTCCCGACGGGCACGGCCTGTGGTCAGGCGGCCCGATCGCTATGGGGCACAGGCGATTGTCCATCATCGATTTGAGTTCGGCCGGGGCGCAGCCGATGATCGACGACGACCTCGGACTCAACCTGGTGTTCAACGGATGTATCTACAACTACGAGCAGCTACGCACCGAACTGCAGGGATACGGCCATCGCTTCTTCTCGCACTCGGACACCGAAGTCATCTCGAAGGCCTACGCGCAATGGGGAACCCGCTGCGTCGAGCATTTCTACGGCATGTTCGCATTCGCGCTGGTCGAGCGGGACTCGGGCCGGGTGGTGCTGGCGCGCGACCGGCTCGGGATCAAGCCCCTCTATCTCGACGAGACGACGGATCGGCTCCGCTTCGCCTCGACGTTGCCGGCGCTGCTCGCCGCCGGTGGTACGGACACCTCACTCGATCGGGTGGCACTCGCGCACTACATGACGTTCCACTCCGTCGTACCGGCTCCCCGCACGATCCTGACCGGCGTGCGCAAGCTCCCTCCCGCGACGGTGCGGATCATCGAGCCTGACGGCTCGAGTGTCGACCAGACGTACTGGGAGCCGGACTTCACCCGCGATCCGCAGCGAGCCTCGTGGACCGACGTCGACTGGCAGCAGGGACTTCTGGAAACACTTCGTCGTGCGGTGCAGCGGCGGATGGTCGCCGATGTGCCCGTCGGGGTGCTGCTTTCCGGCGGGATTGACTCGAGCCTCGTCGTCGCGCTGCTTGCCGAGTCCGGACAGAGCGAGCTGAACACGTTCAGCATCGGTTTCGACGCGGCGGGTGGAGAGTCCGGTGACGAATTCGAGTACTCGAGCCTGGTCGCCGACCATTTCGGGACGAAGCATCACAAGATCAGCATCGACAACTCACGCCTGCTGCCCGGCATCGGTGCGGCCGTTGCCGCGATGAGTGAACCGATGGTCAGTCACGACTGTGTCGCCTTCGCGCTACTGAGCGAGGACGTCTCCCGCGAGGTGAAAGTCGTACAGTCCGGGCAAGGAGCCGACGAGGTGCTCGGCGGCTACGACTGGTACCCGCCGCTGGCGGGCGTGCCGCGACGCGACGCGGTCGAATCGTATGCGGGAGTGTTCTTCGATCGCCGGTACCCGGCTCTGCGTAACCTTCTCAACGCCGAGTGGATGCTCGACGAGGACGTCGCGACGGCTTACATCGCAGCGGGTTTCGGCCGTCCCGGTGCTCAGACCGCGGTGGATGCGGCACTCCGGAACGATACGACGGTGATGCTGGTCGAGGATCCGGTCAAACGAGTCGACAACATGACGATGGCGCACGGCCTCGAGGCGCGGGTGCCGTTTCTCGACCACGAACTGGTGGAGTTCGCGGCGCGCATTCCGCCTGAGCTCAAACTCGCGGACGGCGGCAAGGGAGTACTCAAGCGGGCCAGCCGGGAACTCATCCCGGACGAGGTGATCGACCGGACCAAGGGCTATTTCCCGGTGCCCGCGATTCGTCAGCTCGACGGCCCGTACCTTGATCTGGTCCGCTCGGCCCTGCTGGACCCGGCGGCGACCCGGCGGAGATTGTTTCAGCGCGAACCCGTGGAACGCATGCTGGCGAATCCGAACGCGACCAGGACCACGCTGGGATCGAACGCGCTGTGGCAACTGGCGTTATTGGAGATGTGGCTGCAGTCAGCAGGCATTGCGTGAGTTCTCCGCACACCGACGAATCGACCGCTCACCTCACCGCTCTGCTCGTCAACGCCTGGGGATGCTGGGGACCGACGCTCACTCCGGACGGTTCGAGGGTCGCCTATGTCAGTGACCGCAACGGATTTCCGCAGTTGTGGGTGCAGGACATCCTGCCTGGCGCGCGGCCCCACCCGATCGCGCTCTCCGATGATCCGGTGCTCGCTGTGCGGTGGTCGGCCGACGGTCAGTGGCTGAGCTGCTCGGTGGCAACGAACGGGGGCGTCAGAACTCAGGTGTGGGTCGTACGCCCGGACGGCACGGGCGCACAGCGCGTGGCAGGCGATTCGGCGCAGCACGCCGTACTCGGACCCTGGACGCGGAGCGGGCACCGTCTGGTCGTCTGCCTCGCGCCGCGGGAGGTGGCGGGCAACACCCGGGCTGTTCTCATCGACCCCGCTACCGGCACTAGTTCCCCGCTGGCGCAGGGAGAGTTGCTCACCGTTCTCGACCTGTCCGCCGACGAGCGCTTCGTGCTGCTTCGGGACGGGAAGCGCGGCGCGCAGTTCTGCGTCCTGGTCGATCGCGACGCGGACGAGGATTACGCACTGCTTCCGTACTCGGACATCGGGTCGACCGAGGTGGGTCTTCTGCGCCGTGCACCGGCGGGCGACAGCGAGCCGATGACCGCGTATCTGGTGACCGACGCCGGACGTCCACGGCTGGAACTGGTTGCGCAGTCGATCAGCGCCGACGGCACGCGCGGACCGGCCGGCGTCATCGCGTCGCGGGAGGACGCCGAGCTCGAGCTCCTCGACTCGGACGGCGAAGGTGCCTCGCTGGTACTCGGCTGGAACGTTGCCGGCGAGAGCGCCGTAGATCTGTTCGACACCGCGGGCGGGGCGACCAGATCAGTACCCATCCCCTCGCACACGGTGGTCTCGGGCTGCGCGCTGTCCCGGGACGGATCCCGGCTCGTGCTGTGCCTGGAGGATCCCGTTCGTCCTCGCCAATTGTGGGCCATCGACACGTCAACACTGCAGTGGCAACTGATCGCCGGCTGCGAATTCACACCTCCCGTGCCGCTTGTGGTGCCCACGCTCGAAACGTTCACCGCGCATGACGGTCTGCCGCTGAGCGGATGGCTGTATCAGGCTCCGGGGCTGCACGAACCGGGTCCGGCGCTGCTCAGCTTTCACGGCGGACCTGAGTCGCAGGAACGTCCGGTCTTCTCGCCGCAACATCAGGTGATTGCGGCGGCAGGAATCAGCGTCTTCGCGCCGAACATCCGCGGATCGTCGGGTTTCGGTCGCGCGTTCGTCCACGCCGACGACCGCTACGGACGGAACGACGCGATCAGCGATGTAGAGACCTGTGTCAAACATGTTGTGGCACAGGGAGTTGCCGACCCCGCCCGCATCGCGGTCTCCGGCCGTTCGTACGGCGGGTACCTCACGTTGGCCTCCCTCGTCTTCTATCCCGACCTGTTCGCTGCCGGGATCGACATCTGCGGGATGTCCGACCTTCTGACCTTCTATCGCGACACCGAGCCGTGGATCGCGTCGGCGGCCATCAGCAAGTACGGCGATCCGATCCGCGACAGAGGACTGCTGCGGGAGATCTCGCCGCTGACCCACGTCGAACGGATCATCGCTCCGCTGCTCGTCGTACACGGGGAGTACGACACGAACGTGCCACTCAACGAGGCGACTCAGCTCGTTGCCGCGCTGCGAGCCATCAACCAGCCGGTCGAGTATCTCGAGCTGGCGGGTGAGGGCCACGAGTATCGTCGGGCGACTTCGCGCATCGCGCTGATCGAGCGCATGACGTCTTTTCTCGGGAGGGTGTTATGAACGATTCGGTCACCGTGCACATGGCGGCGACGCCGGAGCACGTGTGGAATCTGGTCAGCGACATCACCAACACCGGAAAATTCAGTCCGGAGACGATCGAGGCTGAATGGCTCGGGGGCGCGAACGGCCCCGCGGTCGGCAACAGATTCCGCGGGCACGTGAAGCGAAACGGCCGTGGGCCGACGTACTGGACGACGTGTGTCGTCGAGACCTGCGAGCCCGGACGCGAATTCTCGTTCGCTGTCGTGATGAGGAACAAGCCGACCATCACCTGGAAGTACGAGTGCGTGCCGGCCGATGGGGGCGTCGACGTCACCGAATCGTTCCAGCTCCCTCCCACGCGCGGCAGCCGCATCTACTGGGCCCTCGCGGGAAGGGCACGAGGCAGGACGAACCGGGAGGGAATGGCGACCACGCTGAATCGAATCAAGGCGGTCGCCGAGGCAGCTCCTAGCGACCCGACATCCTGAGTGCTTCGGCGCGCGCGCTCGCCGCGCGTTGCTGTTCGTAGGCGTAGAGCAGCCCGTAGGTGAAGCCGTTCTCACCGGTGGTCGTTCCGGCGGTAGCCCCCATCTGCCGGAGGAACGCCGCGACCTCGACGGCATCGTGATGGTCGCCGAGGAACTCCTGCAGCGCTTTGAGTTCCGTCCGGGCCTTCTCGTGCACCTTGCGGTGACGGCCTCCGCCCAGGAGCGCCTCCGCGGCGTAGCGCCCGCGTTTCGCGGACTTGCGAGCGCGGTGCAGTTCGCTGTCTTCGTTGCTCGATCCCACTGCTCGTCGCAGTCGTTTCAGCGCGGTGCGATGGGCGCGCCGCGCCGCTGAGTGGAGATTACCCGGGTCGGCGGGCGGCTTGGCAGCAGCGGCGACATCGATCCACTGCAGGATCTGGTCAAGCAGAGCGAGGTAGCGGGGTTGCGTGAGCTCGCCGTTCAACTCCTCGCGGTGTCGAAGTTCCTCCCCCAGCAGTCGTTCCTCGACGCGAGCGGCGACCGGACCCATAACCAGGGCGTCCGGTAGGGCGTGGATCGCGGCCGCCAGGTGCTCGCGCTGGACCTCTCGATCGCGCACCGCCCCGAGCAACGCCGCGTACCAGGCGAGCTCTTCGTCGAGCCGCGAGGTGGCCGGGCCCTCGAACACGTGCGCGAAGACCCGCAGGGTGCTCCGGAACCGGCGTACCGCGACGCGGGTGTCGTGTACCGAGATCGCGCTTTGCCGGAAGGCGACATCTCCCTCGATCAGGGCGGCGTGCTGCGCGCGCAGATACTCGAGAACGTCGTTGTACGCCACGTGCTGTGCACGCCGAGTGGTTCGCGGGATGCCGGCCGGTCGGGCCCCTGCGGCGAGAAGGCGCGCCTCGATGGCTTCTTCGACAATCGGATCCGGCGCGACGAGCCGCATCGTGATCTCACGCGATCGGGTCGCGACCGCGTCGTTGCCGAGCATCGTCCGGGAAGCATCGGTATCGACGACGGTTCCGAGAAATACGTCACCGTGGCCGATGCCGTACTCGGTGCGTGCCTCCGTGGTGATCGTGACCGGTAGGAGTTCGTGACCCGCGCGCGCTCCGACCGTGAGTGCGGCGAGCGCATCGGGAACCGAGCCGTTCGCATCGGTGATCGTCGCGAGGCCGTGGGTGGCCTCGAGGTAGCCGAAGGTCCACGAACTCGCTTCGCCCGAAATGTGCTCGAGCTGGAGACCGAGCCGGGCGAGGTGGCGCTCTGCGGTGTCGTACCCGGTTCGGCGCAGCTGGTCGGTGTGGACGTTTATCGGAGCGCCGACCAGGTCGGTGAAGTCGGGCATGGCGAGGGCTGGGTCGGCTGCGTAGCGTCGATCTAGGTTCTCCGGCACCGCGTTGTTTTGCCCTTCGGCGCCGCCGCTATTCCCGGCAGACTACTTGAGCAGCGTCCCGGCATCGACCGGCAGCGGCACGCCGGTGATGTAGCGGGCCTCATCCGAGGCAAGGAAGAGCAAGGCATTGCTCACGTCGATGGACTCGACCCAAGGGATCGGAAGGGTGTTCAATGCCGTGGACGCGGCGATGAACTTCTCCATCGGCGGGTGCTCATCGTCGGGCACGAACAGCCTCAGCGTGTTTTCGTTCATGATCATCGGGGTGTTGACCTGCGTCGGATGAATGCTGTTGACCCGGATCATGTGCGGCGCTAGTTCGAGGGCGAGGGTGCGCATCAGACCGACCACCGCATGCTTGCTCGAGACGTAGTCGCCGAGGTGTGCGTACGCCTTCATTCCCGCGGTGGACGCGGTTAGGACGATCGAGCCGCCGCGACCGCCTTCGATCAGGTGCGGGACCGCCGCCTTGGCGGTATGCCAGACCCCGGTCAGGTTCACATCCACCGTGGTCTGCCAGCTCTCCTCGTCGATCTCGTGGGCGAGTTTGGGCGACGAGCCGATTCCCGCGTTCGCGCTGACGATGTCGAGGCGACCGAATTCTGAAACCCCCGAGTCCAGCGCACGTTTGAGGGCGGCGTAGTCGCGTACGTCGGCCGTCGTGGCAACGATCCGCCTGTCCAGTGCCTCGACCAGCCGGACGGTTTCGGCCAGGTCTTCCTCCGTACTCATCGCGAACGAAACCGTGGGAATCTGCTCGCAAATGTCGATCGCGATGATGTCGGCACCTTCTTCGGCGAGCCTGACCGCGTGACTGCGTCCTTGCCCGCGCGCTGCGCCGGTGATGAACGCGACCTTGCCCTCCACGCGACCGCTCATCGGTCTCGCCTCCTCTGTGTCGGCCTCGGATAGTAGTCGGGTTCGCGGTGGTACGACTCCGCCATGGCGGCCGCGACTGGTCGAACAAAGCGGAATCCGGACGCCGGCCGGCATACGGGCAGCGCTATCGCTCCGTACCGCACATTCCCCGCCCTGCCCCAAGAGCTCTGACAGACGAGCGCTTCGTGGAGCGCTCCTCTCGCGCAGCCCATGACCCGCGATTGCCGAATGCGAGCGCACGTGTGACCGCGCCGATGTTCGGGGCCGGGGTCGCCCACTCCAGTGCAGAGGCCCACCCACTTCTGACCTGCCGTTTTCGCGCGGAGGGCGTGGGATTCGAACCCACGATGGGTGTAACCCCATAGCGGTTTTCAAGACCGCCGCCATCGGCCTCTAGGCGAGCCCTCCAGACCGCAAGCCTATGGCAGACTCGCTGGAGCATTCACTCCGAAAGTCGACGAGGATGGCCGGATCAGTGGACCCGAGGATCACGCCCTTCGAGGTGCGTGTGAGCGAAGAGCAGATCACCGACCTGAACGACAGACTCGCTCGTACGCGATGGCCGGATGACCCTAGCGGTTACGCACCGTGGGAAACCGGTACGGATCTGAGGTACCTCCAGGAATTGTGCGCAACATGGGCCACCTATGACTGGCGGGCCTTCGAAGCAAGGGCTAACCGATTCCCGCAATATCTGACGACCATTTATGGTCAGCAGATTCACTTCCGGCATGTCCGTTCCAAGGTTCCCGGCGCGCGGCCGCTGATCATCAGCCACGGTTGGCCAGGATCGATACTCGAGTTCCAGGACATCATCGAGCCCTTGGTCGACCCCGTAGCGCACGGAGGCCGCGCAACAGATGCCTTCCACGTCATCACCCCGTCCCTGCCCGGGTACGGCTTCTCCGGGCCGACGCACGAGGCGGGATGGAATCTCCAGCGCATCGGGAACGCGTTCGGTGAACTGATGTCGCTATTGGGATACGAACGCTATTTCGCGCAGGGCGGTGATTGGGGCTCGGGCGTAACCCAGGCCCTTGCCGACGCGCGCGCCGGGCAGGTCGCTGCCATCCACATCACGCTGATCAGCCCAGGACCCCCGCCAAGTGCCGCGGATCCGATGGCGGACCTGTCCCGCGCCGAACGTGACGACCTCGCCGCGACGTCGCGGTTCAACGATGTCGGTCAGGGTTACCTGACGTTGCAATCCACCAAACCACAGACCGCCAGCTACGGATTAATGGACTCTCCGAGCGGACTGGCCGGCTGGATCGTCGAGAAATATCACGCGTGGAGCGATAACGGCGGAGATGTCGAGCGGACCCTGACCCGGACGCAGCTGCTCGACGAGATCTCGATGTACTGGTTGACCGGCACGATCAACTCATCGATACGGCTCTATTTCGAGGCGGCTCATCCGGATCGGGCTCGACGGATACCGCGGCCGACCGTTCCGGTCGGCCACTCCGCGTTTCCGCGGGAGGTGCACCGATTTCCACGGACCTGGGCGGCGGCGGCATTCCCCACGCTCACCTATTGGCATCCCGTCGACCGCGGCGGCCACTTCGCGGCGCTCGAGGTCCCGGACCTGTTCGTCGAGGAGATCCGCGCCTTCTTCGCCACGCAGTCTCTCGGATAGTAGTTAGGCCCGAACACGGGCGACCACGCGGCAAGGTCGCCGGTGGCCGCCCGAGACGAGCTCCGCGCTAGTTTGCCGCGTGGTACTGAGCAAGCACCTCGCCCGGAATGCGGCCGCGAGACGGGACCGCGATCCCGTTCTCGACGGCCCAGGCGCGGACAGTGGCCGACTCGCTCGTCGCCGGGGTCGCAACGGCGCCCCGCCGCCGTGTGACCTTGCGCGAGTTGCGCGCCTTGCGCGCGTGCTGGGCCCACCGCTCGACGTCAGCTCGTAACGCCTTCGCGTTCCGCTTGCTCAGGTCGATCTCGTAAGTCTTGCCGTCGATCGCAAAACTCACGCTCTCGGCAGCAACGCTGCCGTCGACATCGTCGAGCAGATGCTCGACGACCTCGGTCCTTTTGACCACTGTTGCTCCTTGCGTTTTCGGGGGATCGCCAATATCCGCTAAACAATAGACGACAAGGCGCGGAAATACCTAACCCGGACCGAGACTTTGACCGGGTCCCGCCCGGCTCAGGTTGAGAGCTCGAACCAGACGGTCTTTCCGTAGGCCACGTTGTCGACACCCCACTGCGAAGCTAGCTGCTCGACAATCGAAAGCCCTCGCCCGTCGAGCGCCTGAAGGTCGTTCGGCCGGAGCGTTGGATATCGGCTGTTGTCGTCGCCGACCTCGACTCTTATTCCCGCCGGAGCCACCCTGACCGAGAGGCGTACCTCGCTGCGACCGTGGGTCACCGCGTTAGCGACGATCTCGCTTGTCAGTAACATCGCGTCGTCCTGCACCTCGGGCGGGAGGCCGGTGTAATCACAGAAGTCCCTGACAAAGGCCCGAGCCAGGCGAGCCGACGCGGGCTCGCAGGGCAACACGGCACTGTGCTCGGCGGGAATGCCGGTCATTGAAAAAAGCCTCCTGCGTCGCTCGGGTCCTTTCGCTGAACTTATCCAACGCCCTGCCACCTGCCGCAAAGTCAAGGGTAATGTCCACCACATGCCCGAGGAGACTGCTCCCCATCCACGGTCAGCCGATCAAAAGGTCGTCGTCGTCGGCGCGGGTCTCGCCGCAGTTCGGATTGCCGAGGAGCTGCGGAGTCGGGGCCATCGCGGCGAGATCGTTCTGATTGGCAACGAACGTCACGCTCCGTATGACCGTCCGCCGCTGTCAAAGCAGATGCTGCGGGGGGAGCGCGAGATCGTCTTTCTCCGTGATGAATATGAATCACTCAACGTGACTGTCCGAACCGGCACAACGGCTGTTGCGCTCGATACGGGGGACAAGGCCATAGCGCTGAGCACAGGCGAGGAACTCGAGTACGACGTGCTCGTGATCGCCACGGGCGCCTCGCCACGTCGCCTCCCCGGCTTCGAAAATCATCCTGCCCTCCGCTATCTGCGAACGGCCGATGATTGCTTGGAACTGCGCGATGCGCTTGCCGCATCGCGCCGCCTCGTCGTCATCGGGGGCGGATTCATCGGCTGCGCGGTAGCCGCAAGCGCCAGGTCACTGGGGCGGAATGTCACGATCCTTGAGGCGCTCGCGCATCCGCTTGCCAAAGTACTTGGCCCGCAGCTCGCCGCCCTGGTGCAACAGATCCACACCGATGAGGGCGTCCACGTTAGGACCGGCGTGACGGTTGAGGACATTGACGAATCCCAGGCCTTCTCACACCTACGGCTGTCGGACGGATCGACCGTCGACGCCGACCTGATAGTTGTGGGCATCGGAGTCGCGCCGGATACCGACTGGCTTGCGGGATCCGGATTGGACGTCGATAACGGGATCGTGTGCGACGAGTTCTGCCGGACGAGCGCACAGGATGTGTGGGCGGTCGGCGACGTCGCCCGGTGGAAAAACCTCTCGACGCGCGCATTGCATCGGGTCGAGCACTGGACGAATGCGAGCGAGATGGCCGCCGCGGCCGCCGAGAACGTCGTCGCGGGCCTCGTGCACCCGTTCGCGCCCATCCCTTACGTCTGGAGCGACCAGTACGACCTCAAGATTCAGTCGGTGGGTTTCTTCGCGCCCACCGATGACGTGACGGTCCTCCGTGTCGGAAAACGCGAGCGCACCCTGGGGATCTATGCGCGGAACGGAGTCCTCACCGGTGCGGTGGGGTTTTCCGCGGCCCCGCAGGTCATGACGATAAGCCGGCTACTTGCCGAGGGCGTGTCCGCACAGGAGGCGATCGCCGCCGTCTCGGTCTGAGCTCCGCTCCGAAGACCTACGCGACGAACGTGGCCGACCCCGTAATAGCGATCTGGCCGGTCTGACGAACGACCGTCGCCTCGACGTCGAGGATCTTGGCGCCGTCCTCACCGACCCTCTCGCTGGCCTCGGTCACGGCGAGGGTGAGAAGGTCCCCGGGCCATACCTGAGCCCGAAACTGGACCGCGAATCGGCGGATGTTCGCAGCGCCGTACAGGTCGGCCAGGTACGTCCCTAGCACGCCGGCGTTGAACATGCCGACCGCGAAGAAGGTGGGAAATCCCGCCGCCTGGGCGAATTCCGCGTCGTGATGTATCGGGTTCAGGTCACCGCTCGCGCCCTGATAACGGACGAAGTCGGTCACCGTCACCGGACCGATGACTCTCGTCGCGGGAGTTCCAGCGGTCACCATCTCAACTCTCCTTCGGCGGGGTCTTGCCCGTCTCGATGATGGTCGCGCGTGCTTCGGCGACCAAGGCGCCACCCGCATCACGGAATTCGGTCACCAGTTCGAGGAATCGCATGGTGCCGCCGCGTTTCCCTTCCTTGCTGTAGACCTTGTCGAGCCGCTGCTGGCCGGTGAGTACCGTCCCGGCGCGAGGCGGCTCGCCGTGGAAAACGAACTCCTGCCCGCCGTGCAGCACGTTCGTGAAATCGCGGCGCAGTCCGTTCCTGACGCCGGATCGCTCGTTCTGCCAGTGCGCGGCAACCATGAGAAAGGTCGGCTCCGTGAGCGGGTTGTCCCCGTCGAAGTACGCCGGGTTCGTCGTCAGTGTGGCCCGCGCAAATTCGCGGATCTTGCCCTTCTCGACGATGAACTCGAACGGTTCGCCGGTCCGACCGACGGATTCGTCCGCGGCTGGAGCGTCTGCGCTCATGTTTCTCCTCTTGCCGGTTCGGGCCCGATGCCGTGGTAAGGCATGGCAGAATCTGCGGGTCGCCCTCGCACTATACGAACGTCTCACCCAAAAAATTCACGCGGTACTTCGTCCGCCCCAGCCCGGAGGTCACTGAGCATGGGTGTTGAGGTTCTCCTCGACCTGGCATCGGCGATGTGCGGCGATCGCGTCGCTATCGGGTCGCTCTCCGACGGCCTGACGTTCACCCAGCTGGCGGATCACAGCGCGGCGGGTGCGGCCGTCATCCGGGAATCCGGTGCCAAGCACCTCGCGTTCGTTGGGCTGAACGGCCCGGCGTTGTCCGTCGCCGTCTTCGCGGCCGCGAAGGCCGGGGTGCCGATCACGCCGCTGAACTATCGGCTTTCCGATGAGCAACTCCAAGAGCTGCTGGCGACTCTGGACAGCCCCCTCGTGCTCGTCGACGACGCCTTTGCCGCGCGCCTCGGCGGCGCCGATCGGAGGGTGCTGTCGACGAAGGACTTCCTCGCGCAATCCGCTTCGCGCTCGCCGCTCGAGGAGGAGCCGCCGGACGCAGAGCCGGCGGTCGTGCTGTTCACGAGCGGAACCACGAGCAAACCCAAGGGCGTGATGCTGCGACACGACAACCTCACGTCGTACTCGCTCGAGACCGTCGAGATGGCGAGCGCCGGGGATGACGAATGCGCCCTCATCGCCGTACCGCCGTATCACGTCGCGGGCATCGCGACCGTCCTGACCAACACCTATGCCTGCCGCCGAGTCGTTCACCTGCCGGACTTCACCGCCGAGGCCTGGCTGAACACGGTACGAACCGAGGGCGTCACGTCGGCGATGGTCGTGCCGACGATGCTCGCTCGTATCGTGGACCACGTCGCGATGCACGGCGGCGTCGCGCATACGCCGACCCTCCGCTCGCTCGCCTACGGCGGCGCCCGCCTGCCTCGACCCGTGCTCGAGGGCGCGCTCGAGGCGTTTCCGGACACCGGATTCATCAACGCGTACGGGCTGACCGAGACCTCCTCCACGATCGCGGTGCTCGGGCCCGACGATCATCGTGACGCGATTGCGAGCGAGGAGGTGCGAATACGCGCCCGGCTGGGCTCGGCGGGCCGCGCGGTTCCCGGTGTTGAGTTCGCGATCCGTGGCGAGGACGGCTCAGTCGTCGGCCCGAACATGTCCGGCGCGCTCTGGGTACGAGGCGCGCAGGTGTCCGGCGAGTACGTCGGGCTCGGCAGCTCGCTGGACGAACAGGGCTGGTTCCACACCCGCGACCAAGGCTGGATCGACGACGACGGCTACCTGTTCATCGAGGGCCGCACCGACGACACCATCATCCGTGGCGGCGAGAACATCGCACCCGCCGAGATCGAGGACGTCCTCATCCGCCACCCGGGCGTCAAGGATGTCGCGGTCGTCGGCCTTCCTGACGACGAATGGGGCGAACGCATCGCGGCCGTCGTCGTCGCCGACACGGGCGTCGACCTCGACGGCGAGGAGATCCGAAGCTGGGCCCGCCAGCGCCTGCGCGGCTCCAAGACTCCCGACCTCGTCGCGATCTGGCCCGAGCTGCCCTACAACCAGCTCGGAAAGCTGCTGCGGCGCGAGGTGGTGAGTGCGCTCGTTGCCGGCGCGGCCCCCGCCAACGAGTCGTAAACTTCCGAAACCCCCGAACGAGGAGATCGACGACGATGAGTGAGATCACTGCTACGCCTCTCAAGAGCGGTGCGCGGCTACGTAGCCAGGTCTGCACGACCGAAGTGATCGTCGTGCGCCCCGGCAAGGGGGTCGTCGCGCTCACCTGCGGAGGAGTGCCGATGGTCGACATCAAGCAGCCGCCGACCGAAGGAGCGGAGATCGCCGACGGACTGGACGGCGGCACGCTCGTCGGGAAGCGCTACACCGCGGCCGCCGACGAGACATTGGAGGTCCTTGCGACGAAAGCCGGCCAGGGCACCCTCGGCGACGGGCGGACTCCGCTGACGCTCAAGGACGCGAAGCCGCTGCCCGCCAGCGACTAACTCGCATGACCGGTTCCGGGGCGCGCGAAGTCAGGGCGGCGCGGCTCGTCGCACACCGCTCGCCGCTCGCGGTGGAGCTGGTGAAACTGGCGCCACCGGGCCCGGACGAGGTCGTCGTCGAACTCGAGTTCGCAGGAATCAACCCGGTGGACCGCTTGATCGCGGACGGTCTTGTCGCACCGAACGGGCCGTTGCCCCGGACGATCGGACTGGAAGGCGTCGGGCGAGTCGACGGCAGTCTGGTGGTCGTGCACGGCGGCGGTCTGGGCACCATGCGGGACGGCACTTTTGCCCAGGCTGTGATCGCGCCGCGGAAGGCGCTGATCGAGGTCCCGGACGGGGTGCCTCCGGCGGTCGCCGCCGCCGTCGCGGTCGCGGGCGGCACCGCGTGGGATGTCGTCCACGAAGCCGCGATCGGCGAGACCGACCGCGTTCTGGTCCTGGGCGCGGGCGGTGGGGTGGGGCTTTCGCTGGTGAGCCTGGCCCATTCGATCGGCGCCGAGGTACGCGGTCAGATCGGCTCGGCGCGCAAGCGGGAGGCCGTCCTGGCTGCCGGTGCGGATGAGGTGTACGACGCCTCGCACGAGACGCTCGCCGCGCAGCTTCGAGGGTGGCAGCCGACCGTGGTTCTCGACCCGCTGGGCGCCGCGTTCGCCGCCGTCGCGTTCGACGCGCTGTCGATCGGCGGCCGGTACGTCTGCTTCGGGTCGAGCGCAGGCGCCGAGGCCACCCTCAACTGGGAGGCGATGTACCGCAAGAGCCTGCGCATCGTCGGGTACGGGGGTCGTAATCGGAGTCCGGAAGCAGGGTCCGCGGGCGTACACGGGGCGCTCACGGCGGTCGCGGAGGGGCGGATGCGGATCCCGATCGAGCGCAGGTACTCACTCGAGGCGGTGAACGAGGCATTGGCGCACCTGGCCGCACGAGCGGTCACGGGCAAGGTCGTGCTCGACCTGACGGCTCGGTGAGCGGCCGCCTGACGCCGTCTCTCGGGACCCGGTACGGTGTCCTCGCTGGCCGCCAGCATGCCGACCGATGATGCGGAGATCGTGATGAGAGTCAGCGTTGACCAGAGCAAGTGCACCGGGCACGCCCAGTGCAACGCCCAGGCGCCAACGGTGTTCGAGCTCGACGATGACGGTTACGTGGCGATCAGCGGAGAGCTGGAGATCGCGCCGGGCGAGGAGGACAACGCTCGTCGCGGGGTGGCGGCCTGTCCTGAGCGCGCCCTGACCATCCACGAGTAGGACCGCTTCGCCCCGCTCAGTTCGGCGGTAACACGACGAACTGCCGGAGTCCGAGGTCGGAGAAGGTGACCGGTCCCCGTGGCCCGAGCCCGCGGTCGACGTTGATCCCGGTTTCGGGCACTCCCAGCAGCTTGTAGCCGTCGATGATTCGGGTCGAGACGTTCCAGAGCGCGCCGGTACCGGAGTAGGCACCGAGGAAGGTGTGGGCGGCGCCGCTGTCCTCGGTGCACACGGTGGCCGCGAGTCCACTGGTCTCGCGGTTCGCCAGCGCCGCCGCCTGCTCCGGCCCGGCGACCGTGGCAAGGGTCACCGTCGCCTCCGCGGCGCCGTCCAGGGCCCACTCGTACCCGAGTGCGTGCGTGAACGGTGCCTCCGAGACGGCGATGGCGAGCTCGCCGAGGGCGCTGCGCACAGCGGTGTCCACGGCGGCCGGAAGGGCGGTATCGACGAGCAGCAGGTTCAGCCGATTGCAGACGCCGAGGCGGTCGAGGCTCTCCCGTACGAGGCGTACGGCGGTGTCCGCGTCGGCCGCGGAATGCAGATAGAGCACACCGCCGCCGTCCGCGTGCGACAGCACGTGGGTGCCGTGGCTCGTGCCCAGCGCGGACAGGCGCCTGGTCACCGGTCCGCTGCCGCGTACGACCACCAGCGGAACGAGGTCGGGCACCGTCAGCAGAGCCTCCGCGGTGCCGTGCCCGGCGGAGCGCAGGAGTTGCACTGCGTCCGGCGGGAGGCCGGCACCCGCCAGAGCGGGTGCGAGGACCTCGTCAACGAGCACCGCACTTGTCGCCAGCGCGGCCGAACCGGTCCGCAGGACCGCAGCGCTTCGTGCCAGGAGAACCTGGGAGGCGAGATCGATCGGAACGTTCGGCCGGGCCTCGAAGATCGCGCCGATGACACCAACGGGCACTCGGCGCTCGAGGACCCGTTGGCCGCCGGGCAGTACCCGCAGCTCGCGCTCGAGGGCGGGACGTGGAGTGTCGAGCAGGACATGAAGCTGTTCGGCGATCGCGCTGAGCCGGGCGGGGTCGAGTCGGAGGCGGTCGAGCAGGCCACGAGAGAGTCCTGCTTCGGCCGCCGCTCGCAGGTCCGTCTCGTTCGCCGTGAGTACGGCCTCGCTGCGCGCGCCGAGCAGGGTCGCCGCATTGCTCAGCGCTGCCGCCACGACGTCGCCGCCCGCGGTTCGCAGCACGAGTGCCGCCGCTGCAGCCTTGGTGCCGGCGGCCCGGACCTCCGCGAGGTCTTGGCCGAGGGGCGACTCCGTTCGGGTCATGAGCAGCAAATCTACGTGGCACGCTCCCGACTCCGGGTGAGTGGCCACCCGCATCGAGGGCGCGATCCTGCCGTTAGCCTGTCGCCGTCCGTAACTGCCGCAACGAACAGGGGGTCCCGTCGTGCCGTCAAGCCCGTTCGGGCACGGCTGGTCGTCGGTGCGCTACACGGGCGCCGAGGCGGACGCCTTCGACGGTCTCGTCGGCGCGCTTCGGACGGCGCAGGACAATACGGCGGGCGCTAGGCCACCGATCGAGGTGGCGAACGAGTGCGCGGAGCTGTTGTCGGCGGTTGCCGCGAAGCTTGCCCCGTATCAGGTGGATGAGGACTCTCAGTACTTCGGTCATCTCGAGGCCGAGGGCAGCGGTCAGTCGATGCGGCCGGTGCTTGCCGTCGACGAGCTGACCGACACCGACATCCGCGGGCGGGTGACGGTGACGCGGTTCTTTCTCGGAGCCGGCGGCGCGGCACACGGTGGAATCCTGGCCTTGCTGTTCGACACCTGGCTCGGCCAGTTGGCGAACCGCAATCAGACGCCCGCGCGCACGGCCTTCCTGCACGTCGACTTTCAGGCGATCGCCCCGCTCGACACCGAGGTCATTCTTTACGGTCGGGTTGACCGGGTGGAGGGGCGCAAGCGGTTCGTCTCCGGACGCCTCTCCTACGGCGACACGGTGTGCTGCACGGTGACCGCACTCTTCGTCGAGATGCGTCCGGGCCAGCCCTGACAGCAACGCGGCGCGGCGTGCCCTGTGCTGCCAGTGACGTGGGAGACGCCCACCCCGCAACGGTCTCCCGAGCGTGGCGAGGAGCGGTGGAGGTGGGATTTGAACCCACGAACGGCTTGCACCGTTACACGCTTTCGAGGCGTGCGCGCTCGGCCACTACGCGACTCCACCGGGTGTGACCCTACCGAAGAGGCTACGGACCTCTTCGGGCGGCAAAAAATGCACGGAGCAGCACGCCGCATTCCTCGGCCAGAACGCCGCCGAGTACCTCCGGGCGATGCGGCAGCCGTCTGTCCCGCAGGACGTCGAAGATCGATCCGGCTGCGCCCGCCTTGGGGTCGGGTGCGCCGTACACCACACGTGCGACCCTCGCGAGGGAGGCCGCGCCGGCGCACATCGTGCACGGCTCGAGGGTGACGACGAGGGTGTGGGCCTCGAGGCGCCAGTGACCCGCGGCCCGCGCCGCAGCCTGCAGTGCGTGAATTTCCGCGTGTGCCGTCGGGTCGCTGTCACGCTCCCGGGCGTTGAAGCCCGTACCGGTGATGACGCCGGCGGGACCCACGACCACGGCCCCGACGGGTACGTCCGCGCTCGCTACGCAGCCGGCTGCGGCCTCGAGAGCCCGCCGCATCGCGGTATCCCACCCGCCGGCGGCACCGTCGCCGGTCAGACTCCTCGCACCGCTTCCAAGACATCGGCGCAGCCCAGCTTCTCGCAGATCGCGAACACGATGTCGGAGGGCAGCTGACCGCCCTTCGCGCACAGTTCGAGGAGCGTCTCTGCATCCAGCCCGAGGCTTGCGAGCAGGCTCGGATCTCCGGCGGGCTCGCTCCCGGGACGTGTCGCTTCCTCGTCGGAGTCCTCGCTGACCGCCTCCACGCCGAGTTCGCTGCCGGCGATACGGCCTGCGAGTCCCGTTTCGAGTGCCCGTTGATCCGAGAGGAACAGTGCTACCTCCTCGTCCGCGGAGGCGGTGATAAGGAGATATTCGTCGTCCTCCTCGACGAACAGGACCGCCGTGTCCTCGTCGTCGGCGTCCTGCCGCAGCTCGTCGACCAGCTCGTCGACGTTCTCGACCTCGGAGAGGTCGACGTCACGTCCGGACCAACTGCCTGACAGCGTCCGGACCAGCGCGCTCGCGATGTACGGCATCAGGTGGTCACCGGACCAACACGTCGACGGTGTTGGTGAAGGCCTCCCCGAAGCCGAGCCGCCGGGCGAGCGCGAGCAGTTGCTCATCGGCGTACGCATCAAGGTCGGCAAGGAGCGCACCGACCTCCATCGCCGACATGCCGAGGTCGTCGAAGATGCCGAGCTCACCCACCGGCCATACGTCCTCCATGTCGTCGTCCCCGGGTACCTCGACTTTCAGGACGGCGCATACCTGACGAGCCAGATCGTCAGCCGCCGCGGCGGTGACGTCCGAGAGCAGCAACTCGTCTCCCGTCGCGCGGTGCCGCGCGACCACGAAGAAGTCGTCCCCGATGCTGGCGAACACGATCGCGGGCACGTCCCCGGGCTGACCCCGCGCCGCCGCGAGCAGCGCGTGGACGTCTTCGGTCAACCGTTCAGGGAGCTGCTCCACGAGCCAACGGCTCCCATCGAGGAAACAGATGACCGCAAAGCTCTCGCCCTCTCCTGTCACTATCGCCGGCACAGCGCGATCGTGGCAGAACGGAGTCCGTTACGCGAGGTCTCGGCCGGACTGCGTGACGTCGGGCAGGATTGCGCCCGTGCCCGCCGATGTCCCGCTCGTGCCGCCGCCCCCACCGACCGGAATCCGCCAGCTCGTGACCCTGACCGGCCGGGATCGGCCGGGAGTGTCCGCCGAGGTCTTCACCGCTCTCGACGTACAGGGGGCGGCCCTTCTGGACGTCGAGCAGGTCGTCATCGACGGAAGGTTGGTGCTGAGCCTGCTGGTCGTGGCACCCCGGCAGCTCCCCGTTCCCGAGATCGACGGCCTCACGGTCGAGATCCGGAACGCCGGAGGGGACGACGAACCGCTGCCGGGTGATCCGGCCGCCGCGGCGCCTTCCGCACGCCACCACGTCACGCTGCTGGGCAGCCCGGTGACCCCGCGGGCGCTCGGCCGGGTCACCGCCGTACTCGCGGGCTGCGGTGCCAACATCGAGCGGATCGTGCGTCTCGCGGCGTGGCCGGTCGGTGCGTACGAGTTGCTCGTGGCCGGCGGCGCGACAGCGGTGCTGCGTCGCGACCTGGCGACCGCCGCCGCGACCCACGACCTCACGATCGCGGTGTCCCCGGCATCACTCGCCCGCAGGGCCAAGCGGCTGCTCGTGCTGGACGTCGACTCCACGCTCATCCAGGGCGAGATCATCGAGATGATCGCCGCCCGGGCCGGCGCCGAGGCGGAGGTGGCCGCGGTGACCGCTGCCGCGATGGCCGGCGAGCTCGACTTCGAGGCGTCCCTACGGGCTCGTACCGCGCTGCTCGCCGGCGTACCGGAATCCGCCCTTGACGACATCCGCCTGCGGCTGCGGCTCACCCCCGGGGCGCGGACACTGATACGCACGGTGCAGCGCCTCGGCTACACCGTGGGGGTCGTGTCCGGGGGATTTACGCAGGTCGTCGGACCCCTTGCCGACGAGCTCGGACTCGACTTCGCGGCCGCGAACGAGCTGGAGGTACGCGGTGGGGTGCTCAC
>CAXTUZ010000004.1:0-4865 GCA_964247525.1 uncultured bacterium
CACCGGCACGGGCCCGGGTGGCGGGATCGTCACCGCCCGCGCGCGACCGTGCACGACCAGCGCCGCGGTGAGTCCGACCCCGGCGAGCAGCAGCACTCCGACGGTCCACACCCCGCGCCGGCCCAGGCTGAGGGCGGCGCCCCGCAATGCGCCGGGAACCCGGGCTGAGACGAGCGCACGGACTTGTGAGGGCAGCGAACCGGGCGGTAGCCAGCCTGCCGGTGGCGGGCCCGCCCACGCAATCTCCGGAGCCCGGTCCCCGGGATCCCTCGAGTCGACCGCGTCGAGCGCGTCGGGGACCGGGATGGCGAACACCTCCCGCAAGCGCGCCTCGGCGTCGGTTCGGCCGGCCACGACTCGACGTTAGGCAACCCCCGAGGCGAACGGGCCGGTCGCCGCGATCTGTGGACAGCTCCGGCCGGAACAGCAGCCGGGCTAGCGGCGGTGCACGGCGATGCCCAGCACCCCCGGGCCGGTGTGCGCGGCGACCACCGCGCTGACCTCGCTGACGCCGAGGTGCTCGCAGTGCGGAAGGCGCTCGCGCAGATGCCGCGCCACCGCGAGTGCTCGCCCCGGTGCGTCGAGGTGGACGACCGCGAGTTCGGCACGGCCGGCGCCGACAGCGTTCTCCGCGAGCTCACCGATCCGAACGACCGCCCGGCTCGTGGTCCGGACCCGTTCCCGGACCGCGATCGCGCCGTCGACGAGATGGAGGATCGGTTTCACCGAAAGCGCCGCCCCCAGCAGCGCCGACGCCGCGCCGATACGACCACCGATACGAAGGAACTCCAGTGTTTCCAGACAGAACAGCACCGACGTGCGTTCAGCCGCCGTCCTCGCCGAGCCCTCGACCGCCTCCGCGTCACCGCCGCGCTCGGCTTCGCGCGCCGCCGCGAGAACGACGAATCCAAGCCCCATGGCGATGGACCGGGAGTCGACGACGCGGACCTCGCCCGGGGTGCCGCGCGCGGTCGCGCGGGCGACGTCGGTGGTCCCGCTCAGCGCGGCCGAGAGGTGAATGCTGACCACCGGGAACCCGGGCGCCCAGGCCGCAGCGAAGGCGGTCGCGCTCGGTTGCGACGTCGACAGCCGAGGGGTGCGACTCGACAGCGCCGCGAGCACATCCGCCTGGGTGACGTCGATCCCTTCGAGACCGACCTTCGGACCCGTGGTGATCGCCAACGGAACCACCCCGATGCGGTGTGCCGCGAGGAGTTCGGGCGACAGGCCGGCACTCGAGTCGGTGACGACCCGTACCCGCTGCGGCATGGCGCCACCGTAGCCGGATCTCAGCCCGGAACGATGTTCACGAGTCTCGGGGCACGGACGATCACCCGCGCCACACCGCGCCCCTCGAGGGCCTTGCTCACCGCGTCGTCAGCGAGGGCGAGCGCGGTCAACGCCTCGTCGTCGATCGCCGGTGGGACCGCCAGCCGGGCCCGCAGCTTCCCACCCACCTGGACGACACAGGTCACCGACTCCTCGACCAGAAGCCGCTCGTCGACCTCCGGCCAGTCGGCCTTCGCAACGAACCCGGTGTGTCCCAAGATGTTCCAGCACTCTTCGGCGGTGTACGGGGCGAACGCACTCAGCATGACCACGAGTGCCTCGACACCCTGGCGGCTCTCCCGGCCCGCCTCATGAGCCTTGCGGAGAGTGTTGGTCAGCTCCATGCATCGGGCGACCGCCACGTTGAAGCGGTGGGCCTCCATGTGCCCGGTCGTCTCGTCGACGAGGCGCGCGACGGCTTGCGCGAGCTCCCGGTCCGGGGAGCCCGGCGGCTCCGCCGCGACGTCGAGCGCCAGCTGCCAGACCCGGCGCAGCCACTTGCCCGCACCGGAGGGCGAGACGTCCGCCCAGTCGATGTCCTCCTCGGGAGGCGACGCGAACAACATCGTCACCCGTACCGCGTCGACACCGTGGGTGTCGAGTTCGGCACCGAGGTCGACGCCGTTGCCCAGGGACTTGCTCATCGCCTTGCCGTGGTTGATCACCTGACCCTGGTTCAGCAGGCGGGTGAACGGCTCGCCGAACTCCACCAGGCCGAGGTCGGCAAGCACCTTGGTGAAGAACCGCGCGTAGAGCAGGTGCAGGATCGCGTGTTCCACGCCGCCGGTGTACTGCGCCGCGGGAAGCCAATCGGCGACGGCTGCGGGGTCGAACGGGCCTTCGGTGTAACGAGGAGAGCAGTAGCGCAGGAAGTACCACGACGAGTCCACGAAGGTATCCATCGTGTCGGTGTCGCGGCGGGCCGCGCCTCCGCACGACGGGCAGTGCACCTCGACCCAGGAAAGGGCTGTGCTCAAAGGGGATTCGCCCTTGGGGGCTAGGTCGACGGAGGCGGGGTCGGGAAGCAGCACCGGCAATTCGGCGTCCGGTACGGGCACCTCGCCGCACCGCTCGCAGTGCACGATCGGGATCGGCGCGCCCCAGTAGCGCTGCCGCGACAGCAGCCAGTCCCGAAGCCGGAAGATCGTCGCAGCGGTACCGGTTCCCGCCCCCTCGAGGCCGGTGACGATCGCGGTGATGGCGGCGGACTTCGACATCCCGTCGAGCGGGCCGGAGTTCACGAGCCTGCCCTCACCGGGCGTGGCGATCCCGGTCTGCGCGGGATCGTCGAGTCCGGTCTCGACCACGACCCGGACCGGGAGTCCGAACGTCCGGGCGAAGTCCAGGTCACGCTGGTCGTGCGCGGGCACCGCCATGATCGCGCCCGTCCCGTACTCGGCGAGCACGTAGTCGGCGGCCCACACCGGGATCGACTCGCCATTCACCGGGTTGAGCGCGTGCACCCCGAGGAAAACTCCCGTCTTGGCCCGATCCGCGGACTGACGCTCGATTTCGGTCAGCGCCGTCACCTGCTCGCGATAGGCCTCGAACTCGGCCCGGCGCTGCGGGCTGACCAACGCGGCGGCAAGCGGCGCGTCGGCGGCGACGACGAAGAACGTCGCGCCGTAGAGGGTGTCCGGGCGGGTGGTGAAGACCGTGACCGGTTCCTCGTGACCCTCGATCGCGAAGTGGACGTAGGCTCCCTCGGAGCGCCCGATCCAGTTGCGCTGCATGGCAAGCACGCGCTCGGGCCACTGCCCTTCGAGACCGGTCATGTCGTCGAGCAGGCGCTGGGCGTACTGCGTGATCCGGAAGTACCACTGCGTCAGGTTCCTCTTGGTGACGAGCGCGCCGCATCGTTCGCAGTGGCCGCCGACGACCTGCTCGTTGGCGAGCACCGTCTGGTCGTTCGGGCACCAGTTGACCGGACTGGCCTTGCGGTAGGCCAGGCCCTTCTCGTAGAAGCGAAGGAACAGCCACTGGGTCCAGCGGTAGTACTCCGGGTCGGACGTGTGCAGCCTGGTGTTCCAGTCGAAGCTCGCGGCGAAGCGCCGGAACGAGGCCGCCTGCGTCTCGATGTTCGCGTACGTCCACGTCGCCGGGTCGGTCTGCCGCTTGATCGCGGCGTTCTCGGCGGGAAGCCCGAACGAATCCCACCCGATCGGGTGCAGCACGTCGTACCCCCGGAGCATCGCGTAGCGGGCGACGGCATCGCCGATCGAGAACGCTTCGGCGTGACCCATGTGCAGATCGCCCGAAGGGTAGGGAAACATGTCCACGATGTAGCGCTTCGGCGCGCCCGGGCGGTGCAGGTCAAGGCCGTCCCAGGCCGCCAGCCAGCGTGCCTCGATCGCGTGAGGGTCGTAGTCGGTCACGGACACCTCACGGTCGGCGGCGGAAGGCCCCGCGGGGCACCGGGAGCGTTTGGAAGATTACTGCCCGGCCCGAATGCCACCGGGCGGCGACGGCGCCGCCTGGTCGCGGCGCAGGACCGCGAGCAGTTCCTCGTACGGACCGATGAGGTAGGCCTGGTCGCCGCCGGCGAAGCGGGTGCCCCGCCGCGGGGGGTACTCGACATCCCCGTTCGGCCGTCCGATCGCGACCACCCTGGTACGCGCGGAGAGGTCCTGCATCGCGAGACCGTCGAGCCCGCCGTCGCGAGCGATCGTCAGCCGGCCGACGAGGAACGGGCTGCGGTCGACCTCGAAGGTCGCGAGGACGTCGAGCCCGAGTGCCGCCCCGACGAACCAGGGCGAGGCGAGCACCGAAGCCGACCGGACGTGCCGGAACCCGAACGACTGCTCGACCGTCCGGGCTAGGTCGCGGTCGAAGACCCGCAGCACGACGGGAACTTCCGGCCACCGGGTACCCAACGCCTCCCGGACGGCGAGTCCGGTCTCGATGTTGGTCAGGTCGTCACTCGTCAGCACGGCCACGGCGCTCGCGGCGTCGATGTGCACCGAGTGCAACGTCTGTTTGAGCGTCGCGTCGGCGATGATCACCGGTACGCCCAGCGCCCGCGCCTGGCCCAGGTAGCGATTGTCCTCGTCGCGTTCGAGTACGAGGACGTCGCGGCCCTCATCGAGCAGCCCTTCCAGGACGCGGACCCCGACCGACCCCAGCCCGATGAGCACCACGTGATCACGCATCCCGGTGGCTTGCCGGATGCCGAGCGAGGCCTCCAGACGGCGGCTCACCAAGACGTTCGTCAGCAGCGCGAACGTGGTGGACACCAGCAGGACTCCCAGCACGATCAGGACGACGCCGAATGCTCGCAGTCCGGGACCCTGTGCGGCGAAGGAGAAGTCGCCGTAGCCGACCGTGGCCACGGTCTCGACGGAGAAGTAGATCGCCTGACCGGCGCTCAGCCGGCCGCCGTGGTCCGGGCGATACTCGAGCCGGAGGACGACCGAGGCGATCGCGATCAGAACGGCCAGTGCCGCCACCGTGATTCGCAGCGGCCGATCGGTTTCACGAAGAAAGGCCTCGACGACACGGACCGCCTTTCGGGCGCGGCCGGCGGTGCGGTGGGCGCG
>CAXTUZ010000004.1:4875-10460 GCA_964247525.1 uncultured bacterium
GGCACCTGACCGACGGCCGACCCCATGCCGCGCTCGGACATGCCGTGCGGGCAGGTCGAATCCGTGCGCGCGAAGCTGATCAGCCGTACCGAGCACGGTCACCCGGTCGCCGCGTACGACGACCTCGTCGCGGCCCGGACAGACCACGAGGTCACCGTCGGCGGGACTGACCCCGATCGGAGCGAGGTCGCCGTACAGGGCCCGCAGTGTTCCCGAGCCGCTCGCCTCGGTGGTTGCCACCACGAACTGGTGCCCGGCCAGCTCGAGGGTGTGCGCGGCCCGGCGGAGGCAGTCCTCGACGACCGCGGGCGCCGCCAGTCCGGCCACGTCCAGCACGCTGCCCGTGCCGGTCAACTCGGCGACCGCCGCACCGACCGCTTGATTCGACAGTCGGAGCACCGTCCTGATGTCCGGCCTGATCTCACGTACGAGCAGCGCGGTCGCGAGCGACTTCAGATCCGCTCCCTGGACGCACACCACCGCGATGGCGTCGGAGATACCGGCGTCGAACAGCGTCTCCCGCAGCTCGGGGCTGGCGGCGATCAGCGGGACGCTCCAGCCGCGGAGGACGCGCGCGAGCCGGGCTTCGGGGTTCGGGTCCACCGCAACGACCGGGACCGAGGCCAACCGCAGCTGCTCGAGCGTACGGAGGCCGACACCGTCCAGACCGCACACGATGACGTGGTCGCGCAGGCCGACCTGGCTCATCGCACCAGAACGCGGCGGGTGGGCACGGTCGCCTCCGCCTGTCCGGGTTCGGCGTCGGCGCGGGCTGCCGCCCGCAGTCCGAGCACGGCGAGCGCGGTCCCCTCGACGACGGCGACGATCCCCGCACCCGCGAGGGCGTCGAAAAGCCAGTGATTACCGGTGACCATCACCACCCAGGACGTCAGCAGCGGGAATACGAGGGCGCCGAACCGCCACCGGCTGCGGCCGCAACGCACCACCTCCCATGCCACCAGCGTCGCCCACGCGACATGCACCGACGGCATCGCGCTCACCTGTGCGAAGTTGGCGTCGTAGACCGACTGGCCGTAACGCAGCGGAGTGTCGACGAGTCCGCTGTCGGGGAGCAGCCGAGGCGGAGCCACCGCCACGAGCTGGAGCAGCAGGCAGGTCAGGGTGACCACGACGACGCGAAGGCGAACCTGGGCGTACCGATCGCGGTGGCGGAAGAAAGCCCACAACAGCAACGCGATCATTCCGGGAAAATGCGCTGTCGCGTAGAAGATGTTGGCGCTCTCGACGATCCACCGGGTTCCGAGGATGCCACGCTGGAACCAGGCCTCGACGTCGAGGTGAGTGGCCTGTTCGGCGTGTAGCACCGCGCGGCCGCGGTCGTACGCCCGGGCGGCACTGCGGGCTCCCGAATGCGAGCCCAGGTACATCCACAGTCCGTAGAGCGCCATCACTATGGCTGATTCACGCAGCAGCGCGCCGACCGCCGCTAGGCGGGAATGCGCAGGCCGCATCGCGGCGATGCCGACGATGAGCAGCGCACCGGCAATCATCCACGCCGGCGTCGGGCCGAGCGTGAACTGCTCGAAGCGCCTCAGCATCCGGACAGCATGCCGTACCTGGGTTACGCGTGAGCACCCGTCCGGCAGCCGCCGGACGTCAGCGGGCGGCGCTGCCTGAGAGCTGCTCGGCGCCGGCGCTGAGCATGCCCGTGATGTCCCCCGCGGTGACGGGCCGGGAAATCATGTAGCCCTGACCGCTGTCGCAGTGCTCGGAACGCAGATGCTCGTACTGGCTGGGCTGCTCGATTCCCTCGGCGAGGGTTTCGAGGCCGAGCGTCTTGCCGAGCTGGATCAGCGTGTGGACGAGGGCCATCGCTTCCGCCGAGTCGCCGAGCGCGGAGATGAAGGACCGATCGATCTTCAAGGTGTCGACCGGGAATTGGCGTAAGTAGGCCATCGACGAATACCCGGTGCCGAAATCGTCGATCGCCACCCGAACCCCGAGGCCGCGAATGGCCGACAGTACCGCGATCGCGGTGTCAGCGTCTTTCATCAGCATCGTCTCGGTGATCTCGAGAACCAGTCGACGGGCATCGAACCTGCTGTGTGCCAGGGCTTGTGACACGTTGTTGACGAGCGTCTCGTCCTGCAGCTGCCGTCCCGAGACATTCACTGCCACGTCGACGGCGAAGCCCTGCTCGGTCCACCGTTGTCCTTGTGCACACGCCTCGGTGAGCACCCACGAGCCGACCTCGACGATGTGCCCCGACTCCTCGAGCAACGGGATGAAGTCGTCCGGCTGCACCAGTCCGCGCGTCGGATGGTCCCACCGCAGCAGCGCCTCCACACCGGTGATCTCGCCGGTCTCGAGGCGGCACGTCGGCAGGTAGACGAGGAAGAACTCGCGCCGCTCGAGCGCCTCGGACAGGTCGCGCTGAAGCCGGAGCCGGTCCTGGAGGGTTACCAACATCGCGGTCTCGAAGACCGCGTACCGATCCTTTCCGGAAATCTTCGCCTCGTACAGCGCCGTGTCGGCGTCCCGAAGAAGGTCGCTCGCATCGGGACGGTCCCCGACCGCGATGCCGATGCTGGCCGAGATCGCTATTCGCGCGCCCGCCATGCCCTCGAGGAAGTACGGCTCGCGGAGCCCGGCGAGCAGGCGCTCGGCCACCACCTCGGCCCCGACCGCGAGCGATTCGCCCTCGAGCAGGACGACGAACTCGTCCCCGCCGAGGCGCCCGATGGTGTCCGACTCCCGCAGGGTCGTGGCGAGCCGCTCCGAGACGGTGCGCAGCAGTGCATCGCCCGCCGAGTGACCGTACGAGTCGTTGACGTCCTTGAAGCCGTCGAGGTCCAAGAACAGCACCGCGCAGAGCGAGCCGGTACGACGGCAGCGGGCGAGCATCCGTTCGGCCCGGTCCAGGATCAGCGCGCGGTTCGGCATACCCGTCAAGCTGTCGTGCAGGGCCTGGTGCCGGACCAGCTCGAGAAGCCGTAGCTTCTGCAGCGCGGTCGACGCCTGGGCGGCGAGCCCGTAGATCCGGTCGTCGAGATCGCCGACGTCGCCCTCTGCCATGAGCAGCCCCACGGTCTCGCTCTCGATGACGATCCGCGCGGTGCGGGCATCGGCCAGACCGGCGGCATGCGCGACGTCGGACGCGAGCGTGGATCCGACCTCGAAGGTTCGGTCCTGGATGTTGATGCGACCCTCGTCCGCCAGACCGAGGGCGGCGACGATGCGCGCGGAGGACCCTCCCGGGGTGCTGAGCACGACCACGCAGCGGGTCGCCCCACTTGCCGTGGCCGTGTGTGCGACGCGCGCGGCGACCTCCTGGTAACTCGACGCCTCCGCAAGTGACGTCGCGAGCGAGAGCAGGGCGTGCGCGGTGCGTGCCTCCCGCCGCGCCCGGCTCAGCGTCCTGGTGGAATCGAGTGCGACCGCCGCGACCAGCCCGAACGACGCCAAGGAGCTGATTTCGGCGGAGAGGAAGCCGCCCCGCGATCGCAACGCGACGAGGTATCCGTAGTGGTTGGACCTGGAGCGGATCGGGATGCACAGCTCACCGGAGCGAGGCACCGAGCCGCCGCGCATTGCTCGCGCCGCGACGCGCTCCTCGGTGTCGGGATCCAGGCCGAGCGACACCACGTGCAGTTCCTCGCCGCGCTCGTCGACGAACACCAGCACGTACCCGGCGGCGCTGACCGTGCGCGATACGGCGGTCAGGACATGGGCGAGCACCTCTTCGGTGTCGTGTCCGATGCTGAGTTCAGCGACCAGCGAGTGCAGATCGCCGATGCGGCGCTCGAGCACCGCCACCCGGGACTCCAGGAGCTTGGCCGATCCGATCGGATCGAGCGACATCTTCGTGTCCCAGCTGGCTCGGAGCACACACGCGCTGTCTCCGCGGCACGAGCAGTGCTCCTCGTCCAGTACCAGTCCGGACAGGCCCCACCGTTGTGCGCTGGCCTCGAGCAACCCGAGCGCGAGCGCGCAGTACTCGGGAAACATCTCGTGCTCGCCGCGGGGTGTCGAGACGAGTAGCCACTCGTTCTCGCTGACCTCCACCGCGCTCATCGTCAGGAACGGAAAGGCGGACGCCAGCTGCCCGAAGAACGGCCCGATGCCCGGACCGGACGGGTCGGAATCGAAGGGCACTTCCCACCGCGCGCACTGCGCGCCGGCGAGGGTCAGGACGTGCGGTCCTCCCAGAATCGTCGCGGCCGCCTCGAGCAACGCTCGAGCCTGCCGATACGAACTCCCCTGCCCTGGCATGCAGATCTCCGCGGTGGTGCGACCGTCACCGGCGTGAGCAAGCCATCGTTCGACGCCCTCTGTGCTGTGTACGGCCTCGACATAGGCACGGACACAGTCGAGGGCGGACCCCGAGACGTCGTACGAGGGCTTTTCGGTCACTCCTCGCATGCTGCGTACATCGGGGCGTACGTACCCGACCTTGAATGTGCCCCGCGTTACGCCGTGTGCGTCATCACCAGCAGCACTTCGAGGCTCCCGTCGGAACCGACGCTCGCGGGACCGCCGCTCGGATTCGAGATGCCGTAGTCCTTGAAGTGGACGGGAATCGCCCCACCGAGCGCGATGGTCTCGCCGGAGCGCTTGGCCTCAAGTGTCACGGTCACGGTCCGCGTATGCCCGTGCAGCGTGAGCTTGCCGGTGACCGTGTACTGCTTGGTCTGCGCCGCGGCAGGCGGCCGGCCGAGCGCGAGCGGCGCGGTCATGGTGAACGAGGCGGTCGGGTACTGATCGACGTTCATGATCCGCCCGCGGAATTCGCTGTCCCGGCCGCCCTGGTCGCTGGTCACCGAGGTCATCTGCGCCGTGAACGAGGCGGCGGTGACCGTCGTGGGCGTCACCGACATGGACCCGGTGACGTCCTTCGTCCGTCCCACCGCGGTCGTGGACTGGCCGAACAACGTCTCCTTGACTCGATATCCGACCTGCGAACCCGGGCCGACCTGCCACTGCCCGGCCACCGGGACGCTGGGCTGCTGGTCGCCGGTGGACGCGGCCACGGACAGTTTCCTCGGTGGGTCTCCCTCCACGAAGTGGATGTAGACGAACGGTCCGCCAACACCCAGCAGCACCACGACGCCGAGCACCGCACCCATCCAGATCTTCCAATTCCATCGGCGCGGACTGCGCATGAAACGTCTCCTTAGTTCCTGTCTGCCGTCCCTACACAGCACGTTCCGGACGCGATGTCGGTTCAACCCAAATCAGTACAGCGCAGGATGTACTGTATGAAACGTGATCGCTCTCGGAACCGCGGGCTACGCCGAGGTACTGGCGCGGTTCGGACATGCGTTGTCAGACGCGACTCGCGCCCGGGTCCTGCTCGCGCTGCGCGAGGGTCCAGCCTTCCCGGCGGAACTTGCCGAGGTGTTGGAGGTCTCCCGACAAAGCGTGTCCAACCACTTGGCGTGCCTGCGGGGGTGCGGGCTGGTCGTCGCGCTCCCTGAGGGGCGGCGGGTCCGATACGAGCTGGCCGACCGCCGCCTGGGCCACGCGTTGGGCGAATTGTTGGGTGTCGTCATGACGGACCGCGCCTGCGTCGCTGACGCTGACGGGCCATGCTCGTGAGACCATCGGCAGCCAACGCGAGGCCC
>CAXTUZ010000004.1:10470-38943 GCA_964247525.1 uncultured bacterium
CGTTGGTACGCCGCGTCCAGTTCCTCGTCGCGGCCACCATCGGCTACAACATCGTCGAGGCGGTCGTGGCGTTGACGGCCGGCGCGACCGCTTCCTCGTCGGCACTGCTGGGGTTCGGTCTGGATTCGGTGCTCGAGGTGTCTTCCGCAGCGGCCGTGGCATGGCAATACTCCGCCCGTGAGCACACCGTCCGTGAGGCACGCGAGCACACCGCGCTGCGCATCACCTCTTTGGCGTTTTTTGCGCTGGCCGCCGTCGTGAGCGTGGACTCAGTGCGCGGCCTGCTGCGCGCGGAACGTCCCGGTCACCCCGCCGTCGGCCTCGCGCTAGCCGGTCTGTCGCTGGTGATCATGCCGGTGTTGTCGCTGGCCCAGCGTCAGGCCGGCCGCCGGCTGAGCTCCGCCTCGGCGGTCGCGGATTCCAAGCAGGCGTTGCTGTGCACGTACCTTTCCGCGGTGCTGCTGCTCGGCCTTCTCGCGAATCTGGCGCTCGGATGGTGGTGGGCTGATCCCGCCGCGGGCTTGATAATTTCGGCGATCGCCGTTCAGGAAGGCATCAACGCCGCGCACGGCGACGTGTGCTGCGTGCCGATGACCAGCGCGGCAGATCTGCCGGACGGCCGTCACACCCACTCAGGTTGCGCCTGCTGCTCCTGACCTGGCCGGCGTGTCTCGGCCATCGCGCGGTGCCGTGATCGCCGGTTGAGGACGTTGGTGACGCCGGCAAGGAGATACATGAGGGCGGCGGCGGACATGATGTCGAAGCTGACCGGAAGTTTGGGAATCGCGTAGGCGACGATGATGCCCGCCCACACCGCGATGACCGAAAGCAGCCCGGACAGGACCAGTCCCCACCACGGCCGGTCTGTCAGCAGTTGCGCGGCCGCCGGCGGAGCGGCGAGGAGACCGAACAGCAGCAGCGCGCCGATGGCCTGACTGGCTTCGGCCGCGGTGATTCCGACAAGTGCCAGGAACAGCGGGCCGAGCAGGCGCACCGGTACCCCGCGGGCGGCGGCGACCGCGGCGTCCAGGCTGACGAACAACAGCGGGCGGGCGATGAGCAGCAGGGCCGCAATCGAAACGAGCGCAATCCACGTCGCGGTGCGCGCGTCGTTGGCGCTGATCCCGAAGATCGAGCCGAACAGCACATTGACGTTGGCGGCGCTGTTCCCGGTCGCCGAATGTGTGGTGTACACGGCGAGAAAGAACACCCCCAGCCCGAGGATCCAGGCGAAGGTCGTGCCGATGACGACGTCGTCCGCCGCGCCCCGGCCGCCGAGCAGCCCCAGGATCAGCCCAACGGCTATACAGGCCGCAAACAACCCGAACCGTAGGTCTACTCCGGCCGCCAGCGCCGCGAGGGAGCCGGCGTAGGCGACGTGGGACAGAGCATCGCTGGCGAACACCTGACCGCGCAGCACCACGAAGTAGCCGACCAGGCCGGAGAGCACCGCGATGGCGGTGCCGGCCAGCAGCGCGTGTTGGATGAACGACATCGACAGCATGTGCCCCAACCCGTGGATCGGGTCGGAGGCCAGCACACCGTGACGCGCGCTCGCCGGCACCCCGGCGTTCAGGACGGTCTGCGCGATCACGCGAGCACCACCGACGCGGTCGCGCGGAAGCGGCGGCGCCCATATGCATCGACGCCGGCCCGGTAGGCCGTCGCGAGCAGAAAGAGACCGAAGCCGAAAGAGGTCACCCAGAACCCGATGGGGTACGGCGAGAAGAACGCAACACCTTCCCCGGCCCATACGATCAGCACGGCGATGGCGATCGAGAGCGCGAGCCCGAGGCCGGGGCGAGCAGTCAGGCGGCTGGCAGTCGCGGCCGGGGCGACGAGAAGTGCGAACACCAGCAGGCTGCCGGTGACCTGGCTGGTCCCTGCCGCCGCCACTCCCAGCACGATGAGGAACACCGCGCCGAGCAGGCGCACCGGCACGCCGCGTGCGCGGGCGGAGTCGGGATCGATGCTGGCGAACAACAGCGGGCGGACAACGGCGGCAAGGATGATCAGGCAGGTCGCGCCGGCGATGAGAAGTGTCAGCACCTGGTCGTCGGTGACGCCGATGACGGAGCCGAACAGCAAGCTGTTCAATCCGGTGAGGAACCCCTTGTACAGGGACACGAACAAGAAGCCGCTGGCCAGTGCGAACCCCTGCACGGTGCCGATGACGGCGGATTCGTCGCCGTAACCGCCGAGGCCGGACCTCGCCTGACCGGAACCCGGTAATGCGGCGATGACCAGCGCGCCGGCGATGCAGAAGCCGAAGTATCCGAGCGGAGTCGCCAGGCCCACATACGTCGCGCCTGCCGCGCCCGGAAACCCGGCCACCGCGAGGGTGTGCCCGACGAAACTTTGCTTGCGCAGCACCATGAAATAACCGATCGCGCCCGCCACGACCGCAACGATGGTGCCCGCCCGGAGCGCGTTGAGCATGAAGTGGAACGCCAGCAGCTGCCGGGCGTCGTCCACGACGTTCCAGCTCAACCCGCCGCTCACAACGCGTTCACCGACGCGGGCTGGGGGCGCTCATCGCACCCCGACCGTGCGGTGGTCGGGCGGGGTGTCGGGCTGGCCGACGACGACCAAGCGCCCAGTGCGATCGGTGAGGACATCGATCGGGGTGCCGTAGAGCATGGTAAGGGTGTCGGCGGTGATCACCTCGGCTGGTGTGCCCATCACCGCGCCGCCGTGAGCGAGGTAGATGACCTGGTCGAGGTAGGACAGGATCGGGTTGACGTCGTGTGCGACGAGCATGACCGCGACCTGTTCGCTCTGGCTCACGTCACGGATCAATGAGCTTACCGAGGCCTGGTTGGTGACGTCCAGGCTGTCCAACGGCTCGTCGAGGATCAGCACATCCGGTCTGCCGGCCAGCGCCTGGGCAATGAGCAGCCGCTGCTGCTCCCCGCCGGAGCACTGACCGATCGGGCGCTTGGCGTAGTCCGTCGCACCGACGAGTTCGATGACCTCCGCCACCCGCCGAGCCCTGAGGTGGCCCGACGAGGCGGGAACCCAGGCGGGAAGCGGCACGCCCCACCGGTCACCGTCAAGCCCGAGCCGCACGATGTCGACGCCACGCACCCGGGTGCCCTGGTCGAACGCCCGCCGCTGAGGGAGGTAGCCGATCTTCTTGTTCCGCTGTCCGGGCCGTGCACCGAGGACACAGACCCGTCCCTGCGCCACCGGAACAAGTCCGAGAATCACCTTGAGCAATGTGGATTTGCCGACGCCGTTGGGGCCCAGCACCGCAACGAACTCCCCGGCCCGCACCGTGAGGTTGACCTCCGACCAGATCCGCCGACCACCTATCGCGGCCGCAGCGCGCTCGAACTCGATCACGGCCGCGCCCAGCGGCCGCGGGTGCCCACCGGTAGATGCGGCATCCGCGGTCGTAACGCCCCCGTCTGCACGTTCTTCAGCAGGCTGGCCGCTCATGTAGCACTCCCTCACTTACCGGTGGCTTGGTGCAGCGCAGTCTCCAACGCCTGCAACTGCGCAGACTGCCATTCCTCGAAGCTCGCGGACACCGGCGAGAGCGTCTCGGTGACCGTCGACACCGGGATGCCCGCCGCTTTCGCCGCCTTGACCTGTGCGGCCACGTCCGGCGTCGCATTCTGACTGTTGAAGACGTACACCTTGATCGTCTTCCCGCTGATCTGCGAGTTGATCGTCGACAGGTCCGACGCGGACGGGTCGGTGCCCTCGCTGATCGCCTTCAGAAAAGACGGCGGCGTGACCAGGTCGAGCTTCAGCGCCTCCGCGAGCGGCGCGAAGATGGACTCGCTGGCGCCGACCGGGGTGCCGGCGTACTTGGTCTGGATGTCCTTGATCACGTTGTTGTAGGTCGCCAGCCCGACGGTCGCGAACCTTTGCCGCTGCTCGTCGAAGTACGAGGCGTCGGCAGGGTCGATCTTTTTCAGGCCCGCCGTGATCGTGTCCGCAACGGTGTTCACGTCGGTCGGGGAATACCAGCGGTGCGGATTGCCGCCGTCAGGAACATGCACCAGATCACCCACGTCGATCACGACCCGGCTGGAGTCCGGGCTGGCCGCGAGCGACTTGCCCGCCCACGAGTCGTAGCCGATACCGTTTTCCACGAACAGCTGCGAGCCGGCGATGATCGTGCCGTCGCGCGGTGTGGGCTCGTAGTCGTGGGGATCGGTGTCGGGGTTGGTGATGATCGACGTCGCTTTCACATGCGTACCGCCCAACTGCCCCAGAATGCTGCCCCCCGCATTGATGCGCGCCGCCGCCTTGACGACCTGCCCCGAATCGGCCTTGTTCGATGCGCCGCCCGTGGCGGCAGACCCGGACGGCTGCAAGCCGGCCGCCCCGCTGGCACCGCTCGACGAGCTGCCGCAGCCTGCCACGGCCCCCATCCCCAGCACGACTACTGCCGCCGACACGACCCAAGAACGACGAAACACGACAACTCCCGACGCCGTAGCCCGCCGGGCGGACGCCCGGCCGGACGACAGCCAACTCCTTAATGACATCGGTTGTCAATTTCGATAATGGGTCCGCATCAGAACACCGGCATGTCCGTCACCGGTGAGGACGCGCGCGCGTGTTCCCGGCGCGGAATGCGACCCGCCAGATACGCGAGGCGACCAGCGCGCACCGCATGCCGCATGGCCAGTGCCATCGAGGCCGGGTGCTGTGCGCGAGTGACCGCGGACGCGAGCAGGACTGCGTCGCAGCCGAGCTCCATGGCCAGTGCCGCGTCCGAAGCGGTGCCGATACCGGCATCGAGGATGACCGGGACGACCGCCTCGCTCACGATGAGTTCGATGTTGTGCGGATTGCCGATCCCGAGCCCCGTTCCGATCGGCGAGCCCAACGGCATCACGGCCACGCAGCCGGCCTGTTGCAGGCGCCGCGCCAGGATCGGATCGTCATTCGTGTACGGAAAAACCGAAAATCCCTGTGCGACAAGTGATTGCGCCGCTTCGAGCAACTCGACGGGATCGGGCAACAAGGTGCGTTCGTCGGCGATCACCTCAAGTTTCACCCAGTCCGTCTCGAGCGCCTCCCGAGCCAGTTGGGCCGTGCGGATCGCCTCGCCGGCGGTACGACATCCGGCCGTGTTCGGTAGAACCCGCAGACCGAGTCTGTCCACGACCCCGATGAGGGAGCCGGCGACCGAGGAGTCGAGGCGCCGCATCGCGACCGTGCACAACGCGGACCCCGACGCCTCGAGGGTCTCGACGATGACGTGCTGGCTCGGCGCGCCGCCGGTGCCCATGATCAGCCGCGAGGGCAACGTCACACCGGCAACGGCGAACGGGTCGTCGACGCGCGGGTCGTGGTCGGTCATGCTCTCAGCCTCCCGGTACGGCGCAGATGACCTCGACGCACTGTTCCCGTGCCAGTGCGAAGGTCGCCCAGCGGCTCCGCGCAACGATCTCGCCGTCGACGATCACGGCACTCCCTCGGGACGAACCCGTGAGGCGCCGCAGCACCTCGAGCACCGTGACGCCGTCGGGCCACTCCTCGGCGGCGCCGTTCACGGTGAGCATCACGCGGGCACCGGTGCGAATCGGGCCGGCGCGCAAGCGCGCAGATAGCCCGGCGGCGCGCCCTCGGCAATCGTCGCCGCGATGCCGTCAGCTGTGATCGGGGCGAGCAGGATGCCGTTGCGATAGTGACCGGTTGCCAGCAGCAGGCCGTCGGGGCCGGCCGCCCCGACGAGCGGCATGTTGTCCGGGGTACCCGGCCGCAGGCCGGTGCTGACCTCCTCGAGCACGGCCTCCCCGATCTCGGGCACGATCGCCTGTGCATCGCGCAGCAGTTCGTAGACCGCACCCGCTCTCGGTTCGAGGTCGAACCCGTTCTCCTCGGTGCTGGCACCGATCACCAACCGGTTGTCCGCGCGCGGGACGAGGTAGATCGGGCTGCCCTTGACCAGTCCTCGGACGATTCGTGAGAGCAGCGGATGCTCTCGACCGCGCAGCAGCAGGGTCTGACCTTTCACCGGACGCACGGGAACGACGACCTCGCGCGGAAGACCCGGGATGTGCGCCGACCAGGCGCCCGCCGCCACAACGACATGCCTCGTCGCGAGCTCCCTGCCGTCGGCAAGCCGGATCCCGCGTACCCGGCTGCCGCTCGCATCGACGAGCACGGCGCTGTGCGACACCGCGAACTCCACCCCGCGCGCGGCACAGGCGGTCCTGAGCGCCGCACGCAACGCCCGCGGATCGACGCTGTGATCGGCGGCCGTCAGCAGTGCACCCGGCAGGCCCGGTGCGAGTGCCGGCTCGAGACCGCGCACCTCCCGGCCGGTGACGAGGGAGGTATTCAGACCGCGTTCGCCACCGAGAAGGTGCAGGTCGCGCAGCACCCGCAGGTCCGCCCCGTCCCACGCCACGACGAGTGAACCCGAACGGCGGTATCCGACGTCGTGGCCGGTCTCCGCCCCGAGGTCGGCCACGAACCCCGAGAATCTGGCCAGGGAGTCGAGGCCGAGCGCAAGTAGTTCCGGCTCGGTGGCGTGGAACTCGGTGGTCGGGGCAAGCATTCCCGCCGCGGTACGCCAGGCTCCGGCCGCCGGATCCGGATCGACGACCACGACGCGCTGGCCGCGTTGCGCGCACCGCCAGGCCACGGCCGTCCCGATCATCCCTGCGCCGAGGACGGCGACGTCGCACGCGGGCATGCGCTCAGTATCGTCGGGTGCATGGCCGCCCGCGGACTCGGCGAGGCGCGGCTTTACCTCTGTGTGGACTCGCGTGCGCACCAAGGTGATCTCGCCGAGTTTCTCGACGCCGTGCTCGTGGGCGGCGTCGACGTCGTCCAGCTCCGCGAGAAGGGTCTCGAGGCCAGGGCCGAGATGGCGGCGTTGGAGGTGTTCGCAGCCGCCGCGGAGCGCCACGGTGCGCTGTTCGCCGTCAACGACCGCGCCGATATCGCCCGCGCGGCCGGCGCTCCGATACTGCATCTCGGGCAGGACGATCTTCCCGTCGACGTGGCGAGGGCGATCGTCGGACCGGACGTAGCGATCGGTCGTTCGACGCACACGCCCGACCAACTCGCCGAGGCTGCCGGCGCGGTGGACGTCGACTACTTCTGCTGCGGCCCGGTCTGGAGTACGCCGACAAAACCGGGGCGCCCGGCCGCGGGTCTCGACCTCGTCGCATCCGCGGCCGCCTACCACGTCGAGCGGCCGTGGTTCGCGATCGGCGGCATCGAGTCCGTGGATCGCCTGAACGAGGTGATCGCACGCGGTGCACGACGGGTCGTCGTCGTCCGGGCGATCACCGAGGCGGACGATCCCGGCGCCGCGGCGCGCACGTTCGCTAGTCGTCTTCGCGCAGTGACCTGACCCGGACCTGACCCGCCGGCGGTGCGATCCGCCAGAAGTGACCCACCGGTCCCAGACCCGCGCCGAGGGGGAACGAACCCGCGATCGCCCCCGAGACGAAGTCCTTGCCGTAACGCACCGCGGCCGGGACATCGAGACCCAGGGCCAGGCCGGCCGTGATCGCCGCGGCGAGCGTGTCCCCCGATCCGTGCGTATGAGCGGTGTCCGAGCGCTCGGCCGTGAGCCAGGAGAAGCTCGCACCGTCGTACAGCAGGTCTGCGGCGGCACCGGTCGGGAGGTGCCCCCCCTTGACCAGGACCCAGGCGGGTCCCAGTGCACGCAGCGCGACAGCGGCGTCGCGCATCTGTTCGGTCGAGTCCACCTCGAGGCCGGTGAGCAGTTTTGCCTCGCCGAGGTTGGGGGTGATCACCGTGGCGAGCGGCACGAGCAGCGTACGCAATGCGTCGAGAGCATCCGGACGTAACAGCGGATCGCCGTGCTGCGACGCCGCCACCGGATCCACCACCAAAGGGCCGATGTCCAGCTCGGCGACGGACCTGGCGATCGCAGCAATGATCTCCTTGTTGGCGAGCATGCCGGTCTTGGCCGCGCCCACTCCGATGTCCGTCGCAACGGAGCAGACTTGCTCGGCTACCGCAGGTGCCGGAAGTTCGTACACACCGGAAACGCCGAGCGAGTTCTGCACGGTCACGGCGGTGACGGCGCAGAGTCCGTGTACGCCACAGGTGAGGAACGTCTTGAGGTCGGCCTGCAGACCCGCTCCGCCACCGGAATCCGATCCCGCGATCGTCAGCGCAGTCGGTGGCCAGCTCCGCTGGACGGAGTCGGTAACACGCACCCGACCAGTATCGGTGAGTTGACATCTGAGCTCCCAGCGCTTGCTATAGCAGTATGACGACGACGCAAGAACCACCCGGCGCCACGACAATCGGCTCACCGCTCGATCCGACCGCCTACGTGCCCGTCGTCGACGTCGCCTCCTACGGCTTCGAGGGACGCTTCGAGGACTGGAGCGGCGAGGCCCGCTACTTCGAGTACTCGCAGGCCGCCGATCCGATCCGAAGCGGCCACACCAGCCCGGTCCCGCTCCGCCAATTCTCACCCTCGCTGTACGAAAGCGGGCCGTCACGGATCATCGAGCTCGACGTCTCGCGTGAACTCGGCCTCAGCGTGGGACCTGCAACCAGCCCGGGACTGCTCGCCAACTTCATCCGTATCAATGCCGGCGACCGGATCAGCACCGAACCCAATGCGACCTCCGAGCTTTACTACGTGGTGCGCGGGCACGGCTACTCCGCGGTCAACGGATCTCTCATCGACTGGGAGCAGGGCGACTTCCTGACGCTACCGGCCGGCAGCAAGTCCGGGCATTACGCCGAGGGCGACGCCGTCCTGTACTGGGTGACCGATGCGCCGTTGCTGCGCTTCCTCGGCGTCACCGCCAGCGAGCCACGCTTCGTCGCGACGAAGTTCCCCCGGGCACGCTCGATCGCGGAACTCGGGGACGCGGCGAACGCGCCGGACGCCCAGAACAAGAGCCGCGTCAGCGTGCTGCTGGCGAACAGCAATCAAGAGCAGACTCTGACCATCACGCACGTGCTGTGGGCGATGTTCGGACTGCTCCCCCCGGGCGCTCATCAGAAGGCCCACCGTCACCAGTCCGTGGCGCTCGACCTCATCCTGGACTGTCCGCCCGGGTGCTACAGCTTGGTCGGAAAGTCCACTGACGACCGGGGCAACATCATCGATCCGATCCGGGTCGACTGGGAGCCGGGTGGGGCGTTCATCACGCCGCCGGGGCTCTGGCACGCGCACGTCAACGAGTCGGACCGAGCGGCCCACCTGATCCCGATTCAGGACGCCGGACTTCAGACCTACCTGCGCAGCCTGGACATCCGCTTCCACTAGACGCTCGGCCAAGGTGCGGCCTTCGAGTGTGAGAAAGCTCTCTAAGAATACGGAGTAAACAACTCCGGATCCGGGCTAGCGTGACCGATACGGACTCTAAGCTCCGTATCGGTCACGAAGGGCTAGTCATGAGTAGCACAAGCACGATCGAGCGCGTCCTGCACCCGCCGCTCCCGGCGAACACCACACAGGCCGCGACAGCCGCGACAGCCGCGAAACAGTCCCAAGCCCGGCGCTGGTGGATCTTGGCCGTGCTCGCGATCGCGCAGCTGATGGTCGTACTCGACGCAACGGTCGTGAACATCGCACTGCCCTCCGCTCAGCGGTCGCTGGCCTTCTCGGACAGCAACCGCCAGTGGATCGTGACGGCGTACGCACTCGCCTTCGGCAGCCTGCTGCTTCTCGGGGGTCGCCTTGCCGATGTGCTCGGCCGTAAGCGCACCTTTTTGACCGGCCTCGCCGGATTCGCGGTCGCGTCCGCGATCGGCGGCTTCGCCACGAACTTCGCCATGCTGGTAAGCGCGCGCGCCGTCCAAGGCGCCTTCGGTGCGCTGCTCGCGCCAGCGGCGCTCGCACTCCTGACGACCACGTTCCGCGACGCACGGGAGCGGTCGCGAGCTGTCGGCATCTACAGCGCGGTCGCCGGTGGCGGCGGCGCACTCGGTCTGCTGCTGGGTGGTGTGCTCACCGAGTACGCCTCGTGGCGCTGGACGCTCTTGGTCAACCTCGGCTTTGCCGCAATCGGCCTCGTCGGGGGAACCCTGCTCTTGCGACATGAGCGAAGCGAACACCGGCCACGCCTCGACTGGCCCGGAACGATCACCGTCTCGGCGGGCCTGCTCGCCCTCGTCTACGGCTTCTCTCGGGCCCAGAGCAGCGGTTGGGCACAACCCACGACATTGCTCTGCTTCGCCGCGGCCGCGCTGCTACTCGGTGCGTTCGTAGGCATCCAGGCACGCGCGGCCGAGCCGCTCCTCCCGCTCGGAGTCGTCCTCGACCGCAACCGCGGCGGAGCATTCCTCGCGCTCTTCGTCTCCGCGGCCGGGATGTTCGGCGTCTTCCTGTTCCTGACCTACTTCCTGCAGAGCTCGCTCGGGTACAGCGCGGTGCGGACGGGGCTGTCGTTCCTGCCCATGACCGCGATGGCCGTCGCGGTCTCGTCGGTCGTCTCCACCGTCGTCGCCCGACGAATCACCCCGCGAATCGTGCTTCCCGCCGGGCTCCTCACCGCCGCGGCCGGAATGCTCCTCCTGACCCGGATCTCCCTCGCTAGCAACTACAGCACAGACATCCTCCCGGCCACACTCGTGCTCGGTGTCGGGCTCGGCGTCATCTTCGCCGGGTCGATCGGGCTGGCAACCGTCGGGGTCGAGCCGGACGTCGCCGGGGTCGCCTCCGCCCTGGTCAACACCATGCAGCAGGTCGGCGGATCGATCGGCACCGCACTTCTCAACACCCTCGCGGCAAGCGGGGCCACGAGCTACCTCGTTCACCACATCGGCGCGCCGCGGGCCGCATCGCTCGCCGCGGTCCACAGCTACGTGCTCGCGTTCGGGTGGTCCGCGGCGATCTTCGTTCTCGGTGCCGCACTCTGCGCGACTGTCCTGCGATCCGGCGTGCCCAGTTACTCGAACAACCCGGCGGTCTCAGCGATAGTGTGACGCCCGGGGCCTGTCGATGAGGGAGCGCAATGGTGGCAACCGAGCACGTCGCGCCCGCTCGGCCGATGCGCAAGGATGCCCTCCGCAACCGGCAGTTGCTCATCGCCTCGGCGCGTGAGGTTTTCGCCTCTCGTGGGCTCGAGGCCAGTCTCGACGACATCGCCCGGCACGCCGGAGTAGGGGTCGGCACGGCGTATCGCCACTTCGCGAACAAGAAAGAACTCGCCGCAGCCCTTGTGAGTGAGGCGGTCGACGAGATCGTCGCGTTAGCGCAACACGCTTTGGGCGACAACGACCCCTGGCACGGCCTCATCGACTTCCTCGAAGGCGCGATATCCAGGCAGGCGACGAATCGCGGCCTCCGAGACGCGCTGCTCGGGCTGTACGACCCGACGACACGCGAGGGAATGCACGCCCGGCTCGCCACGGTGACCGAAGCGCTCCTCGTTCGCGCGCAGAACGCCGGCGTCGTCCGTCCCGACGTTGCGAACACCGACCTGTTGATCGTGATGGCCATGCTCACGGTGACGGTCGACATCGGCGAGTACCGCGCTCCGGACCTGTGGCGGCGCTTCCTGAGCATGTGTCTCGAGGGATTCAAGACCTCTTCGGAGACGCCACAGGTGCGCGCCCTCACCGTCGAGGAGTTCCGCCAGGCGATCGAAGCGCGGCAGCACACCATCATTCACAGCCAGGTTCCGGTCCCCGGCCGCTCCGCAGCCGCCCTGCGCTGAGCGCGTCGGGACGTATGATTGCACCGCGTCTCCACACGACCGGCGTGGGACCAGCTTGCGGAGGCCACACATGTCGGCAATGCCGAGCGACGCGCAATTCACCGGTTCCCTCACGTGGTGGCCCCACCGGGGCGCAGTTCCCTTCGAGGATCCCGAGTCCGGCGCTTTCAGCTACATCGGCCCGGCTCCGGGACTCGAGGTCAGCCCCACTGTCGGCGAGCAACGGAATCCGCAGGCTTTTCTGGTCCAGTTCGGCGGCGACCGGGAACTACGTACGCACTACCATCCCGTCGCCCAGTTCCAGATCTTCGTCGCCGGCGAAGGAACGTTCTTCCGCCACGACGTCACCTCTGGCGTCGTGCACTACGTGGACCCGTATGTGCCGTACGGCCCGTTGATGTCGGGCGCGCGCGGGATCGCGTTCCTCACCTTGCGTGGCATCGCCGACAGCGGGGCCTACTTCGTACCCGAAAATCGTGAGCGGCTCGCCCTATCCCGAAGCGAGCGTGGTGCCGTCCCACGCCGCAACAAGCAGGTCGATCTGTCCGTCGGATCCGAGGAACCCGGCAGGGGCTGGCGCGACCACGTGCGCGACGAGGACGGGCTACGGATCTCGGCAGCGGCCGTCACGCCCGACGTGCCGCTCGAGGTGCCTCCGATCGAGGGCGAAGGGGCGTACCTGGTCGTGTTGTCCGGAACGGTCGCAGGCCCGGATGCGGTGGCGGGCACCGAGACGACGTACGGCCCGGGCTCGATCACGTTCCGCCTGCCCGGTTCTGAGTCCGGCGAGCCGGTCCGCTCCGGCCCGGCCGGCGCGCGGATCGCCTTGGTGCAGCTGCCCGATCTCGTCTCTCGCAACCACGACAGGCTGGCAATGGCGGGGTCCGGGCAGAGAGCGTGACCGGACGACTGGCCTAGGCGCGGAGCTGTAGTCCGCTCCCGATCGCGCCGGACGCGTCGAGCGCTGCGATCTCGCCGGAGGAGAGACCGGCCATGGCGGCGAGCACCACGGCGTTGTGTTCGCCGAGGCTCGGCGAATGCCGTCGGTGCAACTGCTGTGGCCCACTCGAGAAGCGCACCGGCAGGCCCGCGACGATCTGAATGCCCGCGACGGGATCGCCCACTCGCTCGAAGAACCCGCGGGCCTCGAGTTGGGTGAAATCCGGAGCGTGCGGCATCAGGACCTTTCCGACCGGGACGCCGGCAGGCCACAGCGCCTCGACGATGTCGTCGGCCGAACGCGACGCACACCACTGAGCGACAACGGCCTCGATCTCCTGCTCCCGCGCGCGCCGGCCGTCCACGGTCGCAAGGGCGGAGTCCTCGGACCAATCCGTTCGTCCGAGAATCTCGGCCAGTGCCACCCATTGCGGCTCGGTCTCGACCGCGACGGCGACGAACGGCCCGCCGGCGCCGTCGTCGGGATCGCCGGTCCGATACAGGTCCTGCGGCGAGGCGGTGCGCCCATGGTTTCCGATGCGCTCGAGGTGTTTTCCGTACGCCGAATACTCCGTCACCTGCTCCGCGGCTACGTTCAGCGCGCTCATCACCATCGGCACCTCGACGAGGGTGCCCTCCCCCGTCCGGTCCCGGTGCGCGAGTGCCGCTTCGAACGCGAAGACGGCGTGCGCGCCCGCGAGCGGGTCGCAGGGTCCATTCGGAACTTGAGGTTCCGCGTCGGGGTAGCCCGTCACCCACGCCATCCCGGAGGCTTGCTCCATGGTCTGCGCGAAGCCGGTGCGGTCGCGCCAGGGGCCGGTGAGGCCGAACGCCGGCATCCGAACCATGATCAACCTCGGGTTGAGCGCGTGCACCGTCTCCCAGTCCAGACCCCAGGCGTCGAGCACCCGCGGGCTGAAATTCTCGAGGACAGCATCGCTGTTCTCGATCAGCTTCAGAACCGCGTCCAACCCGGCCGGAGTGTCGAGCCGCGCCCCGAGTCCGAGCTTGCCCGTGTTGGTCGCGCGGAAGAGCGGGGCGTGCTCCCACCACTTGTCCTGATCGTGGGGAAGCGTCGACACCGACCGGATTCCGTCCGGCCGGGCCGGGGACTCCACCTTGACGACTTCGGCGCCGAGCATTGCGAAGAGATGACCGGCCGAGGGACCGGCCCAGAAGTTCGTCATCTCGACGATGCGAACGTCGTCGAACGGGAGAATGTCCGGCCCCGGAAAGGCCGCCTGCTCCGGGGCGTTGCGGGCCGTGGCGCCCGGCGCCGACCACATCGCCGTGTGCTCGCCGAGGTACGGAGGTGCGCCGGGCTCGCGTACGACGGCGTCGCCACTCAACCGGAACGGCGTCGCCGGCTGCACGAAACCGGCTCGAGGATTGGCCTGGAACATCTCCTGCTCGACGAAGTGGTCGAACGTCGACACCGTTGCGCCGCTGCCCACCGGCGCAACCGGTACGCGAAGTTGGGAGGCGAGTTCGATGATCTCCTCCGTCGTGCGCTCACCCGCCCAGGCCTCGATATGGCCGACGATCTCGTCGGCCCGGGTCGCCCTGGCCGGCGCCCTGATCAATGACTGGTCCTCCAGCCAGTCGATCCGTTCGACCAGCACACAGAAGTCGAGCCACTGCTGCCCCGTGCCGACCATGAACCCGACCCAGCCGTCCTTGGTCGGGTGAATGCCGGGGAGAACCGACCAGCGTCTCGCGTTGAGCGGGAACCCGGCCTCCCGGAAGTAGGACACCGAATGCATGTTTGTCAGGGTCAGCGACACGGCTTCGAGTACTGAGGTGTCGAGCAACTCCCCCACGCCCTGCTTGAGTGAACGACGGCGAGACGCGAGAAGGGCGACCGCTGCATACGTACCGGCTGCCCACTCGCCCACCCGGCCGCCAACGCTGATGGGCGGCCGGGAGGCGGAGCCACGGTGGCCGATTGCCCCCGCCCATGCTTGCAGGGTGAATTCGGTCGAGACCCGACCCGCCCAGGGACCGTCGAGCCCGAAAGGGGTGATCGAGACGACGTCCAGATGCGGAAGTTCGTCCCGCAGGGTCCGCGGCGAAAGGCGAGGGTGCTCCGCGAGGCGAGAGCCGCGCGACCAGACGACGGCATCGGAACCGGCGAGCAGTCGGACGACCAGATCCAGTCCGGCCGGGTCATCGGGTTCGGCGACGACGCTCTGCTTGGAGCACGCCAGGAACTGGAACAGCGCGCCGTCCTCACCGTCGTCGAGCGGCGCACCGGTCGCGGTCCATGACCGGAGGATGTCCCCTTCGGGCGACTCGATCTTGATGACCTCGGCGCCGACATCGGCGAGCAACTTCGTGCAGTACGCACCGGCGATACCGCTCGAGAGATCGACGACCCGATAATCGGTGAGCGGAGCCTGCTTCGTCATTCCTCTCCTACGACTTCGACGTCCGGACCGTTACTTCGAGAGCCAGGTCGCGAGAACCTCGTCGGTGTCAGCACCGAGCGCAGGGGGCGGCGTGGACCCGATTCCGGGGCGGAACTCAGGATCCAGGAAGAGCATCGGATCGCCCACGATCGGCATCCGCCGGTTCGGATCGAGATCCTTGCGCACCAAGCCACGCGCCGCAAAATGTGGAAGGTCCGCGAGCTCCGACGGGTCGACCACCATCGCCCCGGCCACGCTCCACTCGACGAAGCGGTCGGTCCAGACCGCGGCGGGCGCGGTGGCGATGATCGACGCGATCTCCTCCCGGAGGCGTTCCTCGCCGAGCGCGACGATGCCCTGCTCGTCCGTACCCGCGCCGCCCCATCCCTCGATCAGGTCCTCGCGACCGACTCCCCGGCAGAAGTTAGCCCAGAAGACCTGTTCGATGGCCACCAGCATCACCGGTTTGCCGTCGCTCGCGGTGTAGGCGCTTCCCAGCGGGCCCGAAATCGTTCCGTACGGATCCTCGCCGGCCAGAATCGGCGCGAACACCGAACGCTGGGCCTCGACGCTCGCATCCCACAGCGAGGCATCTATCCACGCACCCTCGCCGGTGTTCTTGGCGTGCACGACGGCGGCCAGCGTGGTGAAGGCGGCACTCGCGGTGCCCAACTCGACGGTCCACGACACCGCGCCGACCGACCGCAGGTGACCATCCGCGTCGGGGCCCAGGGTCATGCACCCGGCCAGCGAGTCCATCACGTACCCGTGGGAGGGCAGCGTGGACAGCGGACCGCTCTGCCCGAACCCGGACACCGAGCAGATGACCAGTCGGGGGTTGCGCTGGCGGACGTCAGGCCAGTGCAGTCCGCGCTTCGCAAACGCTCCCGGGCGCGAGCCCTCGACGATGACATCCGCGACGTCCGCGAGAGCGAGGAACTGTTCCACGCCCGCGGGCGTCTTCATGTCGAGCTCGATGCTCTTCTTGCCGCGGTTGACCGTGTTGAACAGCACGCTCGCACCGTCGACCATCGGCGGGAACCATCTCAGGTAGTCGCCCCGGCCGGGTTCCTCGACCTTGACGACCTCGGCGCCGAGATCGGCGAACTTCCGGGTCACCATGGCACCCGGCAGAAGGCGGGCGAGCTCGAGAACCCGAACTCCCTCCAGGGGGGCATACGTCATCGCAGCGTTCTCCTCGGGAGCGACATGGCAGGTGCGAAGAGCAAGCGGACGGCCGGTTCAGTGTCCGTCAGAGCTCGCGACGGCTTCACCGAGGTACGCGGCCTCGATCTTCGACATGTCGTCGAGCAGTTCGCGCGCGGGAGCCTGGGTCGCAACCTCGCCGTGCACCAGGACCATCGCGTGGTGCGCGACTTCGAGCGCCAGACGAACATGCTGCTCGACGAGGACGATGACGACGCCGGTGTCGGTGGCCACCTTGCTCACGGTGGGCAGCAGTGATTCGACGATGACCGGGGCCAGGCCCATGCTCATCTCGTCGATGAGCAGGACCTTCGGGCGCTGAACGAGTCCGCGCGCGACCGCCAGCATCTGCTGCTCGCCACCCGAGAGCGGACCAGCCGCGAGGTTCCAGCGCGATTCGAGCGCCGGAAAGACCTCCAGCATGTCCCGTGGCGGAATGCCGTTCTTCCCGGCAGCGACCTTCAAGTTCGCGGCGACCGTGAGGGAGCCGAACAGGGCCCGATTGTCCGGCACGAGTACGATTCCGGCCCGCGAGGCCTTCGTCGGCGCCCCGCTCGGAATCGTTGATCCGGCCACGCTCACCGTGCCGCCTTGCCGCGGAAGCAGGCCGGCGATCGTACGCAACAGCGTCGTTTTCCCGGCACCGTTGGGGCCCAGCAGGGCCACCACGGTTCCTTCCTCGGCGGCGAGGGAGAAGCTGCGGACGACTTTCGACTGACCGTAACCAGCAGCCAGATCGGTACATTCGAAAGCGACACTCACGCGGGTGCTCCGTACTCCTGGGCGTGGCTGGCGCCAAGATACGCCTCGACGACCCGCGGGTCGTTCTGGATCTCGGCGGCGGTCCCCGCGGCAATGAGCTTGCCGAAGTCGAGCACGCACACCTTGTCGCACAGCTCCAGGATGAGACTCATGTCGTGGTCGACGACGACAATCGTCTTTCCGGCATCGCGCAGTGCGTGCAACCGCGCACCCAGCCAACGACTCTCGGTGGTGTCCAGACCGCCCGCCGGCTCGTCGAGCAGAAGGACGTCCGGATTACCGGCGAGTGCTCGCGCGATGGATACGAGCTGCCGCTGTCCTTGCGACAGCTCGCTGACCGAGCGGTCGGCGTACTCCCGGATGTCCATCTGGGCCAGCGCCTGGTCGACGAGCGTGTCCATGCTCGCGCCCGGGCGCCCCGCCCAGTGCGCGGCGAGACCGGTCTCGACGTTCTCCGCAACGGTGAGGTCGTCGTAGAGGTTGAGTGCCTGGAACGTCCGGCCGAGTCCGGAACGGATGCGCTGGTGAGGTGGGAGGCCGTCGACCTGTTCGGACCCGACGTGCACGGTCCCGCCCGCATCGGTGAACCCGCAGATCGCGTCCAGCAGAGTCGTCTTGCCGGCGCCGTTCGGGCCGATGATCCCCGTGATGCTCCCCTTGGGCACGTCGATCGTCACGTCGTTCACCGCGACGACCGAGCTGTAGTTGACCCGTAGCGATTCGACGGACAGCGCCGACGGCACGTTCTTCGCCAGCGCGCGCCGAGGACGGCGGGGCGCCGCCGCGTCGGCCGCGCTCATCGTGTGCGACGGTGCACCGGTGAGTTCCTGACGCGCGTCGCGGCGCTTGTTGACCCACTGGTGGATCGGCCCGACGATCCCCTCCGGCTCCTTGATGATCGTGAAGATCAGTCCGATTCCCGAGATCGTGTCGTACCAGCTGCCGAGTGACAGGTGCTTGTCGATCAGCATGAACACGATGCCGTTCGCCGCCAGGATGCCGGAAAGAATGCCGCCGGACACGGACGTTATGCCCGCGACGTAAATGAGCGCGAAGACGCCGAATCCGAGCAGCACCCCGAAGGAATCGCCGGTGACATTCCCTTGCAGGTAGCCGAGCATGGATCCGCCGAATCCGGCAATGAAGGCCGCGATCCCGAACGCCAGCAGCTTGACGACGACAACGTTGATGCCGACCCCGGCCGCGGCGCGCTCATCGGCCCGAACCGCGAGCATCGCAATGCCGAGTCGACTCGAACGCAGGTAGGCAACCCCCACAGCGGTGAGGGCGAGGACGGCAAGCACGAGGTAGCCGAACTGCACCCGACCGAAGTGGACACCGACCTGGCCGCGCAGGTCCCATCCGAACAGGTACGGACCGGAGATGTTCTTGCCCTCGGCGGGGACGTAGTCGCTGTTCCGGAACCAGCCGTTTTCGACGACCACCGCCAGCGCGAGCGTGACCACGGCGACCGGCAAGCCACGGACGCGCAGCGCCGGAAGTCCCACGATCACTCCGACGAACGCGGCGACGGCGGCCGCGACGAGCGGCGCGATCGGGAAGGGCACGTGCCAGTGCGCCGTCAGCGGCGAGAGGGTGAAGGCCCCCACGCCGGCGAGCGTGAGCTGGGCGAGGGACACCTGGCCGGCGAGACCGGTGATGACGACGAAGGACAACCCGATGATCCCGAAGATGAAGCTCGTGATCAGCGCGACGCGCCATTCGGGATGAAGCAGCGGGAGCGCAACTCCACCGACGATGAGACCGACTGCGGCGCTCGGGAGCGGGTGCCGGGAGCGCGGTGCTCGGCCGAGGGTCGGTGCGATCAACTCGCCGCGGGAGGGCAACAGCGAGGAACGCAGTAGCAGCACGCCGAGCAGCAGCACGAGCGGGATGACGTCCGGAAGACCCGTGCTCGGGAGCCAGGAATGCAGTTCCTGCAGGTTCGTCAGCTCGGACTGGATCATGCCGATGGCAAGGCCGGCGATGACCGCACCGATGATGCTCTTGAATCGTCCGATCGCCGCAGCGGCGAGCGCCGGGACGATGAAAAGACTGAAGGACAACGGCACGAGCGGAACGATCGGGGAGATGAGGATGCCCGCGCCCCCGGCGACGGCGCTGGCGATCATCCAGTTCGCCGCGGCGATCCGGTCCGGCGAGAGACCGCTGACGTAGGCCCCGACCTCGGAGTCGGCCACCGCCCGCGTGGCAAGACCGAATCCCGTGAAGCGATAGAGACCGGTCAAGAGCACGGCGACGATCAGAACGGTGAGTGCGAACCAGATCCGGTCGCTGGGGAACGAGGTGGAGCCGATCTTCCACACGTTCTGGGGAAAGATCGACCCGATGACGATCGGCGAAACACCGACGCGCTGCGCGATGAGACCGACGATAGTGACCGTCACGCCGAGGGAGGCGACCGAGCGCGCCACCGCCGTCGCATTTCGCAATGGCCGGAAGATCAGTAAATAAAGCACAAGACCGAGAATTGCTGTTTGTGCAATAGAGAATGCCGCGGCAAAGGCGAAGTTAAGCTTGCCACCGAGATCGGCCGTCACCGGCAATCCGGGCAGCAGGATCAAATACTTGCCTTCACGCATATACGCGTAGCTGTACGCACCGATCAGCGCCAACGAACCCGTTGCGAAGTTCACTACCCCCGAGCTGCGGTACGTGACGACAACCGCCGCGGCGAGCGAAGCAAAGACGGCGCCGTTCGCCAGCCCGAGGAGCAGAAACACAACATGAGACATAAGTGAACTTGTCCCTCGTCGGCACGGTTGTCGAATTCGGCGCCGTCGGGGGCGACGGCGCCGCCTGGAAACGTAAGGCCCCTGTTACCTCGGTGTCAAGAAACGCGGCCTTTGGGCCTCATCATCCCGGCTTTTACCTCCGCGGATCCGAGAGCACTGCAATAATGCCAACTTTTGGCGGCTTGTTGTGCTAATAACGTCACGCCGTACTACTTCGCAAGGGCGTTGCGCAAAGTTCTTCCGGGCAGTTTGCCCGTGGGTTCGCCGTCCCTCAGGACCGTCTCGCCCGCGACGATCGTCGCCGCAATTCCGACGCTGTGCTGAACTAGTCGCCTGGCTCCCGCGGGCAGGTCGTGCTCCACGGTCGGCATCGACGGCGCGACACGAGCGGGGTCGATGACGTTCAGATCGGCGACGAACCCTTCCCGGACGAGCCCCCGATCCGCGAACCCCCAGCGCGTCGCCGGCTCGTAGCTGAGCATACGGATCGCCTGCTCGTAGGTGAACGCTTCCCGCTCGCGCACCCAGTAGGCGAGCAGATGGGTCTGAATCGATGCGTCCATGATCTGGCCGACGTGGGCTCCGCTGTCCGAAAATGTCATCACCGTGTGCGGATGCCGCATGCTCGCGAGAATCGATTCCTCGCTGACGTCGAAGTAGGGCTGCGTGAACAACTGCCGCAGGTCGGACGCTATCGACAGATCGATCACGAGCGTCACGGGGTCGACGCCTCGCTCGGCCGCGAGTTCGGCGATCGTCGGATTCGTCCGGTACGGATCGTCGTGCACACGCATCAGCGCCCACTTCGGAGCCGGTGCGACGGCGCCGAGCACCTGGGCGTAGTCACCCGTCCGAGCCTCCTGCTCGAGTACCGCGCGCTGTGCAGGATCGCGAAGGATCGCGAGTTGCTCTTCGGGCGAAAGTGCGCGCATGGACTGCCAGCCCGACAGCCGGTCGAACGGCATCTGGGAGCGGAAGGACAGCATCGCGCGCAGCCCGCGACTATGGGTCAGGCCGAACATCCGGCCACCGTCCGCGTTCGTCCTGTCGAGAAGGTCCATGACCTCGGTCGCACCCGCGCCGACCCCGAAGTTCATCGGCACCCCCGACTCGACGGCCAGGTCGTGCAGGTCCTGCCGATTTGCCGCGAGGTCAGCCGGGGTGAGTCCGCGATTGTTCGAGGCGGGCGCGATCTCGAAGATCCCCGTACCGAGCTCGGTCAGGACGTTGACGAGCGAACGAACCTCGTCCCAGGAGGCCAGTCGCGACGCGACCGGCCGGTCGTCGGACGTCTCGTGCGCGTCCGCCCGGGAGGTGGTGAATCCGATCGCGCCGGCCTCCATCGCCGCCTGAAGCTCGCGGCGCATGACCGTCAGGTCCTCGTCGGACGCCTCCTGTTCGAAGGCGCGCTCTCCCATCGCCCACGTACGCAGTGCCGAGTGGCCGATCTGCGCAGCGAAGTTGATGCCCTTGGGGCGCCGATCGACCGCTTCGAGATATTCGGCGAAGGTCTCCCATTCCCACTCGACTCCGGCGGCGAGGGCCGCCGGGGAGATGTCCTCGGCTCGCTCGAGATTCCGTACGACGAGTTCTCGGGCATCCGAATGCGCGGGCGCGAGGGTGAAGCCGCAGTTGCCCATGACCACCGAGGTGACGCCGTGGTAGCACGAGGAGGTGCCCAGCGGGTCCCACATCACCTGCGCGTCGAGGTGGGTGTGCCCGTCGACGAAGCCGGGGGTGACGGTGTGGCCCTCAGCGTCGACCTCCTCGCGTCCGACGCCCGTTATCCGGCCGATCTCGGTGATGCGCCCACCGTCCACGCCGACGTCTGCGCGATACCCCGGCGAGCCGCTGCCGTCGACGATCCAACCGTCCCGTATTACCAGATCGTGTGTCATCGATGTCCTTAGACGAGCGCGGGTGCGGTGGGATCGGTGTCGAGGCGGGCATCGATCCCCTCCGCGGTCGAGAAACACTCAACCGAGGTACAGCCCTGCGGACCGGCGATATGCGGACCGTAAGCCTCGTCGGGTGACGACACTGCGACATCGCCCGGCCCCAGTACGCGCTCGCCGACCCGGAGGGACCCTTTGATGATCACCTCTACACGGTGACACGGGTGGGAATGCCGAAGGAGGACGAAATTCGGCGGAAGCCGCAGAAGCGAGATCGTCGCCGATCGCGGATCGTTCTCCTCCCCCAGCGAAAACGTCGCGAAATTGCCCCCGAATGCCTCAGCGGCAGACCGGGCCCATTCGAGTGACTCCCCTCCGGCCGCCCACAATTCAGGCGAATCCGCCGAGAAAATCTTGGGCATCCGAACCTCCGGCCTTCGAGGCGATATCCGGAGGACTCGACTCCATAAAGGAGAGTCCCCAGAAGGGCCTCTGACCGTAAGCCGGTTATTTCGCCAATGTCAAGCGTATCTGACGCGAACACCGAAGACGGCTGCCGCCGACCGACGCGGGGGGTCAGTCGGCGGCAGCCGAGTTCGTGCAGCGCGCGCGAAGAGCGCCCGTCAGCCCGCGGGCGAGATGAGTGACGGCTTCCCGAGCACTCCGGTCTCGTCGTACGTTCCGAGCAGACTCTGGTTGCTGCACATGTACGACGCGCCGGGGGCCTTCGTGCCATCGCACTTGAACACGATGCCGCCACCGGCGGGCAGTGGCTTCTCCGGAGCCGCCTTCAACGTCGAGTTGATCGATGCGAAAGTGACATCGCCGGTCAGCGCCGAAAGCCCGGTCGCGAAACCCATCGCCACCTGATAGCTCAGCGCCACATCCTCGTCATCGAGCCGCACGTTCACGTTGTACTTCGACAAGATCGCCTGCAGCTTCTTCACATCCGGGTCATCCGAGCTCGTGGTGGTTTCGGAGAACGTCTTGATGCCGTTCAGGCCACCGCCCTTGATGCCACTGTTCGACGACGCGTTGACGCACTGCGGGATCGTCGTCTTGATGCCCTTATATCCCGCCTGATTCGCGGCGGAGAACGCGCTGATGCAGAATGCCGGCGTACCCACGACGTAGAGCAGGCCCGGGTTCTCCCGCAGGATCGCCGCAATCTGCGGGGTCAGGTCCGCGGTAGCAGGAGGCGCTTTCGCGATCGTCACATCGATGCCCGACGCCTTGAACGTCGGAACCGCGAGCGCCTTGAGCAGGTCCGGGTAGCCCGGCACGTCGACGACCAGGTAGGCCGCCTTTGTCGCGCCCGCCCGCTTCGCCACGACCGCCGGCGCGCCCGCATCGGCGAACTGCGCGTTGGCCAGGCTGTACGCGCCGGTGCCGGCCCCGGGCAGCACCAGCGCGACGTCGGTCATGTAGACGATGCCCGCCTTCGGAAAGTCCGTCGCATAGCTGACCAGCGACTCGGACGAGGAAAGCACGGCCGGGACCTTCGCCGAGATCATCTGATTCACGCACGCTTTACCACCGGCGGGCGTGGTCTTGTCCTCGCACACGAGGAACTTGATCGGATGACCCCCGATGCCGCCCATGTACTCGTTGACGTACTTGGCGTACGCCGGCAGCGCGGCCTCCTCCTTGCTGCTGTCAAAGGCAGAACTGGTCCCCGTCGTGACGTACCCGATCGTGACCGGCGTGCCGGTCGCAGCCTTCGGCGTGCCGAGGATCTGATCATTCGCGTTCGATGACGACGAACTCGTCGACGAACCTGATGTTGTACTGGAACTGGACGACCCGCAGCCCGCGATAGGAATCACTACCGCTGCTGCGAGCGCCAGTGCTCGGATAAGTCCTTTTGACCCTGACACGTATCGACACCTCTTCGGCCTCATCGAATGGTGATCGGAACGTAAACGGGTGCTGGTGACCATGTCAACAGTGTTCGGCGAATCGACTGCGGCTGTTATCCAATTGACGTCAATTAGCCCTTCCAAAAAAGAATAGCAAGGACTAAGCAAGTAGCTCATGAATAACGGGTACGCGGGCTCCGTTTATCGGCTTTTCGGGAATGCGGCCGACCGCTACCTGTCGAACTGAGCGCTGGCCGGTCAGCCCGCGGGCGAGATGACCGATTGCTTGCCGAGTGTCCCGGTCGAGTCGTACGTGCCCAAAAGGCTCTGGTTGCTGCACATGTACGCGACGCCCGGAGCCTTCGTGCCATCGCACTTGAACGTGATGCCGCCACCGTCCGGCAGCGGCATGTCGGGTGCAGCCTTGAGGGCCGAATTGATCGACGCGAAGGTGAGGTCCCCGGTGAGCGCGGACAGGCCGGTCGCAAAGCCCACCGCCACCTGGTAACCGAGCGCGACGCCGCTGTCATCGACCTTGGCGTTGGCGTTGTACTTCGACAAGATCGCCGAGATCTTCTTCACATCCGGGTCATCGGCGTTCGTGGTGCTTTCGGAGAACGTCTTGATGCCGTTCAGCCCGCCGCCCTTGATTCCGCTGTTCGACGATTCGTTGATGCATTGCGGGATCGTCGTCTTGAGGCCTTTGTAACCCGCCTGGTTGAGGGCCGAGAACGCGCTGATGCAGAATGCCGGAGTTCCGACCACGTACAGCACGCCCGGGTCCTCGCGCAGAATTGCCGCGACCTGCGGCGTCAGATCCGCGGTCGCAGGCGGCGCCTTGGCGATCGTCACGCCGATGCCGAGTGCCTTGTACGTCGGGTCCGCGAGAGCCTTAAGAAGGTCCGGGTATCCCGGCACGTCCACGACGAGGTAGGCCGCCCGCTTCGCACCCGCCTCCTTCGCCACCACGCCCAGAGCACCGACATCGGCGAATTGCGCGTTGGCCAGGCTGTAGGCGCCGGCGCCCGCGCCCGGCAGCACCAGGGCGACGTCGGTCATGTAGACGATGCCGGCCTTGGGAAGATCCGTGGCGTAACTGACCAGCGTCTCTGACGAGGACAGGACCGCGGGCACCTTCGCCGAGATCATCTGATTCACGCACGCTTTTCCACCCGCTGGCGCGGTCTTGTCCTCGCACACGAGGAATTTGATCGGATGGCCTCCGATGCCGCCCATGTACTCGTTGATGTACTTGGCGTACGCCGGTAGCGCGGCCTCCTCCTTGCCGCTGTCATAGCCCGAACCGACCCCGGTTGTGACATATCCGATCGTGACCGGCGTTCCGGTCGCGGCTTTCGGCGTGCCGAGGATTTGGTCGCTCGCGTTGGACGACGACGAGCTCGTCGAGGAGCCGGGTGACGTGCTCGAACTGGAGGATCCACAGCCGGCGATGGGAATGACGACGGCTGCGGCGAGCGCCAGGGCTCGGGTGAGTCCTCGTGTGCGGGACATGTATCGGCACCTCTTCGGGCTGGGAGAAAATGTTTCGCGAACATATTGGGAGATTTACGACGGTGTCAACGGCTTCGGCGAAAATCGCCCCGGACGTTATCCGATCGATGTCTGGTCGAGTTCGGGCCGAAGACGACACAACGGCTGCCGCCGACCGATACGAAGATCAGTCGGCGGCAGCCGGAGGTCGTACTTCTTTCGACGGTCCCCTATCAGCCTGCGGGCGAGATGAGAGACGGCTTACCGAGCACGCCGCTCGAGTCGTACGTTCCGAGCAGGCTCTGGTTGCTGCACATGTACGACACCCCAGGAGCCTTGGTGCCATCGCACTTGTACGTGATGCCCCCGCCGGCGGGCAGTGGCATCTCCGGTGCCGCCTTCAACGTCGAGTTGATCGACGCGAAGGTCAGGTCGCCACTGAGTGCGGACAGGCCCTGAGCGAAGCCCATGGCAACCTGGTAGCCGAGTGCGACGTCGATGTCATCGACCTTTGCGTCGACGTTGTACTTCGCCAGGATTGCCTGAATCTTTTTGACGTCCGGGTCATCAGAACTCGTGGTCGTCTCGGAGAACGTCTTGATGCCGTTCAGGCCACCACCTTTGATGCCGCTGTTCGACGTCGAGTTGACGCACTGCGGGATCGTCGTCTTGATGCCCTTGTACCCCGCCTGGTTGGCGGCCGAGAACGCGCTGATGCAGAACGCCGGAGAACCGACGACGTACAGCAGGCCCGGGTTCTCCCGGAGAATCGCCGCGATCTGCGGCGTCAGGTCCGCGGTCGCAATCGGCGCCTTGGCAATCGTGACGTCGACCCCAGCTGCCTTGAACGTGGGGACCGCGAGGGCCTTCAGCAGGTCCGGATAGCCCGGCACGTCGACGACCAGGTACGCGGCCTTCGTCACGCCCGCCTGCTTCGCCACGACGGCTGCCGCACCGGAATCGGCGAATTGTGCGTTGGCCAGGCTGTACGCGCCGGCGCCCGCGCCCGGGAGCACCAGCGCGACGTCGGTCATGTAGACGATGCCCGCCTTCGGAAGGGCCGTGGCATAGTCGGTGAGCGCTTCGGAGGAGGAGAGGACGGCCGGGACCTTCGCCGCGATCATCTGGTTTTCACAGGCTTTTCCGAGCGATGGGGTCTGCTCGTCCTTACACACCAGGAATTTGATCGGATGACCTCCGATGCCGCCCATGTACTCGTTGATGTACTTGGCGAACGCCGGCAGGGAGGCAACCTCCTTGGTGCTGTCCAAGCCCGAGGTGTTTCCGGTCGTGACATATCCGATCTGGATAGGCGTGCCGGTCGCGGCTTTCGGCGTCCCGAGGAGCGCATCGCTTCCGTTGGACGAGGACGACGACGAGGACGAGTTCGTCGACGACGTCGGTGACGTACTGCTCGAACTGGAGGACCCGCAGCCGGCGACAGGAATGACTACCGCTGCCGCGAGCGCCAGTGCTCGGGTAAGTCTTTTTGTGCGTGACACGTATTGGCACCTCTTCGGGCTCATTGAATAGTGTCGGGAACGTAATAGACGATTTACAACCGTGTCAACACTCTTCGGCAAAGTCGCGGCCGCCGTTATCCAAATGATGTCGAAGCAGATTTAGCCAAAAGATAGTAAGCATCAAACAACTACTTCAGGGCGCATCGTTCGCGCGCGGTGGTCAGCCGGTGATGAGCTTCGTCGGCCCGAGCTTGCCGTCGGCGCCGAACGTTGCGAGCAGCGCCTGAGCGCCGCACAGACCTGGCTTTCCGGCCACCTTGGTGCCGTTGCACTGGTAAGTGATACCGCCGCCCAGTGGCAGCTTCATCTCGGGCATCGCCGTGAACGCAGCCGCGACGGAGGAGGCAGTGACCGTGCCGCTCAAGCCGCTCATGGCCTTCGCGAAACCGACGACCAGCTGGTAGCCCGCGGCCGCCAGGATATCGGTGGTCTTCACTCCCGATCCGTATCTGCCCAGCACGGCGGCAAAGGTTGCGACATCGGGATCGCTCGGATCGCTCGTCACAAGGCTGAGCTCATTGATGCCGTTCAGACCACCTCTGATCGACGTGTTCGACGAGCTGTTGATGCACTCCGGGATGGCGATGCGCACCCCGGTGTAGTGCGCGATGTTCATTGCCGAGAATGCGCTGACGCAAAAGGACGGACCACCGATCACGTACACCGAATCCGGCTTGTCGCGCAGCATCGCGGTGACCTGCGGAGTCAGGTCGGCGTTCGCCGGCGGTGCGCCCACGACTTTGAGGTCGATCCCCTTCGCCGCGTAGAGCGGGATCGCGGCGGACTGGAGGTACCCGACGTTTCCGGGCGTGTCCACGGTGAGAATGGCCGCCCTCTTCGCACCCTTGGCGACCGCGACCTGGGCTCCGGCGTCGACCAACTGGTACTGCGCGTCGGCGAGAACGAAGGTGCCCTTCACCGTGGTGATCGACGACGTTCCCAGCCCCGCGACGTACGTGATGCCCGCCTCGCTGAGGCTCTTGGCGTAGGTCGAGAGCGGCTCCTGCGTCGAGAGCACGACGGGCACCTTGGCCGCGATCATCTGATTCGCGCAGGCCGTGGCGCCGGTCGGCGCAATCTTGTCCTGGCACGTGAGGATCTTGATCGGCCGCCCTGCGAGACCACCGAGGTACTGGTTGACGTACTCGACCGAGGCGGCGACTGAGGCCTCCTCGTATTTGCTTGCGGCCGCTGACGTGTCGCCGGTTGTCACCAACCCGATCGTCACCGGATCCCCGCTCGCGGGCTTCGGAGTGCCGAGCACCGGATCCGCTGTCGCCCCGCTGCTCTTAACCGACGACTGCGGACTCGCGGATCCTTTGGCAGACGACCCGGACGACCCACATCCGGTGCTCGCCGCGCCCACCACGATGGCGACGAGAATCGTGCTGAATACCTTGCCTTGTCGCTTCACCGGCGTCGGCCCTCCCGAGATGAGGACCGCACGCTACAACCGGGTTACCGAGTCGTCAACGCTGCGTAACGAATTCAGTCGTCGAACATGACGACGCCGCGCATGACCGTGCCGGCGAGGACGTCGTCGTACCCCTCGTTGATCTGCTCGAGGGTGTACGTCTTCGTGATCAGTTCGTCGAGTTTCAACAGTCCGGCCTTGTACAACCGGATGAGCCGCGGAATGTCGAAGTGCGGGCTCGCCCCTCCGAAGACGTTGCCGACGATCTCCTTCTGCGACAGGATGACGTCCGCGAGAATCACGTCGGCGCTCTGCACCTTCGGGTTCGCCACCGAGGTCAGGCAGCATCGACCGCCCTTGCGCGTCAGGAGCATGAGCGGCTTCAGCATGTCGGAAGTCATGAGACTGGCCGTCAAAATCGTCTTGTCGGCCATTACCCCCCGCGTCAGTTCATGGACGAGCGGGAAGGCTTCTTCCATCGACGCGACGGCATGCGTGGCCCCCCAGATCTCGGCCTGATCGCGCCGGAACTCGATCGGATCGACGGCCACGATGATGTCGGCGCCGGAGATGCGTGCTCCCTGCAC
>CAXTUZ010000005.1:0-3437 GCA_964247525.1 uncultured bacterium
CCGTACGCCCGATCTGCGGCCCCTGTTCGTCGCACTCGACGCGCCCGGTGCGGGCCCCGACCTCGGCCGGGTCGCCGCCGAGATCGGCGCGTACCGCGACGCGCTGGCGTCGCTGACGAAGGCCGCGACACGCGAACTCATCGCCCGCTACCGCGAGGCGCCGTCCGACTGCCTCGCGGTGCTGCCCGCGTAGGAGCACCCGCGTACGGCATGATCGGCCACGTGTTCGTCGCCGTCGCATTGATGTTCCCGGTCCTGCTGCTGCTCGCCGTGCTCGGGATGGAGCTGGTGGAGCGCCCACTGCAACCACGTCCTGAGGTCTCCGAGCTCGACTGAGTCCGCGCAGCGGTCAGTTCCTCGACGCGTTCACCTGATCGCGGCGATGATCTCGACCTCGACCGGGGCCCCCCGCGGAAGCGCGGCCACGCCCACCGCGCTGCGGGCGTGCTGGCCGGCCTCCCCGAAGATCGCGGCGAGCAGGTCACTGGCACCGTTGATCACCGCAGGCTGGGCCACGAAGCCCGGCGCACTCGCCACGTAACCGGTCACTTTGACGATCCCCGAGATCGCATCGATTCCACCGGCGACCGCGCCGACCGCCGCGAGCGCGTTCAGCGCGCACAGGCGGGCAGCGGTGTAGGCCTGCTCGACGTTCACCTGCGCGCCGGGGCCGTCACCTACCAGGCCCGCATAGACCAGGGTGCCTTCGGACAGCGGCAGCTGTCCGGCGCTGAACACGAGCGAGCCGTGCCGCGCGGCGGGGACGTACGAGCCCGCGGGAGTCGCCACCGGCGGCAGCACGAGACTCAAGTCCGCGAGCCTGTCGGTCGCGGTCACAACGAGGGCGCCGGAGCAGCCACGGTGGCGTCCCCGACCGGACGCTTGAAGTAGGCGACGAGCTGTTCGGAGTTGTTGGGCCCCGGTACGACCTGGACCAGTTCCCAGCCGTCGCTTCCCCAGTTGTCGAGGATCTGCTTGGTTGCGTGGACGAGGATCGGCGCGGTTGCGTACTCCCAGCGATTCATACGGCTGACTGTAGAGCGCACGCGGCACCGTCGGGCGACAGGTCAGGTGGTACGGCGGCGCAGCAGGCGACGGCGCTCCATCTCGTTCAGCCCACCCCAGATCCCGTACGGCTCCTGCACGTACAACGCGTACTCCAGGCAAGCCTGCCGCACGGCGCAACGCCCGCAGAGCTCTCTCGCAGAGGCTTCGCGGCGGAGCCGTTCGTCCCTGGTCTCGGTGGTGTTAGGCGGGTAGAACGCCGCCGCGGTGCTGCCCTGGCAGGCGGCCGACGCCCGCCAGGTGAGTTCGGAGCGGGCGAGCACGGGCGGCAAGGGGTGGCTCGGCACAGACAGCACAGCGGACATCGAGGTCCTCCGAAGACGCGATCTGGTGGACAGCCGACCCCGCCGTGACAGCGAGGCCAGCTGGCTACGTCAGGGTGCCGCGTCCGGCGAGATCCGAACAGTCTTGACTTTTGACCGAAGCACGCTTCAATGCGCGGCTGGGTCGAGGGTTACCGCCACGTTCTGGCGGGCGGCGCCAGGCAGCATAGGCTCGGTCAGTGCCCGCAGCCCCTGTTCCCGTGGGCTGCCGGCTGCACGTCGTCACCGGAAAAGGGGGCACCGGAAAGACGACGGTCGCCGCGGCCCTGGCAATCGCGTTGGCGACCGGTGGGGGCCGGGTGCTGCTCGTCGAGGTCGAGAACCGGCAGGGCATCGCGCAGCTCTTCGACACCCCGCCCCTGCCGTACGAGGAGAAGCAGGTCGCGGTCGCGCCGGGTCACGGCAAGGTCATCGCGCTGGGTATCGACCCCGAGGACGCACTCCTGGATTATCTCGACACCTTTTACAACCTGCGTCGCGCAGGACGCATGCTCCGGCGACTCGGCGCCATCGACTTCGCCACCACGATCGCTCCCGGCCTGCGCGACGTGCTGCTCACCGGCAAGCTGAAGGAAGCTGTGGACCGGAAGGGGAAGGATGGGCGCCGGGTGTACGACGCCGTGGTGCTCGACGCGCCCCCGACCGGTCGTATCACCCGGTTCCTCAACGTCACCGCGGAAGTGGGCACGCTCGCGCGGGTCGGGCCGATCAAGTCGCAGTCGGACAGCGTCCAACGGGTTATCCACACCGCCGGCGCGGTCCATCTCGTCTCCGTGCTGGAGGAGATGCCCGTCCAGGAGACCATCGACGGAGTCGCCGAGTTGCGTGCGGCGGACATCCCGCTCGGTTCGGTCATCGTGAACATGCGGCGGGAGCCGTACGCCATCCCCAAGCGGCTCGGCCGGCCAAAGGTCGCCGCCGGGCTGGAGGCCGCCGGCCTGCCCAGCGACAAGTCGGTGCTCGACGAGCTGTTCGGCGAGGCCCGAGAACTCCATCAGCGGGTCGCGCTGCAGGACCGGGAGACCGAGGCGCTGATGGGCCTGGGCCTGGCGACGTTGCAACTACCCATGTTGACGGAGGCCGTCGACCTCGGCGGCCTGTACCGCCTCGCGGAGTGCCTCACCGAACAGGGCCTCGGGAAGAAGGCCGGATGACCCAGCGGCTCGACGCGGACACCGTCCTGCGGGAGGCCAAGGTGATCGTCTGCTGCGGCGCCGGCGGGGTCGGGAAGACCACCACCGCCGCCGCACTCGCGGTTCGGGCCGCCGAGCAGGGTCGCCGTACCGTCGTGCTCACGATCGACCCGGCGCACCGCCTCGCCCAGGCGATGGGGCTGGAAAAACTCGACAACAACCCGGCGGCCGTCCACGGGGTCGACGGGACGCTCGACGCGATGATGCTCGACATGAAGCGGACGTTCGACGAGATCGTGGTCGCGCACAGCGACCCGGCGCGCGCCGAGCAGATTCTCGCGAACCCGTTCTACCAGTCGCTTTCGTCGTCCTTCGCGGGGACGCAGGAGTACATGGCGATGGAGAAGCTCTCCCAGCTCGTCGCCGAGAAGCGGTGGGACCTCATCGTTGTCGACACGCCGCCGACCCGCTCGGCGTTGGACTTCCTCGATGCGCCGAAGAACCTCGGCAAATTCCTCGACGGCCGGCTCATCAAGGTGCTCATCGCTCCGGCCCGCGTCGGTGGCAAGGCCTATCTGAAGGTGGTGAACGTCGGCCTGAGCTCGCTCACCCGGGTACTGACGAGGGTCCTCGGCACGCAGGCTCTGACCGACGTACAGCAGTTCGTGGCGTCGCTGGAAACGATGTTCGGCGGGTTCCGCGACCGCGCGGATGAGACGTACAAGATGCTCTCCGCGGCGGGTACGGCGTTCCTGGTGATCGCCGCGCCCGAACCCGCCGCGCTCCGCGAGGCCTCGTTCTTCACCGAGCGGCTCGCGAAGGAGAACATGCCGCTCGCGGGCGTCGTGATCAACCGGCTGCACCGCCCTTCGCGCATCGCCATCGGCTCGGCCGCCGCACTCGCCGGCGCCGAGAA
>CAXTUZ010000005.1:3447-35938 GCA_964247525.1 uncultured bacterium
CGCGCACACCGACACCGCGGCCCTGCTCCGACTTCATGCCGAACGGGTCGCCCTCGCCGCACGCGAGGCGTCGCTGGTCAAGCGGTTCCGCCGCGCACATCCCGATGTCGCGATCGGGCCCGTTCCGGCGTTCGCGGAGGACGTCCACGACCTTGCCGGGCTGCGGGCGCTCGGGTCAGCCCTTTCGGCCTGAATCCCTCTCTGTTCGCGGACACCCGTTCGGGCTAACGCCGGGTTTCAACCTCCAGCGCTCGGCCGGAGATCTCAGCCGGCGATGCTGTAACTGCCGCGGAGGAGGTGATCCTGCCGCGCTCGCTCCAGCAGGTCGCGCCATGAGACGACGTCGGGTCGGCGGCGAAGCAAGGCGCGGCGCTCCCGCTCGGTCATACCACCCCAGACGCCGAACTCGACGCGGTTGTCCAGCGCGTCAGCGAGGCACTCGGTACGCACGACGCAGCCCAGGCAGCGCGTTTTCACCTTGTTCTGCTCGGCGCCCCGGACGAAGAGCTCATCGGGATCATCGGACAGACAGGCGGCTCGGGACGTCCAGTCCGCATCGTTCGGAACGGCGGCCGGGCGGGCGGGCGTAAGCGTGCAGTCACTCATCTCGATGTCCTCGTGGGGTGGGGAAGGTCGTGATCAATGATCCCGAGCCGACTTGGAGGCCGGAAGGGCCGTTTGGCGCAACGCCACAGGTACGCTCGTGTGATGTCCGTGTCACGCCGGCTTCCCCGCCAAGTGGGGTCGCTTGCGGTTTTCTCGGTCGTCGCCGGGCTCTTGCTCGACGGGCTGGGCCTGCCGGTGGTCGCCGCGGTCGGCTGGGCGAGTCACAGCACGAACGACGCGCTGAACAACCTTCCGTCCGTCCTCGACGAGCCGCCACTGGCCCAGCACTCCGTGCTGAGGGCCGCGGACGGCACCGTCATCGCGACGCTCGTCGGTGACGAGGACCGAATCATCGTTCCGCTCTCCTCGATCCCGGCGAACACCCAGGCGGCGATCGTCGCGATCGAGGACAACCGGTTCTACGAGCACCACGGCGTCGATCTGCGGGGAGTGGTGCGGGCCGCGAAGAGCGACTCGAGCAACGGCGGCTATTCGCAGGGGGCCTCCACGATCACCCAGCAATACGTCAAGCAGGCCCTGCTGGAGGCCGCGATCAACGGCAACGGAAGCGACGCGGAGAAGAAGGAGGCGCAGAGGGAGGCGACCCAGAAGTCGATCGGGCGGAAGTTGCGGGAGGCGCGATATGCCATCGCCCTAGAGCAGAAACTGACGAAGGGCGAGATCCTGGAGCGTTACCTGAACATCGCGTACTTCGGAGAGGGCGTGTACGGGATCGGCACCGCCGCGCAGCACTACTTCGGCATTCCGGTGCAGAGGCTGACGCTCGCCCAGTCGGCGCTGCTCGCCGGCCTCGTCAACAGTCCGACGGCGTTCGACCCGGTCGCCAATCCGAAGGGGGCACGCGCGCGCCGAGATCTGGTGCTCGCGGCGGTCGCGAAGTACAAGTTCGCCGCGCAGGCGGCGGTCGATGCGGCGCTCAAGACGCCGGTCGTCGTTCATCCGGTCAAGAAACAGGCGGACTCGTGCGCCTCATCGGTCGTACCGGTCTTCTGCAGCTACGTCCTGCAAACGTTGCTGGCGGACCCCAAACTCGGCGCGCAGGCCGTCTACGAGGGCGGTCTGAACATCTACACCTCGCTCGACCTGCACACCCAACAGTCGGTCGACGCGGGCATTGCCGCGAACGTCCAGTACGGAATTCGCCAGGTTACGAGCGTCGTCTCGATGGAACCCGGCACCGGCCGCATTCTCGCGATCGGCCAGAACAGGGTCTTCGGCACCGGGCCCGGCCAGTCGAAGGCGATCTACGCGACGCAGAGCAACTACCAGGTCGGGTCGACGTTCAAGGCCGTGACCCTGGCCGCCGCCATCGCCGCGGGCCTGCCGACGAGTACGACGTACAACTCGCCGGGATGTCTGAAGCCTGTCGCCGGCTACCCGGACACCGGTCGATGCCCCGGAGGCGTGTCCAACGCCGAAGACAAGGAAGGGGGCATCTTCGACATGGCCAGCGCGACCTGGAATTCGGTCAACACCTACTTCATTCAGCTCGAGCTCGACAATCGTGTCGGCCTGGAGAGTGTGCGGCTCATGGGCCAGAACCTCGGAGTGCTTTCGCCAGGTCTCTCCGACCCCTCAAAGATCGGTCCGTCCTTGACGCTGGGCGCGGCGAACCAACTCTCCGTCATCGACATGGCCACGGTGTACTCGACCCTGGCAGCACGCGGTTTGGAATGTGACCCGCGTGTGGTGGACCGGATCACCACACTCAGCGGGAAAGCCGTGACCTTCACCCAGGCGCCCCCCTGCCGGCAGGCGATCAGCTCCTCGGTCGCCGACACGGTGACCTCCCTGCTGCAGGGTGTCATCACCCGAGGCACCGCGGCCGGGCGGGGAATCGGCCGGCCCGCCGCAGGGAAGACGGGCACCCTCGATGACTCGAAGGGCGCCTGGTTCATCGGATACGTGCCCCAGCTGACCACCGCGATCGGGATCTTCGATCCCCAGCATCCCAACGACCAGATCACGCCGATGACCGACTTGCGCAACGGACGTACTTACTACGGAAGCAGTCTGTTCGGCGGCGACATCCCGGCGCTGACCTGGCAGTCGATCATGACGACGGCGGTCGCCCCCCTGCCGGTCGAGGATTTCTCGCTCGGGCAGGCCTACAGCGCTCCGACCCTCAGCCCGTCTCCGAGCCCCTCACCGAGTCCGTCGGCATCGACGCCGGCGTCAAGGAAGCCGACCGGGCATCCGTCGGGCAAACCCACCGCCACGGCGAAGGCGCCGGTTCCCAGACCGACGGTGCTGCCGGCTCCGCCGGCGGCACACTGATCCGCCTGGCCTCGGGCCGCCTCAGCTCAGCTGGTGGCGTACGACTGCAGCGATCCGCCCACCTTCGGCCCGGCCGGCAACCTTGGCGTTCGCCGCTCTCATCGCGGCGCCCATCTGCTGTGGACCGCCGCTCGTGAGGCCGGCTTCGGTAAGAGCCTCGGCCACGATCTCGGCGAGCTCGTCGTCACTGAGCTGCGCGGGCAGGTACTGGGCGATGACCTCGCCCTCGGCGCGCTCCCGGGACGCAAGTTCGGCTCGGCCGGCTCCGTCGAAGGCCTCGGCGGATTCGCGGCGTTTCTTGGCTTCGCGGGTGAGAACGGCCTGGACCTCGTCGTCATCGAGTTCACGCGCCGCCTTGCCCGCCACCTCCTCGGTCTGCACCGCAGCCAACACCATCCGCAATGTTGCGAGCCGTAGTTCGTCCCGGCCGCGCAGAGCGGTTGTCATATCTGCTCGAAGGCGTGCTTTCAGTGTGCTCACGCGGCGAGGTTAGCTCGTGCCGTCGGGGACAATTGCCTGATGCGTACCGGCCGAGCACTCGCCACCGCCGCGCTGGCGGGCATGGCGACCGCCGGCTACGCGTCCCTGTGGGAACGGAATGCGTTCACGCTCCGGCAGTTCGACGTGCCGATTCTCAAGGTGGGCGCCGACCCGCTGCGGGTGCTCCACCTCTCGGACATCCACATGATCGGCAGGCAAGAGCGCAAGCAGGCGTGGCTACGTGACCTCGCGAGGCTCGTACCGGACCTGGTCATCTCGACCGGAGACCATCTGTCGAGTCGGGACGGGGTCTCGGCGCTGCTGCACGCGTATGAACCGTTGCTCTGCCGGCCGGGGGCGTTCGTATTCGGATCCAACGACTACTACGAACCGGTGGCCAAGAACCCCTTCAAATACTTCGACCCCGCACACCGGCGGGTGGCCGGGCAAGACTTGCCGTGGCGCGAACTCTCCGCCGGCTTCGTCGCCGCGGGGTGGGCGGACCTGACGAACTCGCGAGCCACGCTCTCGGTCGACGGCAGGCAGGTCGAGCTGCGCGGGGTCGACGATCCCCATCTCAAGCGCGACAGATACGAGGACGTCGCGGGAGCGGCCGACCCGGATGCGGATGTGGCGATCGGGCTCGTACACGCGCCGGAGCCGGCCGTCCTTCAGCGCTTCGCCGACGACGGCGACCGGCTCTTGCTGTGCGGACACACGCACGGCGGCCAGCTCAGGCTGCCCGGGCTCGGTGCACTGGTGACGAACTGCGGGCTTGACCGGGCCCGCTGCCGGGGCCTATCACGTTTCGATGCGTCGTGGCTGCACGTGTCGGCAGGACTCGGGACGAGCCCGTGGGCACCGGCACGTTTCGCGTGCCGACCCGAGGCGACGCTCCTCACGCTCGTCGCCGAGGTCCTGTAGAGTCCACCGGGCGACACTCGGGATGTGGCGCAGCTTGGTAGCGCGCCTCGTTCGGGACGAGGAGGTCGTGGGTTCGAATCCCGCCATCCCGACCACGTGATGTCTCGGAACACAGAAGACGGTCTGAGCCCTCGGGTTTGGGCCGTTTACTGGTCCAGCTGACGACGTGGCTCGGCTAACGCTCAGCTGTCCTCGGTATGCCGCAGAATCAGTTCTGCGGCGCAGCAAACACGACGACGTTGTCTTCGTAGCTGCGGGTTGCGCTGTCAAAGGGGCCGCCGCAGGTGATAAGCACCAGGCGCGGGCTGCCTGTGGTGGTGAAAAGATCGGGCGGCAGGGCCTGATGTTTTGCATAGATGCGTCGGGCGTACACGCGGTAGGTCACGGTCGTGTCTGCGGTCGTGGTGATCTTCACCGGATCTCCTGCCGCGAGAACACGGAGGCGGAACAACGCCCCATCGCCGCTCGCCGCGGAGTCGACATGACCGTCGATCACCGTCGTCCCGTGCGCGGAGCCGGGTGCCACGCTTCCCGTCCACCAGCCGACGTCGGCAATATTCTCCGGCACGCCGAGCACGCCGTCGACCGAGTCGACGTGCACAACCGGTGCGCGGACGCCGAGAGTCGGCAGCATCAAAGTCGCGGGCGGAAGCGGTACGAGAGTCAGCGCTTCCCCGCCCACCGTTGGCGATGCCGGTGGTTGTGTGCGTACAGGCGAGTTCGGTGTGGCCGCGCGTGCCGGAAGCGAACCGAAGTCACGCGGCGTACCGCGATCGTGGCTCAGCCACACGAGAGCAACGGCCAACACCGCCGCACCCGAGATCGCCACACACCACCACACAACGGCACGCCGACCGTGGCCTCCGCCGCGGTCCGCCGCCCGACCCCGTGACATCACCGCAGTGTGAACACGACGGGATCCGGGGCATGACATCTCGGCTCGTCACACCCCGGATCCTCGGCGCGAACCCTCATAGGCTCGCTGCTACGGAGCCCGTCAGCCGCGCCGGGTGCGGCGGCGCGCAGCACCCGCAGTGCCACCAGCCAGAAGCAGCCCTCCGAGCCCGGCCAACGCGAGCTGCTCGTCGCGGGTCGCGCCGCTGGTGGTCGCGGCGTGGCCGCCGGTGCCTGCGGGAACCTTCACCGGAGCCGCGGCCGTGGTGTAGGCCAGCACCGCTTCACCCGCATAGGTCAGGCCGGTGGCAGGGTCGGTGCCGCCTGCGACCAGCGCGAGCTTCGGAACACCGCCGCTGGACAGCGGGGGAACAGTGATCTGGACGCTGAAGGTGCCCGTCGCGGTTGTCTTCGCGGTCGCCAGCACCGTTCCATTGGGGCTGCTCGCTGTTCCCACCGCGACCTTGATCGTCAGAACAGGAGTGGGTTTCGCGGGATTGCCTTGCGCCGGACATCCAGAGAAGTTGACCCCTGACACCGTCACCTTGCTCCCGGGCGCCGCACTTAACGGCGAGACCGAGAACACCGGAACCTTGCACGTGGGCGACGGTTTCGGCGCTGTCGCCGCCGACGCCGCCGACGGCATGAAGACCGTCAACGCCGCCAAGCCCGTACCGAGCAGTGCCGTACCGAGGATGCCTCTGGCGCGCATTGTGAAACCCCCTGGGGTCCGAGGTGCGCCGACAGAAACCTGTCGGCGCAGCGGACGCTAACGCAATTCGTGGCTAGTCGTGCGCACAACCGGCAAGCCGCGCCAGAATTATCTCCCACCCCGGGACTCAGGTTTGACCACCCTCGCATCGATCCGTTCTGAGTCATCCGGCGATAGCCCTCGTTCACTCCGGCCGGCCGAAGAGCGTTCACATGACGCGGACGGACCGAGCACGACGCGCCTTGCGATGCGCGCTCGGGCGGGGGTAGCGTCCGTCCGGCAGTACCTGCAACGGCCATCCAACTCGACGCGATGAGATGGCCAAGGCAACAGATTGGTGGAAATGACCGAGCCGGGTCCGCCCTCGACGGATGATTCGCTGGGCCGGCCGGTCCCCATCCCAGACGAGTTGAGCGAATATTTCTGGACCGGCGCCGCCGAGCACCGGCTGGTGATACAGCGATGCGTGTCGTGCGGAAAGTACATTCACCTGCCGAAGGTGATCTGCCCGTTCTGCCTCTGCTTCGACACCACGCATACAGACGTCTCCGGTCTAGGCACACTTTACTCGTTCACCGTCGCAGAGCACCCCTTTCATCCTGGATTACCTGTCCCGTATATCCTCGCGAATGTCGAGCTCGACGAACAACCCGGCCTACGAATTGTTTCGAACCTGACCGATTGCGATCTCGGTGAGGCATCCGTCGGAGCGCGCGTGGAAGCCTGGTTCGATGAGGTAGCGCCAGGCATCGTCCTACCCCGGTTCAGGTTGGCCCGACGGTGATGCCGGGCGGTCGTCGGGTAGCAGTGGTGGGCGTCGGCTTCTCACCTACCGGCCGCAACCTGGGTCTGTCCAACGAGCTGATGTCCGCGATGGCCTGCAAAGAGGCCCTCGATGACGCCGGGCTACATCCTCGCGACATCGACGGAATCAGCGTGTATCGGTCGGTTGGCAACAATCAATTTGCGACGGCAATGCATACAGCCCAGATGCTCGGCCTCTGCGACAAGATCCGCTGGTTCAACGATACCGGGGGCCCGGCATATCTGGGCGCGGGCATCCCCGCGATCGCGGCGGTGGCTTCAGGGTCTTGCGATGTCGCAATCACTCACCGAACGGTCACCCACCCGGGCTCCTCCGCTTCAAATGCCACGCGTTTTGCGGCCTACGGAGGCGAGGACCAGTTCACCGTGCCGTTCGGCGCCGTCGCGGCGGCTCACTGGGCCGCGATGATCTGGCAAAGGCACAACGCAGCCTATGGCTCGATGCCAGACCAGCTCGGCTACCAGGCGGTCGCTCAGCGAGAGTTTGCGGTTCTCAACGAGAAAGCGGTCCAGCGCACTCCTATGACAATGGACGACTATCGAACGAGTCGCTATATCTCCAGGCCGCTGCGCCTGTTCGACTGCGAGAAGCCGGTCAGCGGTAGTGGTGCGGTCATCTACGCGACCGAAGAGCGAGCACGCGACCTGGCGAAGCGTCCGATATTCGTCGAGAGCTGGGCCATGTCGTACGCCGATCCGCCCGATTTCTACTTGAACGATGACCTTCTGACCGTCCCGCGACGTGCTGCCGATACATTGTGGGATCGCAGTGACTTTCACCCGTCCGACGTTGACGTCGCGGGCCTTTACGACGGTTTCACCGTGCACGCACTGACGTGGCTCGAAGCCCTTCGATTCTGTGGTCCGGGAGAGAGCGGCGCCTTCGTCGAGGCCGGTCATACCCGGCTAGGAGCAAGCCTTCCGATCAACTGCGACGGAGGTACCATCAACATGGGCCGGCTGCACGGTGTCAATCATGTGATCGAGGTGACCCGCCAGTTGCGGCACGAATCGGGTTCCCGCCAAACGCCGAACGCCAAGGTTGGAGTCGCCAGCACTGGGCACGGAATTGTCGCGAGTTGTGTCGTACTCACGCGCGAGTGAGATTCATCGGAGGGTCGGATGACAGCGATAGTGGACCGCTTCAAGGTCATTGACACGGACACCCACATCATCGAGCCGTACGACCTCTGGACGAGCCGAATGTCGGTATCCCGATGGGGCGATCTAGTGCCTCATGTCGAGTGGGATACGGCAGCCGAGGATGAGGCGTGGTTCTGTGGCGGAACTCGTATCGCTCCTGGCGCGGGTCCGGCCTTCGCCGGCTACGACGGCTATCCACCCGACCGGCCCAACACCCTTGCCGAGGCCCAACCCGACACCTACGACCTGGCCGAGCGCGTGAAGATGATGGACCGTGACGGTATCCACGCGCAGGTGCTTTATCCAAATGTGGCTGGCTTCGGCGGTGGGCGCCTCATGGCGCTTAAGGAGCCGGAACTCATGTTGCAATGCGTCCGGGCGTACAACGACTACCTGACCGATGTTATCAACGAATTCCCCGACCGTTTTCTTGCGCAAATGGCACTTCCGTTCTGGGACGTCAACGCGAGCGTACGGGAACTCGAACGGTGCGCCGCCCTCGGCCACACGGGAATCGTGTTCGGGAGCCAACCCGAGTTCTGGGGACAACCCGCCCTGATCGACAGACACTGGGATCGACTGTGGGCAGTGGCGCAAGAGGCCGACTTGGCGATCAACTTCCACATTGCCGCGGGCGACCTGGGCGACGTCACGAAAGACCCGGGATTCGGCCGACGGACGGCGCACGCCCGAGTATCCCTCCTGTTCTTTCTTGGGAATGCGCGGGCGATCGCCGATATCATCATGTCGGGTATTTGTCATCGTTTTCCTCGTCTCAACTTCGTGTCGGTCGAGAGCGGGGTCGGCTGGATACCGTTCGCCTTGGAGGCGATGGATTGGCAGTGGCAAAACGGCGGCGTGCGGGGCGAGCATCCAGAATTCGATCTTCTGCCAAGCGAGTACTTCAAGAGGCAGGTTTATTCCTGCTTCTGGTTCGAAACCGGCACACTGCGGGCGGCCATCGACCTCATCGGCCCGAACAACATCATGTTTGAAACGGATTTTCCCCATGCCACGTGTCTGGCGCCCGGACCCACAGGCATAGCGAAATCTGCTCGAGAACATCTCGAGACAAATTTCAGTGACCTCTCCGATGACACCCTGGAAAGGATCCTTCACGCCAATGCGGCGCGGGTTTATGGTTTGACGCGGGCACACTGACATGCCAGGTGTCTTCGACGGCCTCGAGGTTCTCGATCTGTCGCATGGTGTAGCCGGTCCGATGACCACGATGTTGCTCGCCGACAACGGCGCCCTCGTGACGAGGATAGAACCACCGGGGGGAGATCCGTCCCGGCGTTTGTCGGGTCATCGGGTCTGGAACCGCGGCAAGCGCAGTGCCGTTTTGAACCTTCGGGATGACGTCGACAGACAACGGCTCTGCGCACTCGCCACCACCGCCGATGTCCTGATCGAAAGTTTCGCTCCGCGGACGACGGAGCGCCTTGGGGTCGACTACGACACGATGCGTGAGATCAACCCACGGCTGATCTACTGTTCGATAACCGGGTACGGCGATGTTCGACGCCACGAGGGACACCCGGGAATCGATGCTCTGGTTGCGGCACGTACGGGCCAGCTGTGGGCCGGCAGGGGCATTGCCGGCACCACAATCTGCGATCTTTCCGGCGCCGAGGCGGCGCTACCGGGAGTCGAGGCGCCCGACGGGCTGGGGCTCGGACCGGACCGTCAAGGGCCGTTGTTCTCGGGGGTTCCATGGCCCAGCGTGGCGGCGTTCTACATCGCTACGCTGGGCGTCAGCGCAGCGCTGCGTGCCCGCGAACAGACCGGGCTTGGACAGCGAGTGACGACATCGTTGCTGCAAGGTGTACTCGCCACGACGAGCATCTCCTGGCAGCAGGTCGAGCGCCCGCACAGCCCCGGCTATCTGAGCTGGGTCCTCGACCAGCGAGCGCCGAAGGGATTCTTCAAAGCTTCCGATGGTCGCTGGATACATCAATGGGTTCCGCTGCCGCCTTTCGTGCTGAACGCCGGCAACGGCAACGAGTTGGCCGTGCGCGAGGGCGTCACGTCGCCGCGTGACGCTGAGTTGAGGCTGGGGATGGATGTTGCAGACATGGTGCTGCTCCACCATTTCCATCCGCTGATGGCCACCGCGGTGAGTCGATTCCCCTCCGCAGCCTGGCAACGACTTGCTGCCGAGGTCGGCGTGCCGCTGCAACCAGTCTTCTCCCCTGAGGAAGCACTCCGCGACCCGTTGTTCTTGGCTGACGGTTGTGTGATCGAGACCGAGGATCCGGACGTGGGGCGAATACGTCACGTCGGAAAGGTGTACTCGCTCGATGCCTGCCCGGCAGCTCCTACCGGACACACGCCGAGGCCGGGCGAGCACACTGTGGACGTCGTACGCCGCGCGGACGCGCGTCGCACAGTGCTGGCGTCCGAGCTCACCGGTTGCCGGCCGACCGCCACGCAACTCGCCGCGGCCGGTCGGCCAGCCCTCGATGGCATCCGCGTCCTCGACCTGGGGATTGCGATCGCGGGACCGTACGGGGCTCAACTACTCGCGGACCTCGGCGCGGACGTCATCAAGGTCAACGCTTTCGGCGACGCGTCGTGGATGGGGACGCACTTCGGCATGATGTGCAATCGAGGCAAGCGAAGCATCGCCGTCGATCTCAAGACCCCCGGAGGATCAGAGCTCCTTCGCAAGCTGGTCTCCGAAGCCGACATAGTGACGACCAACTGGCGGCGGGGTGCAGCCGCGAGGCGCGGCATCAGCTACGAGGCGTTCAAGCACATCAAGTCCGACATCATCTTCTGCCACAGCCATGGTTTTGAGAACGGTCCGCGGGCCGACTGGCCGTGCGGAGATCCGACGGGCGCCGCTCTGGCCGGTACCGAGTGGGTCGACGGTGGTCTGGACAACGGTGGCCACCCACTGTGGCCGCTGATCTCACTCGGCGACACCGGCGTGGGCTTCCTGGCAGCGATCGCTCTCGTCCAGGCTCTCTATCATCGCGACCGGACAGGCGAAGGTCAGCTCGTGGAAACGTCCCTGATCTACGCCCATCTGCTGAATGCCTCATCCGCGTGGGTATCGAGCGACACTGATCGCGTCGCTGACCGGCCGATGCTCGACGCGGAACTACTCGGCGTGAGCGCGCGCTACCGGCTCTACGAGACCGCCGACGGCTGGCTCTGCCTGGCGGCCCAAACACAGGCCCAGTGGCGGGCATTGAGCGATGCACTCGACCGCCCGGACCTTCGCGACAATCCGGAATTCGACTCCTCGGACGCACGACGGCGGATGGATCGCGACCTTACCGAGATCCTCGCCAGCGAGTTCCTCCGGCGGCCTACCGATGAATGGACCCAGCGTCTCGCAAAGGCGGAGGTGCCCTGCGAGTCGGCTCCGTACACCCGGATAGCGGAGCTGTTCGAAGACCAAGAACTGCTGGACAAAGGATGGCTCACCTCGTTCGAGCACCCGACGGTGGGGCGGACGACGGTTGCCGGGCGGCTGCTTGATTTCTCGCTGACCCCCAGCGCAGTGCCGAAAGTACCGCCCCTCGTCGGGCAGCACACCAACGACATCCTGCGCGAACTGGGCTACACCGCGGCCGAGATCGATCGCCTTGAGGCCGAAGGCGTCGTGCGTGGTGCAGGTGCAGGTGCAGGTGGCGAGGGCTCAGCCAGGAGATGACGCTGTTGCTTCAGGCCCGCTGCTCTGCGGGGCGATGCGGTCAATCAAGGTGCGTGCCGCCGGGATGACGAGGCTGCGGTCGTGGGTCACCGCGTACGAGAACCGTCGGTCGATGTCGGGACCGTCGTCGCCGAGGTCCCGCGCGACGAGCGCACCCGCAAAGTGTGCGCCAAGCACAATCACGGTCCACTCGCCGGTGAGCGGGTCTTCGGCCACGAGGTTCGAACCGCGCACGCCCGGACACGAGACTGCGTCGATCCCGGAGCCGAGCGCCGCGACCAGGGGAAGGCGTTCGGCAAGCTGGGCGTACCGGACGCGGGTGGCGGGAGTGAAGTGCCGGACATCTTGAAAGGCGGCGAGCAACAGCGGGGGAACAGCCATGGCCAGGCCACGCCGTTCGAGGGTGCGAGAGATCGGCAGCAACAGTGCTTTGGTACTGATCATCACCGGTCGCCGAGCACTCACGACTTCGAACGGCGTTCTACCTGTGTGTTCGACCACGCTGTCGACGTTCCGCGACAGCGGGCTCACCTCCGGATAGACCACAGGCAGCGCTCCGGGGCGGCCGAAGAACCACCCCTGCCCGATAGTCGCGCCGAGCACACGGGCGACGGCGACGTCACTGGACGTCTCGACGCCCTCGGCGACCACCGACGCGCCGGACTCCTCCGCGTAGGCACGGATCGCGTTCGCCGTTTCCGCGACGGACCCGGCCGAGTACGAGCGGAGAATCCCCATATCGAGCTTCACCACATCGGGGCGTAGCAACGGAATCAGCGCGAGTGACGCGGGCTCGACACCGACATCGTCGAGGGCCACCTGAACACCCCAGGCACGGACCCTGTCGGCGGCCGCGAGGAGAGTCGCCACATCGGTGGCGAGGTGGCGCTCGGTCAGTTCCATCACGACGTTGATGCCGGAACGGCGGGCGCGTGCGACGACCTCTACGGAGGACGGGCCGAGGGCACTAGGTTCGACATTGAGAAACAGGGAGAGTTCGTAGGGCCACGAGGCGTCACGGACCGCGGCGAGTGCCGTGCTTTGGCACAGTGCATCGAGCTCCGCCAGACGGCCTCCCCGCCGGCCTTCGCGCAACAGCACATCCGGCGACTCGAGGTCCGACCCAGCCGGCCCACGACTCAGAGCTTCGTAGGCGACGACCCCACCTGAGTCGAGATCGACCAACGGCTGGAAAACCGATCGCACGAGACGGTCGTCGATGATCTCGCGGATCGACAAGCGCCGAGCGACGGTTTGCGTGTCCACCGGGCGCTCCCATCAGCTCGTCCTTCGGTGACGACCGAACGCAGGTGTGCCGTAAGGCCGTCGTCAGATCGATGTCGGCACCGTTCTCACTCAGCTTGAGGCGCGGTCGACAAAGGGCCGGGCAATCTTCTCGATTGCCCGGCCCTCGCCATCAGTCCGTGCGATCAGCTCTTCAAACTGGCTAGCTGCTCAGCAGTCACGCAACTGGTCTTCATCCCGTTCGGCTCGGTGAACTTTCCGCCGTTGATCCCCACGGTGAAGTAGCAGGGCACAGTCGTGGGCTTGCCCTTGACGAACGTCACCGGCGGGATAAGGCCGTCGAGCGTCTCACCGTTCAGGGAGTACAAGCCGTTCAGGACGGTGTCACTCGTGACATCGCCGCCGGCTCCCTGCTGCTTGAGTCCAGCGTTGACCGCCGCCTCGAAGAGCTTCCCACCGGTCCAGCCGTAGGCTGCAGCCGGGTTGAATGAGGGGGTATCGAGAAAGCTCGAATCCTCTTTCTTCAACGCCGCCATATAAGCCTTGGACGCCGGAGTCGAGTCGTCGTACCACGGGAAAATGTTCGACACAGCCTGCAGGCCGTCCATAGCCGGGTTGGTCAGCCAGTTCTTCGTGATCGAGAACGCCTGCGCTGTCTGGGTCGGCTTGTATCCGTTCTGCGTGCAGGCCGACGCCATTTTCAGCACAACCTCCGAGACGTCTGCGATGCTCAGTGCGTCCACCCCGGCGTCCTTGGCGGCGAGACACGGCGCGGTATAGCTAGGTGCCGAGGCGGAGATGCTCTGTGTGACACCGAGTTTCATCCCGAGGGAGGCCGTGATCTTCTTGTACAGCGGAATGATCTGCGCGCAGATGGCGGACTCTGCGCAGTAGAACAGTCCGACGTTAGTACGGCCCTGGTTCTTGGCAAGGGCGATCTGCCCGTACAGTGCGGGGGTGATGGTCGTCCCATCCGGGAAGAAGTCTGCGCTCGACGACATCGCGATACTCGACGGGTTCCCGCCGACCACAGGGATGTTCTTGCTCTCGATGTACTTCTGGAATGCGCTGGTCTCGCCGGAGGACTCTCCGACCAGGGCGATGACGTGATCGGACTCAACAAGCTTCTTGACCGCCGTCAGCGTGGTCGCGACGTTTCCCTGGCCATCGGCGCTGATGAGCTTGATCGGGTGTCCGCTGATACCCCCGGCGTCATTGACCGACGTAACCCACGCGTTCAGCGCTGTCTTCGCGCCGGCCTGAGCCGATGCGCTTGCACCGGTGAAATCCCCGATCGTTCCGATCACGATCGGCGTGCCGGACGCGCTGGACCCAGTGGACGAGGAACCGGAACTGCTCTGGCTCGAAGATGACGACGAACTCCCGCACGCGGCGAGAGTCAAACTTGCGACCACCGCAAGCGCGCCCAATGATGCCAGGGGCTTTGCGCGGTCGGTGCCGAGGCGCATCTGAAAAGAGAACACACGTGCTCCAAACTCTTCGATGAATTCGCGAGCGGCGCGTCCAGTGCGAGCTGACGCGCGGGGCGACGCTAGCACCGGCGGCGCCGCGTGAACAAGGGGGTTCGGCAGCCAGCAAAAGCGTGACCAAATCGATACCGAACGAAGGTGTTGCGGATTTCCTCGATCTCGCTCAGCATGAGCGCCGGTTGGTGGGCAGCTTTGCCGCGGCCAGCCGCAGAGAGAGGACCTAGGTGTTACTCCCCTTCATTATCACCGGCCTGACCACCGGCTCCGTGTACGGCCTCGCGGGCGTAGGCCTCGTACTGACCTACAAAACGTCCGGCGTATTCAACTTCGCGCACGGTGCACTGGCGACGATTTCGGCCTATCTGTTCTATTCGATGTACGTTCAGCACGACGTCGCGTGGCCACTCGCGGCCGTCGTCTGTCTCTTCGTGCTCAGCCCGTTGCTCGGAATCGGGCTCGAGTGGATCGCGCGGTTGCTTGCCTCCTCGAGCCTGACGACGCGGGTCGTGAGCACGATCGGCATCTTCCTGATCGTCCAAGCGCTCGCCGTGATCATCTACGGAACGACGCTCACGCGGTCCGTACCGGTGTATCTCGGCAGGGGTAGGCACCACATCGGCGACACCGTCGTGACCACCAACCAAATCCTTGTTTTCGTCATCGGCGCCGTCGCGACCGCTGTCCTTTTTGTGTTCTTCCGTCGCACGCGTACGGGAGTCGCGATGCGCGCCGTCGTCGACGCGCCTGACCTGCTCGATCTGACCGGTACGAGCCCGGTCAGAGTCCGACGCTGGGCGTGGATCATCGGGGTGATCTTCTCCTCGGCCTCGGGCCTGCTCCTGGTCCCGTTCATCACCCTCGATGCGACCACGCTGACCTTTTTGGTCATCGCGGCGTTCGGGGCGGCGGCGCTGGGCGGATTCAGCAACCTCCCAGGCACATACATCGGCGGCTTGGTCATCGGAGTGCTGGCGGCCCTTGCCACGAAGTACTTCACCTCTGGCTTGCTCAGCGCCCTCCCCACGTCCCTTCCGTTCCTCGTCCTCTTCGCTGTCCTCCTCGTTGCACCGCGGCGAAGGCTCGCCGAGCGGGCGCCCGTCACCTCGCGCAGCCACGCGAACTGGAACGCGCCGTGGCGCTTCCAGTTCGCGTTCATCATTCCGCTGATGGTCGTGCTGTGCCTGGTCCCGAACTTCGCCGGATACCACCTTGCCGATTACACCCAGTTCCTCGCGATCAGCATCATGTTCTTGTCGCTGGGATTGCTCGTCCGTACCTCGGGCCAGGTCTCGCTCTGCCACATCAGCTTTATGGCCATCGGAGCATGCGCCTTCTCGCACCTGACGGTCGACCACGGCTGGCCGTGGGGCCTCGCGGTGGTCTGCGCCAGCCTGATCGCCGTTCCGATCGGCGCGCTGCTCGCCATCCCGGCCATCCGGCTCTCGGGCCTTTATCTGGCGTTGGCCACCTTCGGGTTCGGGCTCCTGCTGGAGTTCATGTTCTACTCGCAGAGCTACATGTTCGGCCAGGGTGGCATCGGCGTCTTCGTGCCGCAGCCGCGTCTGTCCGCCGTCGGCCTACGAGCCAGTGACAAGCCGTACTACTACTTCGTCCTCGCGATGGTCGTCGTCACGACCGGGGTTGTCGTCGGCATCACGAGGAGCCGGCTCGGACGGCTCCTTCGCGCCCTTTCCGACAGCCCGACGGGGCTGACGACCAGCGGCACGTCAGTCAACATCACGCGGGTTCTGGTGTTCTGTATATCCGCGTTCCTGGCCGCCTTCGCGGGAGTGCTCCAGGCTGGCGCGATCGGGCAGGTCAGCGATATTTCCTATCAGCCGATCACATCCCTGGTGTACTTCGCACTCGTCATCATCAACGTCGGCGGGGCTCCGTGGTACGCGATCACCGCGGCGGCGGGACTGGTACTCGTCCCCTCGTACCTCACCAACAGCAACACATCGAACTGGCTGCAGGTGCTCTTCGGAGTATTCGCCCTCCTCTACGCCGTGACCCCCGACTCGCGCCGCGGCGCACCGCTTGCCGTGCGCACTGCCATCGACAAGGTAGCGCGGGGCGGGCGTCGCCTCCGCGCACGCGCCCCGGTCGACGGACCTGCACTCGTTCCCGCATCCGCGCCCCACGTGACCCCGGGATCACTGCGGGTCTCGGAGTTGCGCGTCGCCTTCGGCGGACTCGTTGCGGTGGACGGCGTCGGCCTCGAGGCGCCCACCGGCCGCATCACGGGACTCATCGGTCCGAACGGAGCCGGCAAGACCACGACCTTCAACGCGTGCTCGGGTCTGGTTCGGCCCGATTACGGAAAGATCTTCCTAGATGGCGCCGATGTCACCCGACGCGGGCCGGCCAGCCGGGCGCGGCAGGGCCTCGGCCGGACCTACCAACGCACCGAGCTCTTCGATTCGCTCACCGTGCGGGAGAACGTCTCACTGGGGCTCGAGGGCGGATACGCCGGAACGAACCCGCTCCGGCACATCGTCAGCAGCCCCGGTTCCGGTCACCTCTTCGCGGAAGCAACCGAAAGGGCGCTGCGGCAATGCGATCTGCTGCCGCTCGCCGAGACGACCGTCGGTTCGCTGTCCACCGGCCAGCGCCGGCTCGTGGAACTGGCGCGCTGTCTGGCCGGACCGTTTCGGATCCTGCTCCTCGACGAACCTTCGTCCGGACTGGATCGGGTCGAAACTGCCCGGTTCGGCGAGATCCTGTGCGAGGTCGTCACGGATCGAGGAATCGGCATACTCCTCGTCGAGCACGACATGACCCTCGTGACCTCGGTATGTGACTACATCTACGTCCTCGACTTCGGCAAGCCGATCTTCGAGGGAACCCCCGAGGAGGTTGTGACGTCACCGACCGTCCAGGCCGCATACCTCGGCAGCAGCACGAGTGTCGGCGCGGCCCCGGCGCCCACACGTCCCCGGCGGGAACCCGCGTCGTGACCAACATCCTCGAACTGCGCGGAGTGCATGCCGGCTACGGACGCGCGACGGTCCTTCGCGGCGTCGACCTTGCCGTCCCCGCCGGCACCACCGTGGCATTGATCGGCCCCAACGGCGCCGGCAAGACAACCCTGCTCCGCGTGGCCGCCGGGCTTCTGAAACCCTCCGCCGGCACAGTCCATGTCGACGGCGAGGAGATGACTCACCGCGCACCGAATCGGCGTGCGCGCAGAGGCTTGTGTCTGATTCCCGAGGGACGAGGCGTGTTCCGCAACCTCACGGTTCGCGAAAACTTGCGTTTGCAGGTTCCGCCGTGGTCGAAGGACACTTCGATCGAGCGGGCACTTGAGGCTTTCCCGGTCCTCGGCGCCCGGATGGGACAGCTCGCCGGCAGCCTGTCCGGCGGTGAGCAACAGATGCTTGCGCTCAGCCGGGCCTACCTCGCCGATCCCCGGGTCGTACTGCTCGACGAGGTTTCGATGGGGCTGGCGCCGAAGATCGTCGAGGAGATCTTCGAGTCCCTTCGCGTCCTCGCGACGACCGGCGTCGCGCTACTGCTGGTCGAGCAGTACATCACCCAGGCGATCGCCATCGCCGACCTCGTGGTCCTCCTCGACCGCGGGCAGGTGTCGTTCAGCGGTCCGCCTTCGCAGCTCAAACAAGATGCGGTTCTGCGAGGCTATCTCGGTGTTGACCTGTCCGCGCAGGAACCTGCACCGGCCGCCGACGATGCGAGGCGCACCGGGGCATGATCCACGGCGGTTGAACCGCGGGCGCCGCTGAACCGTGTCTCACTGACGTGGAAGCATCGGTCTTGCGGCGTCGGACCGCATTCGCTCGACTCACCCGCGTGCGCGTCCTCGTGCCGCTGCTCGCGTTGATTCTCGTCGCCGCGGGCGTGGGGAGTTGGGCCGCCGTCCGCGGCTCCGGGAGCGGGGCCGGGCACGGACGGGTTACGCCCGCTCCGGCGCAGCTTCCGGTGCTGACGTCCGCCGGGGCGATCGACTCGGCTGGCGACCTGGGTGATCCCGCCATCCTGACGGTTCCCGCCGGTCCTTCCGGTCCGGCGCACTACGTATTGTTCGGGACCGGCGATTGGGAATCCAATGTGCCGACCGCGACTTCCACCGACCTCAAGACCTGGACGCCCGGCCCCGACGCCATGCCCTCGGTACCGGCCTGGTCGCGGTCGGACACATATCACTCACACATCTGGGCACCGGCGGCGGCGCGCATCGGTGGGCGCTGGCTGTTGTATGTCACCGTGCCCGACCCCGTAAGCGGGCGCCAGTGCCTCGCCGTCACGGCAAGCGATCGGCCCGAAGGGCCTTATCGCGACGCGCTGGGCGCCCCACTGGTGTGCCAGCGTGCGCTGGGCGGATCGATCGATCCTTCGGTCTCGGTAACGTCCGGCGGTCCGGTCCTGCTCTGGAAGAGTGACGGCAACTGTTGCGGTCTGCCCGCCACGATCTGGTCCCAGCGTTTACGCGGGGACGGACTTGCCGTGACCGGAACGCCGCATGCGTTGCTCCGGGACGCGCAGCCCTGGCAGCAGGGCGTCGTCGAAGAGCCCTCCGCGGTCCCCGCGTCCGCGGGTGGCTGGTGGCTGTTCTACTCCGGAAACGCCTTCGACAAGCCGGACTACTCGATCGGCGTCGCCTCCTGCCGGACACTCGACGGACCTTGCACCGACCTGAGCAAGACCCCCTATCGCACAAGCGTTCCGGGCCAGCGATCGCCCGGTGGGCTGGACATGTTCCGGGATGTGGACGGCCAGATCAAAGTCGTCTTCGACACCTGGACCCGACCACCTGATGCCTCCGGCGTGTACCGGTGCTGCCGGGCGATCGATATCGCCGAACTCGATCAGCTCTGAACGCCGAGTGGGCGCACGAGAACCGCGTAGCATCCCGGTCGAGGTGATTCGTCGTGAGGATGACCCAGTACGCCCACGGCGGCGGGTGTGCCTGCAAGATCCCCCCAGGTGAACTGGAGGACGCGCTCGGCGGACTTTTCGGCACCGACGCACCCGGCCCGTACGCTCATGAACTGATCGTCGGTCTGAGCACCGGTGACGACGCGGCCGTCGTCCGTATCGACGGCGACACCGCGCTGCTCTCGACGACGGACTTCTTCACCCCGGTCGTCGATGATCCGTACGACTGGGGCCGGATCGCCGCCGCGAACGCCCTGTCGGATGTCTACGCGATGGGCGGCACACCCCTGGTGGCGTTGAACCTGCTCGGCTGGCCACGGGACGTCCTGCCCTTCGAATTGGCACGCGAGGTATTGCGGGGCGGGCTCGACGTCACCCGCGAAGCGGAGTGTTACCTCGGTGGCGGCCACAGCATCGACGATCCCGAACCGAAATACGGGCTGGCGGTGAGCGGGCTGGCCAAGGCCAGTCAACTGCTCCGGAACGACCGCGGGCACGCCGGTTTTCCCCTGAGCCTGACCAAGCCGCTCGGAATCGGGGTACTCAATACCCGGCACAAGTCAACCGGCGAGAACTTCCCACAGGCCGTCGACACGATGACGACCCTGAACCGCGCAGCCAGCGAGGCGGCACTGCGAGCGGGCGTCACCTGTGCGACCGACGTCACGGGGTTCGGGCTCCTCGGTCATGCGTTCAAGCTCGCTCGATCCAGTGGTGTCACCGCTCGTATCGACCCGGCCTCGGTGCCCTACCTCGAAGGCGCTCGGGAGGCCGTCCGAGACGGCTTCGTCAGCGGAGGTACCCGGCGCAACCTCGAGTGGGCCGAGCCGCACATCCGCTGGGGGGCAGGCGTTGTCGAGGCCGAGCGGCTGTTGCTCGCCGACGCGCAGACCTCAGGTGGTTTGCTCATCGCCGGCGAGGTTCCCGGCGGTGTCGTGATCGGCGAACTCGTGGCACCGCAGGACGCCGCGCTTGTCGTCGGCTGACCGTTACGGGTGCGAGGTCCTCACAGGTGACGTCCGGGAGTGAGCCGCGGAGACGGATCCCGCGGACCGACACCATCCTCGCGGATCCGGCGATCGCCGAAGCGATCGAGCGGCTCGGACCGGCGATCGTGAAGGACGCGGTGCGTCGTGCGCAGCGCGAGACCCGCGCCGGGGTGGCGGACGCCGACTCGGTGCTCGAGCGGACGATCGCCGCGCTCCCCGCGACGGCGAGTTCGCTCCGGCCGATCCTGAACGCCACGGGAGTCGTCCTGCACACCAACCTCGGCCGTGCCCCGCTTTCCGCGGCGGCCGTCGACGCCGTCGTCAGGTCGGCGGGCTACGTCGACGTGGAGTACGACCACGAGACCGGGGCTCGGACAACCCGAGGACTCGCTGTCCTGCAGGCACTTGTGCGGCGCGTGCCCGCCGCCGAGGATGCACTCGTCGTCAACAACGGCGCCGCCGCGCTGGTGCTCGCCGCGACCGCACTCGCCGGCGGACGCGAGATCATCCTCAGCCGGGGCGAGATGGTGGAGATCGGTGCCGGCTTTCGGCTGCCGGACCTCATCATCAGCACCGGCGCCCGGATCCGCGAGGTCGGCACCACGAACCGCACGAGCAGGGCCGACTACGCCGATGCCGTGGGACCCGATACCGGCCTCATCCTCAAGGTGCACCCTTCCAACTTCGTCGTCCGCGGCTTCGTCTCCTCGGTGCCGATCGCGGAACTGACCGGGCTCGGTGTGCCGCTGGTGGCCGACATCGGCTCCGGCCTGCTCGAACCCGATCCCGTCCTGCCGGACGAGCCGGACGTGGCGTCCTGGCTCGAGCAGGGCGCGGACCTGGTGACCGCCAGCGGTGACAAGCTACTGGGCGGCCCGCAGGCCGGACTGCTTCTCGGCCGTGCCGAGCTGGTCGAACAGCTTCGCCGGCATCCGCTTGCCCGGGCGCTGCGCGTCGACAAACTCGCGCTGGCCGCTCTCGAAGCGACGATCACCGGGCCATCGACCCCCACGTACCGGTATGTGCACGCCGATCCGCAGGCCCTGCACCGCCGGGTTGATGCCCTCGTCGCGGCCCTCGACGACGCGGGCGTGGAGTCCAGGGCGGTCCCTAGCGCGGGAATGGTCGGTGGCGGTGGCGCGCCCGACATTGTGCTGTCCGGCTGGGCAGTCGAGTTGCCATCGCGGTACGCGAAGGCGCTGCGTGCCGGCGATCCCTGCGTCGTCGCGCGGGTCGAACGCGGCGCAACCTTGCTCGACCCGCGCTGCATAGATCCGGGGGACGACCGCCGGCTCCTGGCTGCGGTCCTGATGGCGGGAGGCTCAACGGCCGGATCGAGGTCTGCGCCGCGATGTACGTGATCGCGACCGCGGGCCATGTGGATCACGGAAAGTCCACCCTCGTTCGCGCCCTGACCGGAATGGAGCCCGACCGCTGGGCCGAGGAGCACCGCCGCGGGATGACGATCGACCTCGGCTACGCCTGGATGGGGTTCCCCGCCCGCGGGGACAGCGCGGGCGGTGGGGACGTCGCGTTCGTCGACGTCCCCGGTCACCAGCGCTTCGTCTCCAACATGCTCGCCGGCATCGGACCGGTGCCCGCGGTCCTGCTGATCGTCGCGGCGGACGACGGCTGGGGACGTCAGAGCACCGAGCACCTCGCGGCGCTCGACGCGCTCGGCGTTCGCCACGGACTGCTCGTCATCTCCCGCTGTGACCTCGCCGAGCCGGAGCTCGCCGTTGAGGAGGCGCGGACGTACCTCGAAGGAACGTCACTGGCGTCGATCCGGTCCGTCGCGGTGAGCGCGAAGACCGGCGAGGGAATGGGCACTCTCGTGCGCGAGCTGGCCGAGCTGGTCCGTACCGTTCCGGAGCCGTCTCTCACCGGAACCCGGCTGTGGGTCGACCGGGTGTTCACCGTCCGGGGCGTCGGCACGGTCGTGACGGGCACACTCGGCAGTGGCGAGATCCGCGTCGACGATCGACTGCTGCTCGCGTCGACCGGTGCCCCCGTGCACGTCCGGGGCATCGAAGAACTACGGCAGTCGGTCTCCTGTGCCCGGGCCGTCGCCCGGGTGGCGCTCAACCTGCGGGGCGTGAAACGCCCGGAGCTCCGCCGCGGCGATGCCCTCGTCTCTGCCGGTGATTGGCTGCCGGTCACCTCCGTCGACGTCCGACTGGTGACCGTGACGGCGAAGATTCCCCGCCAGCCGCTGGTGCACGTCGGATCCGCCGAGATCGCGGCGAATTTCCGGTCGCTGGGTACGGACCACGCGCGCCTCACCTGGGCTACGCCGCTTCCGATTCGCGTGGGCGAGCGCCTGCTCTTGAGGGATCCGGGACCGCAGCGCGTGATCGCGGGCGCCGTGGTGCTCGACGTTGCGCCGCCCAGCCTCGCCCGCCGAGGAAGCCGGGCGCACCGCACCGCCGACCTGACGGGCATGCCCGGAACCGCCGACGCGACCGGCGAACTTCGACGCCGCGGCGCTGTTCGTCGCAGCGAGCTGTGCGCTGCCGGTCATCTCGACCCGGCCCATCGGGTCCCGGGAGGGACTGTGGAACACGGGGACTGGCTTGTCCACCCGAAGACCTGGGCCGGCTGGGCCGCGACTCTCCGGGCAGCCCTCGACCGCCGCGCCGAGACGCATCCGCTCTCGCCCGGTTTGTCCCGAACGGAGGTCGCCGACGCCATCGGCGCTCCTGACCTCGACCTGGTGGACGCGGTCATCCGATGCTCGGACGGCATCGTCAGTGATTCGTCAGGAGTGCATCGGTACGAGGCGGGCGCACTGCTTCCCGACCAGCCTCGCGCTGCCCTGAACCTCCTTCTTACCCGGCTGGACGCGGCGCCCTTCGATGCTGCGGACGCTGAGACGCTCGCCGCGCTCGGACTTACGAAGCAGCATCTCGCCGTGGCGATCCGGTCCGGTGAGCTCATCGCCGTCGGCGCCGGCATCTTCCTCCGGCCGGAGGCGATCGAGCGTGCGACCGCGGTACTCGGCGGCCTGACGCAACCCTTCACCGTGAGTGAGGCGCGGAAAGCACTGCACACCACCCGGCGGGTGGCCATGCCTCTGCTCGAACTCCTCGACACGCGTCGTATCACCGAGCGCATCGACTCGTCATTGCGAGCCGTCCGCTGACCGGAAGCGACCGGTAAGGTCGCCGCGGAAGTGTCCGCGTCCTGGTGGGCGCCGCGGTCTTCAAAACCGACGAAGCCGAGTATCTCGGCTTGGCGGGTTCGATTCCCGTCCACTTCCGCGCACGTGTCCTGCACGGAGGCTGCGCCGGCCGGTGGACACCGGCCGGCGCAGGTTCCGTGCTGAACAGGGTGTTACGAGCGTCGGCTACCGGGCGTGGGCCCGGACTCCGCGCGCTGCTCAGCGAGCTTCTGCTGAGCCTGCGCCTTCAGTTGCTCGCGGTGCCGGGCAAGGTTCTCGCGAACCGTTCCGCTCTCCGCGCTGACGCGCTGCAGTCCGTTCTCCCACCGCTCCTGCATCGGTTTGATCAAGCCTCCACCGACGCCGATGATGATGACACCGGCCACGCTGCCCAAAACCGCATACTCGATCGGCGTGGTGATGGCCGTGGCGACACCGATCTGGTTCAGTGCGGCAACCAGGCCGAAGAAGATCACGATGGCGGACACGGCGGTCCCGAGACCGGGGCCGTACGACAGCCCGCCGAGCGCGTCGGTGATGAACTTCTTCGCTCCAGCAGCGATAGCAGCAGCGATCACGATGATGACGATTGCCACGAATGCCTTGGGCAGGAACGCGATGATCGCTTTGAGATACGAGGAGATCGGATTGTCCGCTCCGAACACACCGAAGGCTTCCGACAACCCGAACAACAGAACCACGTAGTACACCATCTTCGCGAGGATCGCCGCGGCATCGTATTCACTCCGCGCGAGCGCCTTCTTCACTCCCCCGCGTTCGACCAGATCGTCGAATCCGACGCGCTGGAGGACCTTCGTCAGGACGACCGCGAGTGCCTTTGCCACGAAGTAGAAAACCAAGAAGATAATTATTGCGATAAGCAGCTTCGGTACGAACGAGAAGACGTTGGACAGGGCGTTGTTGAAACTGCCTCCGACGTCGACCTTTGACGCCACGACTGTGCTCAACGGTCGACGCCGTCCGTGTCGATCTGCTCACTTCGAAGCGTCTCAGCGACTTCTTCTTGCCCGGTTACGGTTTCCGTCGCGAGCTTGACGCGTTCGACCGGGACCGTCTCCTTCATCGCGACGGCACGCTCACCGTGCAGCGTGATCTCGGCCTCTTCCTCGGAAAGGTCCTTCCCGCTCATCGCGGCATCGCGGTTCTCAGCGGTGATCGGCTCGCGTTCGAGCCGGACCTCTTCATGCGAGACCGGCACCGTCTTCGTCACATTCTCGGTGACGATGTACTTGCGCAGCCGTACACGTCCGGTCTCGACCGACTCGGTACCCACGTGCAGACGCTCTTCCGACCGTGTCATCGCCGTGTCCGTGTTCGGACCGCTGAGATCCTGCGCACCGGTCGTCGATTCCCCCGTGGGGCCGCCGGTCGAGGTGACCGTCTCGCCGGCGTACGGAATACCGTAGTAGGTGAATAGTTCTGCCTCGGCTTCCCGACTCAGTTCGGCGCCGGGATCGTGATGAGGCGCCGCCTTGACCTTGGCCTTGTCGAATGGAACAACGAGGTCCCCGTTGTCGTACTGGACGGCCGCCAACGGGACGAGTGCTTCTTTCGATCCGAACATCCCGGTCGACACCGATACCCACTCGGGCTTGTCGGTTTCGTAGTCGAGATACACCTCGGATACCTTCCCGATCTTGTCACCCGCGCTGTCCTTAACTACCTTTCCGCCTAATTCGTCCTGCTGAAAATCAGTCACGCGAAACCTCCTGAATGTGGTGCGGGCATCTCGAAACACGAACGGACCGCAGGCTTGATCTGACGCTACCGCCGCGGAAAGGCCCGAGGCTCGTGACGAACGGGCTACGACTTGGGTGCCACTTCATGACGTCGGGGCGCATACGAACGCGTGGCTCGGGGCACAGCGACAACGTGACGACGACCGGAGGAGTGGACTCCGCGAGCATTGCTGACCTCGCTCCGAAGATCCGGCGCGTGTTGCTCGCGGCCGGGGGCGCGGAGCAAGACGTCCTCGATCTCACCCAGGAGACGGTTGCCAGGTTGCTCGAGGTCCGGAGCCGGCTTGATCCCGCCACGCTCGAGCCGTACGCACTGCGGGTGAGTACGAACCTGCTTGCCTCGCGTCGGCGAAGTGAGGACATCGAGCGGAGGCATCGGCCCAGACTCGCGGAGCCGGTGTCGCATGACGACTCGAGCGAGCACGTGTTGCGTGAGGAGTCCGCTCAGGCGGTTCGCGCAGCGCTGGACGCGCTGCCGGCCTCGACGCGAGACTCGCTCACGGTCCACGAAACCGGTAGCAACCGATCGATCAGGCCCGCGGAAGCAAGTCGGCGGCACCGGGCGCGGGCTCGCTTCCGCCTCGAGTACCTGCTTGCTCTGCGACGGGAGCGAATCCCGCCCGAGTGTCATTCGGTCCTCATGTCGATCTCCGCGCGCGACACCCGGCAGCAGAGCCGACTCGGTGCAGACGCACACGTACGCGACTGCGCACGCTGCCGCGGGCTTGCCGTACCCCTCGCGCAACGCCGCCGCCGCCTCTTCGGCGTCGGAGCGCCTTTCGTCGGGGGCCTCGCGCTGCTGCGCTGTGTTCGGAGTCGTTCCTGGGGCCATGCGACCACCGACGGGGTCGCGGCAGGGGTTGCGACGGTGGCCTTGGTGACGATCACGCCTGCGGTGAGCAACCCGCTGAGCGCCCCACAACCGGCGAGTCCATCGGCCGTTCAGGCCGTTCCGGCATCGGCCAGCACGACCGTCGGCACGGTCCTGTTCAGCGAGGGATCAGCGGTCGTGGATCCGGCCGCCCAGAGAATGATCCGGGCGGCCGCGGTCACGCTGCGGCGCGACCGGATTCAGCATGTCGCGGTGACCGGTCACACCGACAGCACCGGGAGCGCCGCGGGCAATGCCACGCTCAGCCAGGAGCGGGGCAAAGCGGTCGCCTCAATGCTCGTTGCGTTGATCCCGGGTCTGCACGTCGACGTGAGACAGGTGGCATCGAGCGAGCCCGCCGCGCCGAATGACACCGATTCGCACCGCCGCCTCAATCGAAGCGTCACGATCGACGAACTTCGGTAGGGCGCTTGGCCGCTATGTGTTGCGCCGATCGTGCGACCGTTGGGCGCTGATCGGGTGACAGGCAGGTTTGTCTCCGATTCGGGATGGATATCGCAGTCCCGCCTCGTACCGTGGCACCAATCGCTCGCACAACAGGGGGTTCGATGTCGCAGCACCGCGGGTCGTCATTTCTTGCACTCGGCACGATTAGCGCGGCAATCGCGCTGACGGCAGGGTGCGGCAGTTCCAGCCCGAAGGCGAGCGCCGAAGGCAAGAAATCGGCACAGGACGTGTTGGCGGACTCGAAGTCAGCTCTGTTCAACGCGAAGGCCGTCCACGTGAAGGGGTCGGACACGCAAGCGGGCGAGACCGAGCAGCTCGACATCCAGTTTCAGGGCCAGGACAGTGACGGAAGCATCACGATCGCCGGCTCGACCGTAAAGATCATCAAGACCGGCGGAAACGTCTACCTCAACGCTCCCGCCGCGTTTTGGACCAAGGCAGCCGGGACCAAGGCGAGCGTGCTCGCCAACAAGTGGATCAAAGCCACCGATTCCGAAACCGGATCGCTCGGCGATCTGTCGCTGCAGGGCATCGCGGCGGGCATCAATGCTGAGGACTCGCCTCTCAAGCCTGAGGTCACGAAGGGCGATTCGGACGGAACGAAGGCCTTGATCCTGTCGCAGCAGGACGGATCGATGCTGTACGTGAAGGACGATTCGAGCCCGCTCCCGCTCAAGATCACGCAGGCCGGAAAGTCGACGGGAACCATCACCTTCAGCGATTACGGAAAGACCAAGACGATTTCGGTACCCGCGGGAGCGGTCACTGCGCAACAAGCAGCGACCTCCGCGCAGACCCCCACCTGATGACAACATATTGAGCGATCTCGCCGACCTCCGCGACGAGGCGCCGCAGGTGCTCGCGGTTGCCGCCGCACACGATGCCCCTGTCGCGCTCGCCTCGCTCGACCTGACCGGGCTCAGCGCTGTCAACGGTGCGCTCGGCCCGGAGCACGTCGACGAGTTGCTCGAGCAGGTCACGCGGGCGCTGCAAAGATCGCCTGCCCGCCCGCGCGTCTACTTTCTCGGTGGCTCCGCGTTCGCCGCGCTGGTGGCACTCGACCCGCGAGCCGTGTGCGCGGTGGATCTGCTCTCGGCGTTGACCGATCTCGGACAACAGCTCGTCCAGTCCGCAAGCGGGCCATTCCTGGTCGACGCACTTCCCCTCGAACTCGCCTGCAGCGTCGGGATCGCGGGTGGAGACGCCGCGGCGCTCACCGTCGACGACTTCCTGTCTCAGGCCGAAGCCGCCCGTACGTCATCGCCACGCAGGGTCAACGTCGCGGTCGCAGCCCGCTCCGCGGCCGTCAGCCGCGATGACCTGCGCCTGCTGGGATCTGTCCGCGGCGCACTCGAGCGGAACGAACTCGAGCTGCACTTCCAACCGCTCGTGCGTAACGAACGACGGGTACGGACGGACCCTCGCATCGCGGCGCTGGGCGAGTCGGCCTCCGGACCTGCGCACCTCGAGGTTCTCGTACGCTGGCGCCATCCTCACCTCGGGCTCCTGCGCCCGGCCGCGTTCCTGCCTCTCGTCGAACCGACACCGTTGATCAGCGCCCTCACCGAGTGGGTACTCCGGACGGCACTGACGCAACGTCAGCAGTGGGCCGCGATGGGACTCGACGTGCATCTGGCGGTCAACCTCTCACCCAACGTACTGGTGAACGATGACGTGCCTGCACTCGTCATCCGCACGCTCGAACACACCGGCTGTCCCGCCCGGCGGCTCACCCTCGAAATCACCGAATCGGCGCTCGTCTCGAACCCGCAGACCGCCCGGACCACCGTCGCCTCCCTCCGTGCGATGGGGGTTCGCGTCTCGCTCGACGATTTCGGCACCGGGTACACCTCGCTCGGGCTGCTGCGAACGCTCGGCCTCGACGAGGTCAAGCTCGATCAGACGTTCATCACCCACGTCACGTCCGACCCGGCGGATGCTGCGATCGTGGCAACGGTGCTTGATCTCGCGCACCGTCTCGGGTTGAGTGCGGTCGCGGAAGGGGTTCACGACGAGCAGACCCGCGACCTGCTCTTCGCCCTCGGTTACGACCTGCTGCAGGGTTTCCTCTTCGCTCCGCCCATGACTGCCGCCGACGCGCTCGAGTGGCTTGGTCACTCACCCGACAGCCCGATGCGCGCCCGAGGTGTCGGGGTAGATGTCGATATCCGTGGCCTTGGCACTGAGCCACACACGTTGCCCGGGGGCCAACCCTAGGGACGCCACCGCGGCCGGTGTGACGTCGGCGATGGCGTCCGGCGTGCCGGCGAGCGCAAGCCGGACCCGGTCGGTCAGCAATTCCAAGGTCCTCAGCTCCGCGGGCCAGATGTTACGTGCGCTCGAGCCCTCCGGAAACTGCGTGTGGACGGCGATCGCAGCCGGCCGCACAGCCAGAAACACTCGCCGCGCCGTGGACCCTTGCGCGCTGTGCGCAGACACGGTCAACGTCCCCCCGCCATCGAGCTGCACATCGCCCGGGCTAATTTCATGGCCCCGGTAGAGATTCACACCGACGAGGTGGGCGACATACGGGGTCACGGGCCGGCGCGCGACCTGTGTGGTCGGTCCCTGTTGAGTCACCCGGCCGTTCTCCAGAACGACGAGGTGGTCGGTCAGCATCATCGCCTCCAGCGCGTCGTGGGTCACGACGACAACCGGACCGCCGAAGGACTGCAGCTGGTCACGAAGCGTGCCGCGAACGGTCGTGCGCGTCCGCGCGTCGAGTGCGCTCAGGGGCTCATCGAGGAGCAGGACCGAAGGGTCGTAGACCAGGGCTCGGGCGAGCGCCACCCGCTGGGCTTCGCCGCCGGACAGATTCGCCGGTTTGCGGTTCACGAGATCGGCGACTCCCAGCGACGCCAGCCGTTCCCGGGAGGCGAGGCGCGCGGCTGCTCGATGCACGCCACGAGCACGCAAGCCGAAAGCGACGTTGTCCAGGACCGACAGATGTGGGAAAAGACGGTAGTTCTGGAACACGACACCCACCGGACGTCGTTCTGGCACCAGGAAGATGCCGTTGGCCGGGTCGTCGAAGGTGCTGTCTCCGAGCGAGATTCGCCCGGCGTCGAGCTGCGCGAGTCCAGCGATCGTACGGAGCAACGTCGACTTCCCCGCACCGTTCGGCCCCAGCAGCCCGACGACCTTGTTCGAGCGCGCCTCGAACTCTGCGTCGAGCGTGAAATCCCCGCGGTGGAGCGAGGCCCGAACCGACAGCGGCGATTCGGGCCGCGGCTCCGTGGCTTTCATAGTGGCGTGGAGCCGGTGAGCCACCGCTTGCGCAATCCGGTCAGCACCACGACCGCTACGACGAGCAGCACCAGGGCGAGGGCGATCGCGCTTTCCGGATTCGTCTGCAGCGCATTGAACACAGCGAGTGGCATTGTCTGCGTCGTGCCGGGGTAGTTCCCGGCGAAGGTAATGGTCGCGCCGAACTCACCCAGCGCCCGGGCCCAGCACAGCACCGCGCCCGCGGTCAACGAGGGCCGGATCAGCGGCAGCGTGACCCGGCGGAACACCTCGCTCGGAGAAGCGCCCAGGGTCGCAGCGGCCTCCTCGAAGTCACGGTCCGCGCTTCGCAGTGCACCTTCCACGGTCACGACCAGAAACGGCATGGCCACGAACGTCTCCGCCATGACGACGCCAGCGGTCGTGAACGGAAGGGTCACACCGAACCAGCTGTCCAGGTACCTGCCCAGGACACCGTTGCGGCCGAAGGCCAGCAGGAGCGCGACGCCGCCGACGACCGGTGGCAGTACGAGCGGAAGGGTGACCAGGGCACGCACTACCGCCATCCCCGGAACCCGGACCCGTGCGAGCACCCACGCGAGCGGAACTCCGAACACGACCGACAGCACTGTCGCCGCCGTCGCGCACTCGAGCGAGAGGCGCAGTGCGGTCAGGACGGAACGGTCCGTGACGATCCCTGCGAGGCCCCGCCAGGGCGCTCGGATCAACAACGCGGCGAGCGCGAGCGCAAGAAACGCGAACGCGATCGTCGCAGGAACCGCGATCAGCGCGGGCGCGCCTCGCCCGGCGTACCTGCGTCGCCATCCGCGTGCGGTCAGGGCCGCGCGAACCCATCCGCGGTCAACACACCCGCACCGGCTTCGGACAACACGAAGTCGACAAAGGCCTGCGCCGCCGCCGCGTTGGGTGCCTTCGTCAACGTGGCGATCGGGTACTCGGTGGAAGCATTGACCGCCGCGGGAATCGTGATGCCGTGCACCTTGCCACCGGCAGCCCGTACGTCGGTGACATAGACCAGGCCGGCATCGACCTCATCGAGTTCGACCTTGGTCAACGTCGACTTCACGTCCGCCTCGAGCGTCACCGGGGTGACGGTGAGGTGTGCGTTCATGAAGACCTTTGCCGCCGTCGCACCGCAGGGCACCTGCGGTTGACAGAGCGCGACCTTCACCGACCGTTTGGCCAGGTCGTTGATCGAGGTGACCCCGCCGGGGTTCGAGGGTGGGACCGCGATCTCGAGCACGTTCTTCGCAAAGTTCGTCGACGTCGAGGCGGCTTTTCCGGCGATGACCTGTTTCAGGTTGGTCGGTGAAGCCGACGCGAAGACATCAGCCGGTGCACCCGCAAGGATCTGCTGCGCCAGAGCCGAACTCGCTCCGAAATTCAGTTTCACCTTCACGCCCGGGTGCGCCGCTTCGAACTGCCTGCTGAGCGTCGTGAACGCCTCGGTCAACGACGCGGCAGCGAACACCGTGACGGTTCCTGATACGGCCGGGGTGCTGGTGGTCGAGGACGGAGCGGCGGCGGTCGGTGACGTCGAGGAGGACGTGCTCGAAGCGGCGGAGGAGGACGAGGAAGATCCGCATCCCGCGAGGACGAGTGAGACGGCTACGCCCACCAGCGCCGTCGTAAGAGGTCGGGCCGCAGCGGAACGGAGCATCAGTATGTCTTTCTCGAGGGGATCAGCGGGAACCATTCGGCACTTCGACGACGACGTTGGTGGCTTTCACGGCGGCGATGGCCAGCACGCCCGGCTCCAGCTCGAGCTCGTCCGCGGCTTCGCGACTCATCAGGGATACGACCCGGTGCGGTCCGGCTTGAATGACCACCTGTGCCATGACGGTGTCGCGGGTCACGGCCGTGACCAGCCCCGGAAAGCGGTTACGTGCCGACTCACGGGTGACGGGGCCCACGCGCGGCCGTTCGGCACCGGCCGCGACCGTTTCGGCGAGATGCGCGAGATCCGCGCCGGCCACCACTCGTACGCCGCCTTCGAGATGCGTCGGAACCCTGCCCGCATCCGCCCACCGGCGGAACGTGTCCGCGCTGACACCGACGAGATCGGCTGCCTCGCTGACCCGAAACGACGCCACGATCGCATCCTAGCCGCGGGTGCGGTACGCCTCAGCGCACACCGAGCCGCATATGCGTCCAGCGCTCAACGTGCCGGCGCGAGTTCCTCGTCCCGGGCCTCGTGGCGACGCACCCTTGTCGAGCCGGCGTCGTCGTCGCGAATTGTGAGGGCGATGCCGGCACCGACCAGCGAGATCGCGGCGGCGACCAGGAACGCCACGTGATACGGGTGGAGCGGAACGCGGCCGCCCACGCCATGACGCCGAGCGCCGGCAATGGAGAGCGCGGTCGTCAATGCCGCCACACCGGCCGCTCCGCCCAGCTGGCGGAGGGAGTTGAACAGCGTGGAGGCGTAGCCGGTGTCCGCGCGCGAGATTCGCGCGAAAGCCGCGGCCTGGGCCGGCACGAACACGTTGCCCATGAAGAACCCGACGGCGAACATCAGCGCTCGCATCCACCACAGGTCCGCCTGGCTGTCGATGAGTGACATGAGTCCCATGCTCGTCGCCACTCCGACGAGTCCGGTTGTCATCATGCGACGGGGACCGAGACGCGGATACAGGAATCGACTTGCGCTCTGCGCCCCCGCCATCACTCCGATGGCTTCGGGGAACGTCGACAGCCCCGAACCGAGCGCGCTGAGCCCCAGCCCGTCCTGAAAGAACAGCGCAGCGAGGTACAGCATGCCCAGAAATGCCCCGCTCGAGAGAAATGTCGAGGCGTTCGTACTGCGGAAAAGGCGAT
>CAXTUZ010000005.1:35948-38850 GCA_964247525.1 uncultured bacterium
GCGATCGGAGAATATCCGGAGCCGTAGCAGCGGCTCACGTGCTCTCAACGGCTGGCGGATGAGCACGCCGAGGAGGACGATACCGAGCACGACCGTCACTAGGACAGTCGTGTTTGCCCAGCCCCGCTGCGGTCCTTCGCTGATCCCGTACATGAGGGCCGCGAAACCGACCCCGGACAAGAGGAACCCGGGGAGGTCGAACGATCCGGTCGGCTCGGATTCCTGCTCCTGCAGGAAAACGACACCGAATACGAGCGCCAGTGCGCCGATCGGGAGGTTGACGAAGAAAACCCAGCGCCAGGACAGGCTGTTCACCAGGATTCCGCCGAGGACCGGCCCGATCGCCGGCGCCATCGCGGTGGGAATGCTCAAGATGGCCGACGCACGAATACGTTCCGCGGGCGGGAAAACGCGAAAGAGCATGGCCATCCCGACCGGTGTCAACATTCCACCGCCGACGCCCTGCACGACGCGGAACACCACGAGTTCGGTGAAGGTCTGGGCGAGCCCACACAGGACGGATGCGGCGGTGAAAAGAACTACGGCCGACAGCAGGACTTTGCGATATCCGAACCGATCGCCGAGCCAACCGGACGCGGGGATGACCACCGCCAGACTGACGAGATAGCCGATGGACACGGCGCTGACGGCCGTCGCTTGCACATGCAGATCCCGCCCGAGCGTCGGCAGCGCAACGTTCACGATCGTGACGTCCATGATGTTCATGAACAGCGTTGTCACGAAGACAACCGACACGGCGACCTTCTGGTTCATCGCACGCACCCTGCGGTCACCTGCCTTTCTCCGTCGCGGACTTCTTGTCCTATCACGGTTCCCAGGCACCGATACGCTCATCCGTGGTGCGCCGGGAAGTCTGGTCGGCAATGCCTGCCTTCATGCCCGGCTCACAGAGGACACCCCGTGGTCGACGAGCACAGCTTCGCGCTGGTCTTGGTGGTTGCCGGTGCAATCGGCATGCTCGCGCTGATCTCCGACCAGGTCACGGCCTGGTTGCGGGTCCCCGCGCCGTTGCTGTTCCTGCTCGGAGCCGCCGGCGCGTCCGAAGTCATCCCGGGGATCGTTGTTCCCCGCGCCGAAGTCGTGCAGCACACCGTCACCATCGCACTGCTGTTCATCCTGTTCGACGGCGGCATGCGAATCGGGTGGTCGCGCTTCCGGTCCGCGGCCGCGCCCATTGCCGCCGTGGGACTCCTCGGCACCGTCCTCACCATCGCCGCTGCCGCGGCCTTCCTCTGGTCCACGACCGACCTCAGCGGATTCCACTCGGCCCTCATCGCCACCGCCATCAGCCCGACCGACCCGGCCGTCGTGTTCTCGGTACTGCGTGGCCGCGATATCGCGGGGCGCAGCGGAACCATCCTCGAAGGCGAATCGGGGGCGAACGATCCCGTCGGCATCGCGCTGATGACAAGCCTCCTCGCCGCGGGCGGCCTCACTGTGCACGGAGATCTCGACATCCTCCGTACGTTCGCCCTCCAGATGTTCGTCGGCGCGGGGATCGGCATGGTCGGCGGCATCGCGCTCCTCCTTGTGCTACGGCACATCTCGCTGCCGACAGCGGGTCTGTACCCGGTGCGCACCATCGCCGCCATCGCGCTGACCTTCGGCTGCGCCACGCTCGCCCACGGCTCAGGGTTCTTGGCGGTGTTCGTCGCTGGAATCGCCGTGGGGGATCTCGAGCATCAGGACAATCGCGCCACTCGGGCGTTCCACGGCACGCTCGCCAACGTCGGTGAGATCGCCGCCTTCGTCGTCCTCGGGCTGACCGTGGATCTGGGGCAGCTGACGCACCTCGATACGTGGGCTCCCGGCGTGGCACTCGCCGTCGTGGTGGCTCTGCTCATCCGACCACTGCTGGTCGGAATCTGCCTGGCGCCCGCGCGGATCGCCGGACGCGAGCGCCTTCTCGTGCTCTTCGCCGGCCTCAAGGGCGCCGTGCCGCTTCTGCTCGGGACCCTGATTCTGACGAAGAACGTCCCTGTCGCTGATCGGATGTACGGAATCATCGTCGTGGCGGTCGTCCTGTCGGTGGGAGTGCAGGGCACCCTGACCCCGGTGCTCGCACGCCGGCTGCACCTACTGACAGAGTGACCGGGTGACATCGCACTGGCAGGATCGATTTCTCGCGCCACGGTGGTCGCTCCCCTCCTGGGGCCGCCTGGCTCCGCAGACGTTCCTCCTCACCGGCGATCTCGGTGGTACGTGGGAGGTGTTCGCGTGGACGCCCGGCCGGTTTCCGCGCCAGCTCACACGTCGTCCGAATGGCACGTCCACCGCGGCGATCACCCCTGACGGTTCGGAGGTCTGGTGGTTCGCCGACACCGACGGCGACGAGTTCGGGGTGTGGCGTCGTCAACCGTGGGACAGCGCACCCGGTGACGACAGCGTGGCACTTCCCGGCGTGCCCCCCGCGTATCCCGCCGGACTTGCCTTCGGCCCCGAAGGACGGGTGGTCATCGGTGGTTCCGACGACAACGGTTCGGTGCTACGAGCCTGGGACGAATGCGGCCTTCGCGTGCTCTACGAGCACATCGAGGACGCGAGCGCGGAAGCGCTCAGCCGGGACGGCACGGTCGTCGTCATCAGTCACAGCGAGCGTGGCGACAACCGGCACCCGGCACTGCGCGCCGTGCGCTGGGACGGCTCATTGCTCGCCGACCTCGACGACGGGCCCGGTCTCGGACTGCACGCGCTCGGTTTTCTCGGCGACACCCATGACCTGCTCGTCGCCCATGAACGCCGGGGCAGGGCGGAGCTGCTGATCTGGTCCACCGCCGACGGGACGCAGCGGCTGCTCGACCTGCCGATCGACGGCGAGTTGTCGGCCGTCGCCGCCCCGGACGGGACCCGCCTCGCGGTGCTGGCCGAGGCACGCGGGCGC
>CAXTUZ010000006.1:0-12947 GCA_964247525.1 uncultured bacterium
TCGGGCCCGAGATCACGTTGATCACGCCCGGGGTCCGCCCGGCCGGGTCGGCCCACCCGGCCTCGAGGGCGGCATGCAACGTCGCGCGCGCGGCCGGGTGCAAGGGTGCGGTCGATGCCCAGTCGAGGTAGGCCGTGTCCACCTGCATCGCCCCATGTCACACCGACACACCCCGCGCCGTTGACCGGCGCTCCAGCAGGTCTGCTCCGGCACGCTGAGATAGCATCGCGGCCGTTCCGTGTGAGTGAAAACTGGCTCTGGGAGAGGTTCCGGTCACGTGGCAGAGAAGTCTCGTTCGGCCGCATACCGGCGCCGCGCGACACTCGCACTTCCCGCGTTGCTCGTCGTACTGTCGACGTCGGCGTGTGACGCCTCGTTCGGATACCCGAAGTCCATCACCCCGCAGGGCGACCGCATGCGCAACATGTGGATCGGGTCGTGCATCGCCGCCTGCGTCGTGGGCGGGTTCGTCGCGCTGCTGATCGGCTACACGATCCTCGCCTACCGCAAACACGGCGACGAGCTCCCTGCACAGGTGCGCTACAACCTTCCGATCGAGCTGCTCTACACGGCCGTCCCCATGGTCATCATCGGCGCACTGTTCTTCTACACCGCGCGGGACGAGATCTACGTGCAGAAGACGACGACGGCGCCCGCGAAGCACGGAGTGACCGTCATCGACGTCGAGGGCTTCCAGTGGGGCTGGACCTTCCGTTACCTCGACGACAGCGCGAAGGTCGGGGTTCCCTCGGGTCAGGCCGTGTACGTCACCGGCTCATCGAACACCAGCGAGCCGACGCTCGTGGTCCCGACCGGGACGCGGATCCAGTTCCAGGAGCACAGCAACGACGTCATCCACGACTTCTGGGTGCCGGCCCTGCTGTTCAAAGAGGACGTCATTCCGGGCCGGGTGAACAGCTGGGAGATCACGGAGATCAGCCGGGAGGGCACCTTTCGGGGACACTGCGCCGAACTCTGCGGTTACGACCATGCCAGGATGAATTTCGAGATGAAGGTCGTGTCGCCGACGGCCTACCAGCAGTTCCTGCAGACGTCCAAAGACGACGGGCGCGTCCAGCCGGTGCCCGACTGGGTGCTCGCGCAGACACCCGTGGGGAGCGTGTCGTGACCCTGATCTCCGAGCCGCCGCCCTCGGTCGGCGGGATCGAGCTGCAGCCCGACGAGCACACACACGAGCACGCCCCGGCGCGCCGCAAGGGCCCGGGTCTGTGGGGCTACCTCACGACGACGGACCACAAGAGCATCGGCGTGCTCTACATGGGAACCGCGTTCTTCTTCTTCCTCGCTGCAGGCGTCATGGCCGAGCTGATGCGTGCGGAGCTTGCTCGGCCAGGCGACGACTTCCTCTCGCCCTCGCTGTACAACCAGCTGCTCACCATGCACGGCTCGCTGATGATGTACCTGTTCGCACCGGCCATGGCATTCGGGTTCGCGAACTACCTCATCCCGCTGCAGATCGGCTCGCCGGACGTCGCCTTCCCCCGCCTGAACGCGTTCGCGTACTGGTTGTACCTGTTCGGCGGCCTCATCGTCCTTGCCGGCTTCCTGACCCCGGGCGGCGCGGCGGCGTTCGGCTGGTTCGCGTACGCGCCCCTCAACAGCCAGGTCTTCTCACCCGAGGTCGGCGCGGACATGTGGATCCTGGGGCTGACCATGTCGGGCCTCGGGACGATCCTGGGCTCGGTCAACTTCATCACCACGATCCTCACGCTGCGTGCCCCGGGCATGACCATGTTCCGGATGCCGATCTTCACCTGGAACATGCTGGTCACCGCGCTCCTCGCGCTGGTGGCCTTCCCCGTGCTCGGCGCCGCGTTGCTTGCGCTGGAGGCCGACCGGCGCTTCGGGTCGCACATCTTCGACTCGGAGAACGGTGGTGCGATCCTCTGGCAGCATCTGTTCTGGTTCTTCGGCCACCCCGAGGTCTACATCGTGGCGTTGCCGTTCTTCGGGATCATCACCGAGGTGCTCCCGGTCTTCAGCCGTAAGCCGTTGTTCGGATACAAGGGCCTGGTCATGGCCACCATCTCCATCGGTGCGCTGTCGATGACGGTGTGGGCCCACCACATGTTTGCGACCGGCGCCGTGAACCTGCCGTTCTTCGCGTTCCTATCGTTCCTGATCGCCGTCCCCACCGGGGTCAAGTTCTTCAACTGGATCGGTACGATGTGGCGCGGCTCCCTGACTTTCGAGACACCGATGTTGTGGTGCCTGGGCTTCTTGATCACGTTCTTGTTCGGGGGCCTGACCGGCGTCCTGCTCGCCAGCCCGCCCATCGACTTCCACGTCACGGACTCGTACTTCGTGGTCGCCCACATGCACTACGTGCTGTTCGGATCCGTCGTCTTCGGCATGTTCGCGGGCTTCTACTTCTGGTGGCCCAAGTTCACCGGCAAGATGCTCGACGATCGGCTGGGCAAGGTGCACTTCTGGACGTTGTTCATCGGCTTCCACGTCACGTTCCTGGTCCAGCACTGGCTCGGGATCAAGGGCATGCCGCGGCGGTACTCCTCCTACGACCCGCAGTACGCCACGCTGAACACGATCTCGTCGGCCGGCGCAATCCTGCTCGGACTCTCGATGATCCCGTTCTTCTACAACGTGTGGAAGACCCACGTCAGCGGTGAGTACGTGGACAGCGAGGATCCGTGGGGTTACGGCAACTCACTCGAATGGGCAACCTCGTGTCCGCCGCCCCGCCACAACTTCTTGTCCCTGCCCCGGATCCGTTCCGAACGACCCGCGTTCGACATGCACTATCCGCAGTTCGCCGGCCGTCCCGACTTCCACGCGTCCACGAACTGAGCCGGGAGCGCAGCGATGGGCAGGGTCGAGAGTTACTTCTTCGCGGTGATCGGTATCTTCCTCGTCGGGTCCGACATCGTGTACTGGTTCGCGTCCGGGGACCCGACCGGTACGACGTGCATCGCTCTCGCCGCCTGTCTCACCGGGCTGTGCGCGCTGTATTTGGGATACACCGCTCGGCGTACCGGCCCCCGTCCCGAGGACCGCGTTGACGGGGAGATCAGCGAGGGCGCCGGGGACCTCGGGCACTTCAGCCCCGGATCGCCGTGGCCCATCGCCATGGCGCTGTCGGCGAACGTTCTCGTGCTCGGCTTCATCTTCGGTCTGTGGATCAGCTTCATCGCCGTCGTCACCCTGCTGCTGTCGATCACGGGCCTGCTGTTCGAGCATTATCGGGGCAACCACCTGCACACCGAAGAGGCCATCGGGATCGATCCGATCACGATGATCTGAGCCCGCGACGTCAGCGCTGGCCCGCGACCGCGGTGCGAATCCGATCTTCGAGCACGTCCGGCCCTGGCGGGACGGCGGAGGGCACCCCCAGCCGCCGTAGCGTCCTGGTCTGGCGCGGCAACAGCGCGGTAAGCATGGCGAGCGTCCCGAGTGTCCCGCCGACGATCAGCACGGGCCGAGCACCGACGTGGTCGGCCAGCGGCCCGGCGACGGCGTACCCCAACGGGAGCAGGGCGAGCGATCCCATCCAATCCCACGCCGAGACCCGCGAGAGCAGATGCGGCGGGATGCGTTCTGCGAGCGCTGTCTCCCACCACACCTGAAATGCGCCGATGCCGAACCCGGACGCCGCGATGGCCAGGTAGGCAATGCCGACGGGCACACCGAGGGCGTACACCGCCAGGGCCGCCGGCCACGGCACCGCGAGCAGCAGACCGGCCCGAATCGGATGGTGCGGTTGCCACCGGGCGCCGATGACCACTCCTGTCACCGTCCCCGCGCCCCAGGCCGCACTGGCCCAGCCGTACACCGCGCTCGAGCCGTACTCGTCGTGGGCGATCCGGGCGCCGAGCACGAAGAACGGCGCGAGGGCCAGCAGCAGCGCGCAGCTGAAGCCGGCGATCGTGGCCCAGACCCAGTCCCGTTCCCGCACGGCTTGCGAGCCCGCCCGCTGGTCGTGCCACAGGGCGGAGCCGTCGTCATGTGCCGGCTCGCCGCGTTGTCGGACCGTCAGTCGGGACAGTAGCGCCGCGGAGAGCGCGAAGGTCGCCGCGTCGAGCGCGAACACGACCGAGCCGCCGAACCCGAGGAGCAGCGCGGTCGCCAGCGCCGGTGAGGCGAACATCGCCACCTCGTTGCTGATGCCCGTCAACGCCTGCGCGCGCGAAATGTCGGCCTCGGCGACCGCTTGGGGGATGAGTCCCATGTACGCGGGCCGGAAAAACGCCTCCGCCGCCCCGTAGCACCCGCCGATGATCACCATGTGCCAGATGTGCACAACTCCGGTCGCGATCAGTACGGCGAGCAGCGCGTGCAACGACCCGCGCACGACGTCCGTCGCGATTATGATACGGCGGCGCGGCAGGCGGTCGGCGATCACACCACCGATGAGCAAGCAGAGCGTGAAGGGCACCGCGTACGCGGAGAGCACGAGGCCCACATCGGCGACGTGTCCGGTGCGGCGGGTGACGAACAAGCCGATCGCCACGACGACGAGTGCATCTCCGATCACACTCGCGCTCTGACTCAACCACAGCAACCGGAAGTCACGCTGGCGCAGGATGCTCCACACCGCACGAAACCTTACCGGTGGTGCGCCTCCCTATTTTCGTCCATTGCCCCAGCATCGGGCGAGTCGGCCGGTCAGGAGTCCTTGCGACCGACTCCGAAGAATCCGGCGAGCCCACGTGCCGCGCCGTGCGACCCGGCATCGCCGTTGTGCCGGCCGGTGGCGTGTTCGTCACCCGCGCCGACGCGCACCAACTCGTCGTGTGCGTTCGCCGCGGCGAGTTCAGCGAACGTCGTGGTCTCGACGGGCGCGAGCTGCGGTGCCTGCTTGTCCGGCAACGGGGCGTGCACCTCGATGAACTCACCGGAGGGGAGTCGCCGGATGATGCCGGTCTCGTAACCGTGATCCCGTTCGGCGGCGTCCTTGCGGTTGAGCGCCTCGCAGATCTTCTTCGTGACGAGGTAGGCGATAGGAGGCAGGACGAACAGGGCGATGCGCCCCGCCCAGGTCAGCACGTTCAGCGAGAGGTGGAAGATCGAAGCGACCACGTCATTGCCGCCGCTTGCGACGAGCACGAAGTAGAACGTGAAGGCCATCATCCCGTAGCCGGCCCGCTTCGGCGACTCTCGCGGCCGTTGCAACAGGTTGTGGTAGCCGTAGTCGCCGGTCATGCGCTGTTCTATCCACGGCCAGAGCGCGAACAGCGTGAACATGATGCCCGGGATGACCACGCCCGGGACGAGCAGCATGAACGGGATGTCGTATCCCCAGCCCCGGAACTCCCAGTTCGGCATGATGCGAACCGCTCCGTCGAGGAAACCGACGTACCAGTCGGGCTGAGATCCGGCGGAGACGTTGGCGGGATCGTACGGGCCGTAGAGCCAGATCGGGTTGATCTGCGCAAGACCGCCGAGCAGGGCGAGCATGGCGAACACGATGGCGAAGAATCCACCGGCCTTCGCGCCGTACGCGGGGAACATTCGCTCGCCGATGACGTTCGTCTCGGTCCGGCCTGGGCCGGGGAACTGGGTGTGCTTCTGGTAGAAGACCAGGCCGAGATGGGCGCTGATCAGGGCAAGGATGATGCCCGGAACCAGCAGGATGTGGATGACGTAGAGGCGCTCGATGATGTGGGTGCCCGGGTACTCCCCACCGAAGAGCAGGAACGCCGCCCAGCTGCCGATGACCGGGATCGATTCGGCGATGGAGTATGCGATCCGCAGCCCGGTACCGGAGAGCAGATCGTCCGGCAACGAGTAGCCGGCGAAGCCTTCCACGATGCCGAGCGTGACGAGACCGACGCCGAGAAGCCAGTTCAGCTCGCGCGGCTTACGATAGGCGCCGGTGAAGAACACGCGCCCCGCGTGCACGATCATGCTCGCCATGAACAGCAGCGCGGCCCAGTGGTGGATCTGCCGGACCAGCAATCCGGCGCGGACATCGAAGGAGATGTTCAGCGTCGAGGCGTACGCCGCGCTCATCGGCACGTCGCGCAGCCGGGTGTAACTGCCGTGGTACGACACCAGCGCCGTCGAATCCTGGAAGAAGAACGTGAGGTACACGCCGGTGATCAACAGGATGATGAAGCTGTAGAGTGCGATCTCCCCGATCATGAAGGACCAGTTGTCCGGGAAGACCTTGTTCAGGTTCTCGCGCAGGCCGCGCGCCGCGCCGAGGCGGTCATCGAGGAATCTGCCGACGCCGCCGACTGCCTTGCCCGCTCCCGTTTGCGACTTTCGCGGCCGGCGGCTGTCGAAAACTTCGGTGTCGGAAACCGGCGTATCGCTCACGGTCATCCGCGCTCCCAGAAGCCAGGCCCGACGGGCTCGTCGTAGTCACTTACTGCCCTGAAGTATCCGTCCTTGTCGATGGTGATCGCCAGTTGAGGAAGCGATCGGGTGGCGGGGCCGGCCGCGGGCTTGGCTCCCCGCAGGACGGCGAATTGGGACTGGTGGCACGGGCAGAGCAGTGTGTGCGTCTGCTGGCTGTACAGGCGAGCTGGGCAGCCGGCGTGCGTGCACACCTGGGAGAAGGCGACGTAACCCTGCGCCGACTTGGGCCGGATCTTGTCGGTCACCACGTCTGGACCGAGGTTGATCAGAAGGGTCGCGGAGTCCGCGGCCGCGTCGGCGTCGGTGTGGCCCTCGGGGAAGACGGTGGCAATGCCGTTGGTCTCGATGTCACCGACCTTCAGCAGCGTGGTCCCGTCCGCGAGCACCATTCGCGCGCCAGGCGTCCACCGCGTGTGGTTGAGCGCAGCGGCGGTGGGCTTGGGCCCGAACGACCGCAGTGGCGCGATCAGCGGGAGCGCGATCAGGCCGCTCGCGAGGAGCAGGGAGCGGCGCAGGAGGGGACGTCGGGCGATCCCGCTGCCTTCGACTCCGGCGCGGAACGTCTCGGCGGCTTCCTGCGCATCCTCGGGCCGGGATCCGAACGGATGACGCTCCTGTACCGCGAGCTCGTGCGGCATGAGCACCTTCGCCCACAGCACGGCACCGAACCCGATCCCGCCGAGGGCGAGCGCCAGCGACAGGCCGTACATCGCGTTGACGAAATTGTCGGTCTTCGTGTGGATCCAGTACGTCACGAAGAACCCGGATCTCGTCCGCTCTGGTGCCCGGCAGCGGCGTCTGTGCCGGCCTCGCCGCCGGCTGGATCTCGCTCATGTCTTGGTCCCGATGAAGATGGTCGCGAGGACCAGACCGCCGATCCCGACGATGAAGATCAGCAGTCCCTCGGGGATCGGTCCGAGGTGGCCGAGGTTCGCGCCGCCGGGATCGGCCCCGTGCCGGAGCGACTCGATGTACTTGACCACCGCGACTTTCTGGGCGGGCGTGATCTGCTTATCCCCGAAGACGGGCATCGACTCGGGCCCGGTGAGCATCGCCTCGTAGATCTGCTTGCTCGACGCGCTCCCGAGACTCGGCGCGTAACGGCCCATTTCGAGCGCGTTACCGGCTCCGGCAAAGTTGTGGCATGCCGCGCAGTTCGCCCGGAAGATCTCCCCGCCGCCGGACAGGTTCGCGGCCGCGACATCGGCGCTGGTCACGTTCGGGGCCTGTGGGCCGCCGCCGAGCGACTGGACGTACGCGCCAAGCTTGTCGATGTCGCTCTGGCTGTACCGCGAGGGACCCCGCTCCGCCTGCACGCCGATCTGGGCCAGCGGCATCCGGCCGCTGGACACCTGGAAGTCGACCGCCGCGGAGCCGACACCGATGAGGCTCGGAGCGCGCCCCGCCACGCCCTCGCCTTGCACGCCGTGGCAGGACGCACACCCCTGCGCAAAAAGCTCCTTGCCCTGCGCGACGGCGGTCGGATCGCTACCGGCATCGGCGTGACCGCTGGGCGCGAGCAGCGACCACAGCGCACCTGTCAACGCGAGCGCGACGATAATTGTCACCGCGAACGGGACACGACGGCGAGGCCGCGGGGCGGATACGGAGGGAGACGCCACGGCGTGCGGCCGGTTCACTTGAGCACGTAGATCGTCGCGTAGAGCCCGATCCAGACGACATCGACGAAGTGCCAGTAGTACGACGTCACGATCGCCGAAGTCGCCTTCTCGGGTGTGAACCGCCCGACGGTGGAGCGGGCGAGCACGAACAGGAACGCGACGAGCCCACCGCAGACGTGCAGGAAGTGGAATCCGGTCGTGAGATAGAAGAGCGAGTCGTAGGTGTCGGAGCGGAAGGTGTGTCCCGCGGCGACCTCCATGCGGTACTCGTTCGCCTGCCCGAGAACGAAGGTCAGCCCCATCAGGAAGGTCACGACGTACCAGCGGCGAAGTGTGTACACGTCGCCGCGCTCGGCCGCGAACACACCGAACTGGCAGGTCGCCGACGACGCCACCAGGATCAGCGTGAAGACCGCCGAATACAGCGTCCTCGGATGGGTACCCTCCGGCGGCCAGTTCGCCTCGCCGATCACCGAGCGTGCGGTGAAGTACATCGCGAACAGTGCGGAGAAGAACATCAGCTCGCTGGACAGCCACACCATCGTGCCCACGGAAACGATCGACGGACGTTCCTGCACCCCGTGAATCGGCGCGCCCTCGATCGCGGTTGCGGCTGCCACGCAGGCATTCTGGCACGCGCCGCGGGGCGGGGCGCGATGGGACGACCCGCCGTGTCCGGCGCCGATCCGGGCGACCTACACGGTTGACCGCGGTGACCGCGGTCACATACCGTGAGGTTGTGACCAAGGGCACCCGGACACCGGCGATCAGCAATTCTCCAGGTCGGCGACCCGTGCGGGACGCGTCCACCGTACGGATGTGCAGCGTGTGCGGGGAGCGACTTTCGTCGTACAACCCCGGTCCGCAGTGCTACGCCCACACGGTCGGCTTTCCCACGAACGGCCCGATTCGCCGGCCATGAGCGTGGGCGACCCGGCTAGCCGGCGAGCGTCAGATCTGCCAGCAACGCCGTTCGAAGGTCACCGCTGATCGGGGTGTCATCGGCGTAACCGTGATGGTCGACGACGAGCGATGCACCCACCGCGGGATCTCGGAATGCATCCCGCGCCGCGTCGCCGAAGCGAAACCGCAGCATGTGAACACTGACGAGGGCGCTCGTCTCCGGGAGATCTTCGTCCGTGCCGGCGATCTCCTCGCCCCGCGCGGTCCACGGGGAGCCCTGTGCGCCCTGGCGCTCGACCTCGATGCGGACCGAGCGCTGCAGGCCGTCGAGGCGCGCGAGTTCCGATTTGACGGTGAGCGGATCGGTGAGTTCGACGAGCATGGTTGCCACCAGGCTGTGCGACGTCGGCAGCATGCGCCCGTAGATCTCGAGTTCGTGGTCGACATGGGTGGGTTCGGTGAGGCGCTCGGTGAACACCATCTCCTGGACCTGATACTCGAGCGTTGCGGCATTCTCGAACGAGAAGGACAGCATGTCACCCACGCGTATCCGACGGCTACGCCGAAGGGGAATCATCCGTGACCGCTCGGCCGGTCGGCGCGCGGCATATGCGGCGTGGTCGGTGGTGATAGCAGCACGGGTCAGGGTGCCGGGCATCGCGAACTCCTATCGAGGTGGGGTGTTTCGAGACTTGTCGGGCGGTTAGGGGCCGTTCCCGTTTGATGCGGGGAGGGCCGGTCACCGCGTGGGGCCGGGGCTGACGCGCTCGTCGCTCAGGCGCTCGCCTTCGCTCCGTCCAGGGCTTTCTGGAAACGGCCCGCGTGGGTCTTCTCGGCCCGCGCGAGTGTTTCGAACCAGTCGGCGACCTCCTCGAAGCCCTCATCATGCGCCGTCTTGGCAAAGCCGGGGTACATCGCGGTGAACTCGTACGTCTCACCGGCGACCGCGCTCGCCAAGTTCTTCTCGGTGCCGCCGATCGGCTCTCCCGTTGCCGGGTCCCCGACCGAGGCCAGGAAATCGAGGTGGCCGAACGCGTGGCCGGTCTCGCCCTCGGCGGTGTCGCGGAACAGGCCCGCGGCATCGGTGTTTCCCTCGATATCCGCGCGGCGCGCGAAATAGAGGTACCGGCGGTTGGCCTGGCTCTCGCCGGCGAACGCCTCCTTCAGGTTGTCGTGCGTCTTGGTGCCATCTAGAGCGGGCATGCCGTTCCTTCCTTCGGGTGATCGGGGTCGGGTGATGTCGGGTTCAAGGTCGCGGTCAGTCGTGCTGGCACTCGGGGCATCTGCCCCGCAGTCGCAAGTCGTACGCGGTAATGGTGAAACCGGAGCGGTCGGCGAGCTCGCGCAGGCCGAGATCGGTCGCGAGTTCGAGCGGCGACGCTAGCGCCTCGACGTCGATGGTCTTCTCACAGCGGTCGCAGATCAGGTGGTCATGCCGCGTCGTGTTGGCGTCGAAACGGGCCGCTCCGCGTTCGAGGCGCAACTCACTCGCGTACCCGGCGTTGACCAAGAAGGCGAGAGAGCGGTACACCGTTGCCGCGCCGATGCCGGGGCACTCGCCGCGGACGCGCTCGTAGACGTCGGCCGCGGTGGGATGGTCGTGACTCGCGCGCAGGGCCTCGAGGACGGCGCGTCGCTGTGGGGTGAGCGTGGCGGGCACAGGACTGTCCTTTCCCTACGGTTGATCCCTGCGGATGAGCGGACACCCGACGCGCTGAGAACGATTCTCATTATCTGCCCGTGGTCCGGCATTGCAAACGGGTCGCCGCCAGCTTCCCCGGATCGATGTGGCACCGCGCGGGTAGAGTCCCGCTGTTGTGAGCACGGTTCTCGTCTACAGCGACGACCAGCAGATCCGCGCCCAGATCCGGACCGCGCTCGGCCGGGTTCCCTCACCCGAGGTGGGACGGGTGGAGTACGTCGAGTGTGCCGACGGCCCCGCGGTCGTCGCATCGGTGGACGCGGGTGGGATCGATGTCGCGATCCTCGACGGTGAGGCGTGGCCGACCGGCGGCATGGGCCTTGCTCGGCAGTTCAAGGACGAGGTGCGTGACCCGCCGGCCACCGTGTTGCTGGTCGCCCGCCGCGATGACGCGTGGCTGGCGCGGTGGTCGCGTGCCGAGGCGGTGCTTGCGCTGCCGATCGATCCCTTCGCGCTGAGCGAGACCGTGGTCCGGCTGCTGCTCGCGCGGGCACAGGGCCCCGGCACACCCGAGGTGGCGGGGGAGCGGCCGCGGTTCGGCCTGCGCCACGGGTGACCCGGTGGTCCGACCTGCTGACCGCGCTGCTCGCCGGGCGGGAGCTGGACGCCGCCGACGCGGACTGGGCAATGCGTCACGTGATGGGTGGTGACGCAAGCCCGGCGCTGATCGCCGCGTTCGTCGTCGCGCTGCGCGCTCGTGGCGAGAGCGCAGCGGAGGTCGCGGCGCTCGCCGCAGTGATGCTGGAGTACGCCGAGCCGCTCGCCGTGCCCACCGGTCTTCGAACCGTCGACACCTGCGGTACGGGTGGAGATCAGGCGGATACGGTCAACATCTCGACGATGGCGGCGTTCGTGCTCGCGGGGGCCGGTGCAGCGGTGGTCAAGCACGGAAACCGTGCGGCCTCTTCGCGCTGCGGGTCAGCGGATCTGCTCGAAGAGTTGGGAGTGGCGATCGATCTGCCGCCCTCGGCGGTTGCCGCCAGCATCGCGGCAGGAAGCCCGGCGTTCTGTTTTGCTCCGGTCTTCCACCCTTCGATGAGGTACGCCGGGCCCACCCGGCGTGAGCTCGGGATACCGACCGTGTTCAACGTCCTCGGTCCGCTGACGAACCCGGCGCGACCCGCGGCCCAGGTGGTCGGGGTGGCGGACGCGCGGCTGTGTCCCGTGGTGGCCGGCGTTTTCGCGGAGCGTGGCACCGATGCGCTCGTGGTGCGGGGGGACGACGGACTCGACGAGCTGAGCACCGCCGCGGCGTCGCGCGTGTGGTGGGTCCGGAACGGTGCGGTGTCGCAGGTGGTGCTCGAACCTTCTCGATTCGGTCTGACCGGTGGGAATCTCGGCGGCGGAGACCGGGCTTTCAACGCCGCGGTGTGCCGGGAGTTGCTGTCCGGTGAGCCCGGGCCGGTCCGCGATGCGGTGCTGTTGAATGCCGCTGCCGGGTGGGTGGCGTACGCACCTGCGCCCGGTGGTCTCGATGCGCAGCTTTCCGCGGCGCTGGAGCGCTGCGCACGATCGATTGACTCCGGCGCCGCGGCTGGTGCTCTGGAGCAGTGGGTCCGGGTCAGTCAGCAGGTGCGGGCGGAGGGCGGCGCGAGCTGAGCGTCCGCTCAGTCACCGAGCGAGAACGCGGCGTCCAGATCGTGCCGGCTGTATGCCTGGAACGCGACCATCGAGGTCGTCGCGACCACACCGTCCACTTTGTTGATTCCACCGGCAATGGCGTCCGCCAAATCCTCGTGCCGTGACACCCCGACGATCGCGACCAGGTCGACGTCGCCCGCGACCGAGTACACCTCACGCACCGCCGGCAGGTCGGCGAGGGCAGTCGCAGTCTCGGGGATCCGGCCGACCTCGGTCGTGATCAGGACGATCGCCGTGATCACGTGCTGTGCGCGGGCTCGGGTGTCGCCGGCGTGCTCGCGGACTTCTCGAGCAGCGCGGATCTGCGCTGCGTGACCGCGAACGTGATCAGGGCGACGCAGTCCTCCAGCGAGATCGAGGTGCTGTCGAGCATCAGGTCGTAGAGACCCGGGCTCCGGGGGTCACGGCCGTACAGACGCTTGACGTACGCCTCCCGGGCGACATCGTTGTCGTTGAGACGGTTTCGCGCCGTCTTCTCGGACAGTCCCCGCAGCCGGCGTGCCTGAGCGATACGTGCATCCGGCGGGCCGTGCAGGCGGATGTGGAACGCGTCGGGCCGCCCCGCGAGCACTGCCGCGCCCGCGCGTCCGAGGAGGACTCCGCCGCCCTCGGCGTGAGCTCCGTCGGCAATGCTGCGGACGAGCGAGGCGATGCGGTCCGCAACGAGCGTCTCGTCGACGATTCGGGTGTCGGTGACCAGGGTCTCCTCGATGGCGGCGAGGGTCGACACCACCCGCGGG
>CAXTUZ010000006.1:12957-35471 GCA_964247525.1 uncultured bacterium
CCATCCCCCCGAGCGTCGAGCCGGGGAGCCTGGCGGCGGCGCGCACCCGCCTGGCCAGACCCCGTTCCGCGCGCCCGTCGTGGGCCTCGACACTGTCGACGTCGACGCCGAGTTGGGCGGCGCCGGCCGCCGGAATGGCCCGGTCGTGAAACGGCACCCCGAGGGCCTCCGCAACCCCGGGGCCGACGACGCTCCCACCTGCGCCGTAGGCGGCGGACAGGGTGATCAGGGGATACGGAGCATCGCCGCCGCCGCGGCTGGGACCGGTCATGCTCGGCTTGCCGGATCTGTCGTCTGGGCAAGCCGCTCCAGTGCCGGAATGGCGGCTCGCAGAGCACGGCGATCGTCGGGGGTGAGCCCCTCGACGCGCCGGGTGAGCAGTGCCGCCCGTCCGGCTCGGACCTCGGCGAGACGAGCGGTGCCAACGGCGCTCAGCGTCACGAGGCTGGAGCGTCCGTCGCCCGGATCGGCGGTACGTACCAACAGGCCGGAGTCCTCGAGCGCGCTGACGACCCTGGTCATCGTCGGGGCGGCGACCCCCTCCCGGGAGGCGAGTTCGCTCATCCGCAGCGGCCCCTCGACCTCGATCGTGACGAGTGCGGAAAGCTGCCCCTGGGTGAGACCGCCGGGATTGTGCTGTCGCAACAGGCGCGTCATGCGGCCGACGACGACGCGGAGGCGCGCGGCCTCGGCCGCCGAATCCAGATCGGCCTGCTCGTCGATAGCGGCGAACGACATCTCGCGCTCCGTTTCTCCCCGGCAAAGGCTACCGATCGGGAGCATCAAACGACAGGTATCTGTGCAAGAAGACCTTCGGCTCCCGCAGCGGCGCTCGCCCACACACCAGTGAGATGGACGAGGCGAGTGCCCGGGGCCTCGAGCCAGCGCAGGACGCAGTCGGTCTCCTCGGCGCTCGTGCGGCGCTGCGGCTCCGTCGGCGAGACGTGCGCCGAACGATCGGCCGCGTCCGGGAGCATGGTTTCGGCGGTTGCCCGGAGCGCGTCGACGTGCGGCCAGGGATCGGTTCCTGGAGCAGCGTGCGCGCTGGCGGTGAGCCGGCCGTGCTGGACGAGAACGAGGTCCCATCCGCCCGCCCGGCGCCGCGCGGCCAGAAGCTCGGGCAGCTCGCGCACTGCGCTCCGTCGCTGACCCGCGGCGAGGGCACGAACGAGTGCTGCCCACCGCTCGCGTTGCTCAGCGGCGTGTTCGTATCTTCCCGCCGCCGCGGTGTGGCTCATCTTTTGGACCAGTCGTGCGGCCACCTCGCGGGAATCCGTGGTGAAGGCGGTTCTGATCTCCGCCACGTGCCGGGCGTAGGCGTCGGCGGGCTCGCTTCCGTCGCAAGGGGCGCCGCACCGGCCGATCTCGGCCAACGCGCACGCCGCGCCCGCCACCGGATGCAGGGGGATCCGGATCGTGCACGGGCGTAGCGGGACGGCGTCGTGGAGAGCGGCGCGGATCAGCTCGGCCGAACGCCGACTGGCGAACGGACCCAGTTGAACGGAACCTTCGGGCCGGGGTCGGCGGACGAGCGCCAGTCGCGGGAAGCGTTCCTCCGTCATCGCTACCCAGTGGCCGGCGAACTGGTGGCGCGATCGGCGGTTGTAGGGCGGCAGTTCGGCGGCGATCAGCCGAAGTTCGCGGACGTCGGCTTCCAGCGTGGTCGGGCAGCTGACTGCGTCGATCCGCTCCGCGAGAGAAACCATCTCGGTGATGCGGCGCCGCGTCTGCGCGGCGGTGAAATAGGACCGGACGCGCGCCCGCACATCGTGGCTCTTCCCGATGTACAAAGGGCGCCCCTGCCCGTCCCGGAAGACGTACACGCCGGGCCCGGCGGGAAGTCCGGCTGCGAGGTGGCGCTTGCGCCGGACCCGCTCGGGGACCTGGCTGGAGAATCCGATCAGCTCTTCGACCGTGTGGACACCGAGGTTGCCCACCCGCTCGAGGAGCCCGTGCAGAACGTCGACCGTTGCCGCGGCGTCGGCAAGCGCCCGGTGGCACGGCTGGACGCGCGTCGCGAACAGGCGGGCGAGTGTGGACAGTGTGCAGTTCGGCGTCTCGTCGCGGGTCAGGACGCGGCGCGCAAGCCGGGCCGTGTCGAGCACGGCGAAAGCCGGCCAGGACAGCCCCAGGTCGGCGGAGGCCTGCCGAAGGAACCCCACGTCGAAGGGCGCGTTGTGGGCGACCAGCGTCGCTCCGCGCGCGAACTCGAGAAAGCTCGGCAACACAGCGCGGATCGGGGGGGCGGACGCGACCATCGAGTCGGTGATGCCGGTGAGCACCGAGATGAACGGCGGGATTGGGGTGCTCGGACGTACCAGCGTCTGGAACTCGCCGAGACTCTCGCCGCCGCGCACCCGGACCGCCCCGATCTCGGTGATCGCGTCGTCCCGGGCCGAGCCGCCGGTGGTCTCGAGGTCGACGACGACGAACGTCGCTGTCGACAGCGGCGTGCCGAGCTCGTCGAAGCTCGCCTGCCGCACGGTTCCGGTCACGGGGCGACGCTAAGGAGGGGCTCGGACAATCCACGGAGGTAGCCGCGGCCGTTACGCTCCTGCGATGCCGAGCGTGTTCACCAGGATCATCGATCGTGAGATTCCGGGGCGCTTCGTGTACGAGGACCCGTCGGTCGTCGCGTTCTTGACGATCTCGCCGCTCCGCCCGGGTCACACCCTGGTCGTGCCGCGCGCCGAGGTCGAGGACTGGCTCGACCTCGATACGGCAACACGCGACGCGCTGTTCGCCGCGGCCGGCACGGTGGGTGCGGCGGTGCGCTCCGCGTTTCCGTGCCGGAGGGTGGCCCTGCTCGCGCTCGGGCTGGAGGTGCCACACGTGCATCTGCATCTCGTTCCGATCGACGCCGAGCGCGACATCGACTTTTCCCGCGCCGACCCCGATCCCGATCCCGCGGATCTCGATGCCGCGGCCGAGCGGATCCGTGTCGCGCTCGCGGGCCGCTGACCCCCGCCTGGATACGCTGGGCCGTGCCGATCCAGCCTCCCGACGCCTCGACCCGGTGGCGCTGCGTAGGATGCGGGAATCTGACCCGCTTCGACGTGAGCCGCCGCACGCTGAGTCGCGATTTCGTGCACGCCGACCTCTCCGGCACGCAGGTGGTCGAGGACCGCGAGGTGATCGAGGACGTGATCGAGCACGTCACATGCCGGTGGTGCGGCAATCTCGACAGCGTCGAACTCGTACCCAGGCCGGGATCGGGGTCGGCCGAGACTGTCAGTGGTTCTGCCTAGCCTTCCGTCAGGCCGCCGCTTCGCCGGTGGCACGAGGAGGACTGATGATCATCGACTGCACGTCCTGCGAGATGCGCGAGGTCGCCTGCGGCGACTGCGTCATCGGCGTGGTGTTCGGTGACCCGGCCGGGTCGACGGGCACCTTGCACCTCGATCCCGCCGAGTACGACGCCCTCGGCTCGCTCGCCGAGGTGGGGCTCGTCCCGGCGTTGCGGCACCGCCACGAGCATCGCGAAACCGGTTGAGGCGTCGGGCCAGCCATCGAGAAGCTCGCGGCCGATGTACGTCTGCGGCACGAAGCTCGAGAAGCATCCCGGTGCGCCCGCGCTATCCCGCCGGGCTCGGATCGGCCATCATGAGCGCGATCATGCGATCCCGCCGGGGTCGGCGAGGCGAGAGGGGTGTCCGTGCGCCAGCTGGTCGTCGTGTCGATCAGTGCGGACGGGACACGGCTTCTCCTCGCACCGACTGCCGAGAGCAGAGCGACCCATGAGGTAGTCGTCGACGACCGCATCCAGCGGGCGGTGCGCGGCGTTGCTCCCGATCCCGCGGCGCCCCAGATCTCGGCGTTGAGCCCGAAGGAGATTCAGGCGCGGCTGCGCGGGGGCGCCTCGGTCGAGGACGTCGCTGCCGAGGCGGGCGTCACGCCGTCGCGGATCGAGCGGTACGCCGGGCCGGTGCGCTCGGAGCGGGAGAACGTGCTGACCGCCATTCGCGCGATGAACATCACCCGGGCGCGCACGGGGACCTCGGCGCTACCGCTCGGAGCGGCGGTGGACGCAAACCTCGCGGGGATGGCGTTCGCCCGGGTCGAGACCGCGACGTGGAGTGCGTATCGACGCGCGGACGGGGCCTGGGTGGGGCGCTTGGAGGTCGTCGTCCGAGATCCGGTGCGGGACACGTCGTCGCCACGGCGCGCCGGCACGAAGGGCGCGCGCAAGGGCCCGCACAAAGGCCCGGTGCGAGCACCGACCAAGAAGCCCGTCCCGAAGCGCGCCGCAACCGCGAAGACGACGAAGGCGGCCACGGGGAGTGCGGTGAAGAAGGTTCCGGCCCTCCCGACACCCGGGACGGTGACAACGCAGGCGACGGCAAAAAAAGCGGGCATCGCCAAGGGCCTTGCGAAGAAGTCCCCCGGGACCGCATGGCCGCGGGGGCCGCGGCGCACGTCGTAACGTACGGAGGTGGTCGGAGCGGTGCAACGGCGGGAGAGGCGGCGTGAGCGGGAGTTTCTTCCGGCCGTCGTGCTCGTCGTGGCGGGTGTACTTGCGGGTTGCGGGGGTTCCGACACGAGTACGAGCCGGCCGCTGACCAAGCTGAGCGCGGCGGTCACGAAGTTCAACGACACGCGGAGGGTCGCGCTGTCCGATCTCGCCCTGCTCGATCAGGCCGTCCACGCCGAGCGAGCCGCGAACCAAAGTGTGCTGACCGCGAGTACGGCGCGCGCACGGGACCTCGTCCCGCACGCTTCGGACCTGCTGTCCGCGGCCGCACCGCTCGCGGCGCGCAGCCGCTCAGATGTCCTGCTCTACGAGAACGCGTTGGACGCTCTGGTCGCCGACTCCCGGAAGGCGGGCCCGACCGACGATGTCGGCGCCGCCGGTGTGGGGGCGATCGCCGGGCTCGAGCGCGCCGGACATGATGAGGCGGACGCGATCAGAGCCAGCGGCCAGGCGTACGCGGATGGCTTGCCGGCCATCCTCAAGCGGGTGACGCAGGAACGCGCCTGGATCGAGCGGGAACGCAAGGGGAGTTACCGCGATCCGGTCGCCGCGATCGCCGCGTACACCCAGATGCGAGGCGAGTCGGACCCGGCTCTCGAGGCCGCTTCCCTGCGGATCGACGCGGCAGCGGCAACGGTTGGGCGCACGAGCACGGCCATGGTGGCCTCGATCAGCGCGGCGAGCGTCGCGCTGGGGGATTCAGACCTTCCCCCGCTGGTGGCGACTCCGCGGTCACCGAGCGGCACACCGCCGTGAGTCCGGTCCGCGCCGCAGTCGCGAGGCGTGCCGCCGGGTACGCCGCGACTGCCGGCCTCCTCGCCTTCAGCTCCCTGCTGGCGGTGCAGGTCGGCAGCGGAGAGACGGACGGGTCGTCCTCTCGATCAACGCCGAGCGCCGTGCCCCCCGCGACCCAACCGTTCGCCAATCCGACCCGGTCGGCGCTAAGCGAACCCGACGCCCGTACCGGCGCGATCCGCGCCCTGCTGTCCCGCCGCGCCGGCGCGATCCTGGCCGACGACCGCGCCGCCTTCCTTGCCGATATCGATCCCGCACAGCGTACGTTCGCCCGCCAGCAGGCCGCACTCTTCACCTCACTGAGTGCGGTGTCGCTGAGCGCGGCGCACTACCAGCTCGATCCGGCGAGCGGAACGGCTCCGACGGCTCCTACGCGATACGGCACGGCCAACACCTGGACCGTGAACGTTGTACTGGCGTATCGGCTGCGTGGATTCGACGACAGCGACGCAACACAGCGCCAGGTCCTCACCTTCACCGAGCGCAACGGCCGGTGGTTGCTTGCCTCGGACGCCGATCGCAACGCGGCGGGAGATACGTCGGCGCCCGCGCTCTGGGATGAGGGAAAGGTCGTCGCGGTCCGCGGGGCCTCGAGTCTGGTCCTCGGCTTTGCCGGCAACGAGACGATGTTGCGGGCACTCTCGAGAGAGGTCGACCAGGATATCCCGAGGGTCTCGGCGGTATGGACGGCCGCGTGGCCACGACGAGCCGTAGTGGTGGTTCCCGCAACCCAGCAGCAATTCGCCGAGCTGACGGGAGTCACCGGAAACACCGCTCAAGTCGAGGCGGTCCAGTCGACCGAGCTCGCCGGCACCGGCGCGGTCCAGCGGCAGTCCGGAAATCGGATCACGCTGAATCCCGTCTCGTTCGGCCAGCTCAGTCCGCTGGGTCGGACCGTCGTCCTCACCCACGAGCTGACTCATACGGCGAGCCGGAACGTCACCAGCTCGACGACGCCACTGTGGCTGGTCGAGGGCCTCGCCGACTACGTCGCCTTCACCGGGTCCGGGCTGCCCACTCACGCGGTCACGTCCGAGTTGCGCGAACTCGTGACGGCAAGCGGTCTTCCAGCGGCGCTTCCCGCCAACGCAGAACTGAGCAATCAGGGTGCCCACGTAGCCGCCAGCTATGAGGAAGCATGGCTCGCGTGCCGGATGGTCGCCTCGACGTACGGTCAGGCGCAGCTGATCCGGCTCTACACCCTCGTCGGCCAGAGCGATCAGCCCACAGCGGTCGCGCTCGAGGGGGCGCTTCGCACGGTGACCGGGAAAGGCACCGCCGAGTTCACCATGCGGTGGCGTGCTTACGTCGCCGACGCTGTCCGGTCGTGACCGCGAGGACGCTCGTCGTGACGAACGACTTCCCTCCCCGCCCCGGGGGTATCCAGGCGTTCGTCCACGAACTGGCCTCCCGTCAACCGGACGGCGCGATCGTCGTGTACGCGCCCGCCTGGAATGGTGCGGCTCGGTTCGACGCGGCACTCCCGTACCCGGTGATCCGGCATCCGACCGCGCTCATGCTGCCCCGTCCGGATGTGGCGCGCCGCGCCGCCGCCATTGCGCGGGCCGAGGGCTGCGAGTCGGTGTGGTTCGGCGCCGCGGCTCCGCTCGGACTGCTCGCCCCGACGTTGCGGGCGCGAGGCGGGATCGCCCGGACGGTCGCCTCGACGCACGGGCACGAGGTGGGCTGGGCGCTGCTGCCCGGGGCGAGACAGATCCTCCGCAAGGTCGGCGACGCCCAGGACGTGGTCACCTATCTGGGCGCCTACACGCGCCGGCGTCTGGAACGCGCGCTCGGGCCGCGTCCGGCACTCGTACGCCTCTCGAGCGGCGTGGACACCGACGCGTTTCGGCCGGGCTGCGGGGGAGCGGAGGTTCGCCGGCGGTACCGGCTCGGCGACCGCCCGGTGGTGGTCTGCGTGAGCCGCTTGGTGGCCCGCAAAGGGCAGGACGTCCTCGTAAGGTCGCTGCCGCTGATCCGTCGACGGGTTCCGGGCGCCGCGGTTCTGTTGGTCGGCGGGGGTCCGTACCGGGACCGGCTCGCGCGGATCGCCCGCGAGGCCGGTGTGGAGCGGGACGTCGTGATCACCGGAGCGGTGCCCTGGGCGGAGCTGCCGGCGCACTACGACGCGGGCGACGTGTTCGCGATGCCGTGCCGTAGCCGCCGGCGTGGTCTGGAGGTCGAAGGCCTCGGAATCGTCTTCCTGGAGGCGGCCGCAAGTGGGCTGCCGGTCGTCGCCGGAGACAGCGGCGGCGCACCCGACGCGGTGCTCGACGGCGAGACCGGCGAGGTGGTCGACGGCCGGTCCGTCGGGCGCGTCGCGGACGCGGTTGCCACGATGCTCGCCGATCCGTCTCGGGCGGCGGCGTTCGGAGCTCGCGGCCGGGCCTGGGTCGAGAGCAGGTGGCAGTGGTCGTCGGCCGCACGCACCCTGCAGGACCTGCTCACCGGCTGAGCGCGCTCACTCCCGGTAGATCTCGTCGAGGACGGTTCGGTACTTGGCCTCGACGACGCTCCGTCGGATCTTCAACGACGGTGTGAGCGTGCCGTCGGCCTCCGCGAAGTCGGTCGGCAGGATCCGGAACTGGCGCACCGATTCGGCCCTGGACACCGCGGCGTTCGCCTCGTCGACGGTTTTCTGGATCTCACGGCGGAGGCCCGGGTCGTCACTGTGTCCCGCGGCGCCGGAACCCGCTTGCTTGCCATGAGCCTGCGCCCACCGGCCCACCGCCTCCTCGTCCAGGGTGATGAGCGCCGCGATGAATCGCTTCTTGTCGCCGACCACCATCGCGTGGCTGACCAGGGCGTTGCTGCGTATCCGGTCCTCGAGAGGCGCCGGCGCGACGTTCTTGCCCGCCGCGGTCACCAGGATCTCTTTGATCCGGCCGGTGATGGTCAGGTATCCGTCGGGATCGAGTTGACCGATGTCACCGGTACGGAACCAGCCGTCCGCGCTGCGGACCTCGGCGGTCGCCCTGTCGTCGCCCCAGTAGCCGTCGAAGACGGGCCGCCCGCGCAGCAGGATCTCGTCGTTGTCCGCCGCGATCTTCACCGCGCAGCCCGGTGAGGGCCGTCCCACCGTCCCGACCCGCATGTGCCGAGGGGTGTTCACCGCGCAGGCGGCGGTTGTCTCGGTCAGCCCGTAGCCCTCCAATACCGTCACTCCGATCCCGCGGAAGAAGTGCCCGAGGCGCGGACCGAGAGGGGCCCCGCCGGAAACCGAGTACGTCAGGGCGCCACCGAGCGGCGCGCGCAGCTTCGGGCCGTAGAGCAGCTTGTCGAAAAGCCGGTGGCGCAACCGGAGCAATGGCCCGGGGCCACCCTCGTCGAGGGCTTGTGAATACGCGATCGCGGTTCGCTCGGCGCGATCGAACAGTGCCCCCCGGCCCGAGGAGTGCGCGGCATGCCGGTACGAGCCGTACACCTTCTCGAACACCCTGGGCACCGCGAGCAGGAAGGTCGGCGAGAAGGCGGCGAGGTCGGTGACGAGGTTCGTCACGTCGCTGGTGTAACCGACCCGGACCCGGCTCTGGACGCACGCGCACTGAATGAGGCGCCCGAAGATATGGGCGAGCGGAAGGAAGATCAGTGTGGAACCGTTCTCGTCGAAGAGTTCCGGAAGCAGGGCCGCGGCCGTTTGTGCGGTCCCCCAGAGCGTCCGGTGGCTCAGCGCGCACCCTTTCGGCTGCCCGGTGGTGCCCGAGGTGTAGACGAGGGTGGCCAGATCGGCGCTGCGCGCGCTGTTCCGGCGATCGTCCAGGACGCTCTGCGTAATCCCGCGGCCTTCGTCGACGAGGCTGTCAAGGCCGCCGGCGTCAAGCTGCCAGCAACGGGGGACGGGGTTCACCTCGCTCGTCACCTCGGCGAACCGGCTCGCGTGCTCGGCGGTCTCCAGGACCAGAGCCCGGGCGCCGGAGTCGGCCAGGATCCACCGCAGCTGGTCGGAGGAGGAGCTCTCGTAGACCGGAACGGTGACGCAACCGGCGGTCCAGATCGCGTAGTCGAGCAGTGTCCACTCGTAGCGGGTGGCCGACATCAAGGCGACCCGGTCACCGGGTTCGAGCCCGGCGGCGATCAATCCGCGCGCCACGCCTTCGACCGCGTGCGCGAACTGTGCGGCGGTCACCGGGGCCCAGCCGTCATCGGAACGCAATGAGAACAGCACTGCCTCGGGATGTTCCAGGGCATGGCGCACCACGGTGTGCGCCATGTTCAGCTCGGGACCGGGGTCGGCGACGACCTCCGGTGTTGCGTACTCGCGCACCTGCTCGTCCACCCCGGCTTTCTCAGCTCGCGTGCGGCGCTAAAAGTAACCGACCGCCTCGGCGCAGCGCCGGGCGCCCGTCGCAGGCTCAAGACACCGCGCCGGTACGCCGAAAAACTGCGCTGTGGAGGACCAGGCGCTGGCCGTCGCGCACTGCCGGGCATGCGGCGCGGTGATCGGCGCCGACGCCGACTGGTGCTCCTTGTGTTTCGCGCCGCGCAGCGAGCCACCGCCGGCAGTTCGGGTAGCGCCGCTGGCGAGTCCGCCTCCCGTTGTCGTCTCAGCGGCCCCGGTTTCCGTGCCGGTGATCGTCGCGAGAGCGGAAGCGAGCTGGCCGTGCCTTACCTGCGAGCAGCCAAATCCGCACGACACTACTGTCTGCACGAACTGCGGCGCGCCGTTCCTGGCGGCCGCGGCGTCACCGATGGCGGTCCGGCTGCCGGTCGTCGGTGACCTGTTCGCGCTGTCGAAAGCTCAGCAGATCGCCGTCTTCGCCGTCGCCGGCGTGTTGCTGATGGCGCTGTTGCTCGCGGTGATGTCCGTGCTCGGCCTGGTTCTCTGAACGAGGCGTGAAGGTTCCTCACCGGCATCATGGGTTCGCTGCTGCGAGCCGACTCCGTCGGTGAGTCATCCGACCGCGCACACCGGAATTCACGCGCGCGCGAGTTCTCACGCCGTCTGTGGGCGTAGCTCGACCCGCGAGCCGTATCGGCTCGAGCTCGACGCGACGTCGGGGTAGCGTCCCGGTCGGGACTGTGAGAGGAGGTTTGGGTGCCGGACCGCGCGAGTTCGACGATCGTGATCGACGCGCCGCCCGACGCAGTGATGGCGGTGATCGCCGATTTCGCGAACTACCCCGCTTGGAGCGGCCCGGTGAAGCGCGTCGAAGTGCTTGCGACCGACGGCGAGGGCCGGGGGACCGAAGCCCGGTTCGAGATCGACGCCGGAGTGCTGAAGGATGAGTACACGCTTGCGTACGACTGGTCCGAGCCCGGCAGTGTGTCCTGGCACTTGACCAAGGGGCAGATGCAGAAGCACCAGGAGGGCTCGTACGTCCTCCGCCCGCGCGGGGAAGGGACCGAGGTCGAGTACGACCTGACGGTCGAGCTGGCGATCCCGATGCTCGGCCTGTTCAAGCGGAAGGCCGAGAAGCTCATCATCGATACGGCGCTGCGCGGCCTGAAGGGGCAGGTCGAAACCAGGTAACGTGCACCGAGCGCCTGGTGCCCGCCGCCCGCCTCGCTTCAGCCGGAAGGAGACACCGTGCGGGTTGTGCTCTTCACCGGTAAGGGCGGAGTCGGGAAGACGACGGTCTCCGCCGCCACCGCGGTGCGGGCCGCGGCCGCCGGCCGCAAGACACTGGTCATGTCGAACGACGCGGCGCACTCGCTGTCCGATGCGCTCGCCGTACCGCTCGGCCCCGAACCCGCCGAGATCGAAGGGTCGCTCTCGGCGATGCACGTCGACACCCAGCGCGCGTTCGAGCGCGCGTGGCGGGAAGTGCAGAACTATCTGTTCGCGCTGCTCGACGCCGGAGGCGTCGATCCGATCGACGCCGCCGAACTCGTCGTACTTCCCGGGGCGGACGAGGTCCTGGCACTGCTCGCTGTGCGCGACGCCGTCCGTTCGGGCACCTACGACGTGATCTGCGTGGACTGCGCACCGACGGCGGAGACGCTCCGGCTGTTACGTCTGCCCGAGGCGCTGACCTGGTGGATCTCGCGCCTCTATCCCACCGAGCGGCGTATCGCCCGGTCGCTGGGCCCGGTCCTGGGACGGATGTCGCACCTGCCGGTGCCTTCCGAAGGGGTGCTCGACGCGCTGTCCCGTCTGCACGGAGAACTTGGTGACGTGCGCCGTCTGCTCGTCGATCTGGCCGTCACCTCGGTCCGCCTGGTGCTGACTCCCGAGCAGGTGGTGGTCGCCGAGGCCCGGCGGACCCTGACCGCGCTGGCGTTGCATGGCTACCGGGTCGACGGCGTCATCGCGAACCGCGTCTTCCCATCGGGCGGAGATGCGTGGCGCCGGGGCTGGGCCCGTGCGCAGGCAGAACAGCTCGCGGAGATTCGGGCGAGCTTCGGAACGTTGCCGCTCTGGGAGGTGCCGTACGCGGCGCACGAGCCGGTGGGCGTCGTTGCGCTCGCCGAGCTCGCCGCCGGCGTGTACGGCGACGGGGATCCGGTCGGACCGGTGACGGCTCCCGAACCGTTTCGGATTACCCGGACGGCGGACGGCTTTGCGCTTCATCTCGCGCTTCCACTCGCGACCCGCGGAAGCGTGGATCTCGCCCGCCGCGGTGACGACCTGATCGTCGGCGTAGGCGGTCATCGGCGGGTGCTCAGCCTGCCGAGCGCGCTGCGGCGTTGCTCGGTTGAAGGAGCGCGGCTCGTTCACGGTGAGCTGGTGGTCCGCTTCGTCCCGGATCCCGACCTCTGGATGCGGTCATGAGCGCGTCTGCTGCGGGCGAGGAGGCGGCCAAGCTGATCGAGGCGCTGCAAGGCTGGTTCGCGCGCGGCGCGGAGGCCAGCCCGCCGGCGGCTGAGAGCGCTGAGTGCCGCATCTGCCCGGTGTGTCAGCTGATCCGGTTGGCGCGAGGAGTGCGCCCGGAGATGTTCGAGCATCTCGTCGCGGCAGCGTCCGAGTTCGCTTCGGCCGTCCGGACGCTGGTCGACGATCACCTCGCCGAAACGGCCGGGCCCCCCGCAGGCGTGCAGCACATTCACGTGGCGGACTAGCCACGCCGGAAGGTCGCTAGACGACGGCGCCCCCGTCGTCGCCGTGGTCGGGTGGGTCATCGCGAAGGCGGAGTACGAGCGCAAGCGTCCCGCCGCCGACCAGGAGCGCGCCGATCACACTGGACATCCCCAGGTCGGTGACCGAGAGGAACGCCGGTGCTAGGAGAAGCACGATGCCGGTCACGATCGCCACGACTGCGCCTTTCGTGACCGGATGCATGGGCGGTACGGGAGCGGGCTTGGGCGGTACGTAGTGCTCGTTGTCACCGTCGAACGGGTCGATGCGGTTGTGTCCCGACCCGCTGCCGAGCGGAGTGTCGTGCAGGAGACCGCCGGGATCCAGCAACCCGGGCTCGGGACTTGCCACCCACGGTCGACGCGGTGCGGGCGGTTCGCCGGTCGAGGCGGGCGAGCTGCCCGCGGCATGGAACCCGGCGACTATTGCGGCAAACTGCGCGTCGAGAGCCTCCGGACTGTCGGCGCCGGGAAGCATCGTGCTGCCGGGCCGCCCGGTGTCACGGACGGATCCGGGGGAGGAGCGGGACTCCTCGGTCGGGGCGTCCGACGGTGGTTCACCGTCGCCGAGCTGCCCGGCAAGCAGGGTCCGTGCGGCGTCCTGCGTGCCGTTGTCGACGTGGATGCTGTCCATCGGACGATGCGGTGGACGTAGTTCCAGGTAGCTGCCGCGCTGTCCGAGACTCGGCTGGGCGTACGCGGGGATACCCGCCTGTCCGAGCTGCCGGAGCAAGTGGCCGGTGACGCGGGGATCGCACTCCCCGAGGGAGACCCACCACGAGGCGGCGGGCAGCCCGTTGTTCTGAGCGCCGGGAGGGGCTCCGCGCGTCACGGTGCCGCGGCCCGGGCGCTCGCGTGACTTCTGATGAAGTCGACCGTCTCGGCGAAGATCAGCGGCGCGTCGTTGTCGAGCGTCGCGACATGGAAGCTGTCGTGCAGCACGCGTTCGGTGACCGTTGTGGCGGTGGCGCCGGCACGAACGATCTGCATGCTCGTCGCGGGGACGACGTGGTCGGCGACCGATCGGAAGGCGAGTACGGGAGCGGTGATCCGGCCCAGCACGGAGCGCGTCTCGCGCCACAACTGCTGGAGGCTCGCCGCCGCTCGTAGCGGGAGCCGGTCGTAGGCGCCTTCCTGCGTGTCCGGCCGCTTGATGTCGTCACCGACCGGGCGCAGCGCGGGCCAGACCTTCGACACGTACGGCAGCAGCCAAGCACGCGGGTCAGCGGTGTCCAGCGACGGATTGACCACGACCACGCCGGCCACCGCCCCGGGCCGGAGTGCAGCCAGCCGCAGCGCGAGCGTTCCCCCCATCGACAGGCCACCGACGAAAACCTGTTCGCACTGCCGGGAGAGCTCCGCGAACGCTCGATCGACTTCGGCGTACCACTGGGGCCACCGGGTGGCGTTGAGGTCTTGCCACCGAGTTCCGTGCCCGGGCAGGAGGGGAGCCCGCACGGTCAGGCCGGCCGCGGCGAGGTGCTCGGCCCACGGACGGATGCTGACCGGGCTCCCGGTGAAGCCGTGGCTCAGCACGACGCCCGTCGGCCCACGGTCCGCGCCATACGGCTCGGAGCCGGGCAGAACAGGCACGTCCCCTCCGAAGGTGTCGCTGTACGAGGTGTCGCCACCCTCAGGTGTGTGCTGGACATGGTCGCACGCCCGCCGGTTCCTGGCACGGGCCGTTGGAGGATCGGGTGACTAAGGTGGGCGTCCGGACTTCGGAGGTGAGGGTGCTCTACTGGGTCGTCAAGGTCACGCTCGCGCCGATCCTGCATCTGGTGTGGCGACCCCGGGCCGAAGGGTTGGAGCACCTGCCCCGTAGGGGATCGGCGATCTTGGCGATCAACCACACGTCCTACCTCGACTGGATCTTCGTGCCGCTCGTTTCTCCACGCAAGATCAGTTTCATGGCGAAGAGCGACTACTTCACCGGTAACGGTCCCAAGGGCTGGGCGCAGCGGATCTTCTTCAGTGGAACCGGCCAGGTGCCGGTGGTACGGGCCGGCGGATCGGCCTCCGCGGCAGCGCTGGTCGACGCCCAGAAGGTGATCGCGGAGGGCCGCTTGTTCGGGATCTTCCCGGAGGGAACGCGAAGTCCCGACGGCCGGCTCTACAAGGGGCGTACCGGAGTGGCCCGGATGGCGCTCGAGACCAAAGTGCCGGTGATCCCCTGCGCGACGATCGGGCTGTTCGAGATCGCCCCGACCGGTGTCGTCATCCCGAGAGTCAAGCGGGTGGGGGTGCGCGTCGGAGAGGCCCTCGATTTCTCTCGTTACGAGGGCATGGAGAACGACGTCAAGGTGCTTCGCTCGGTCACCGACGAGATCATGCAGGCCATCGCGAAACTCTCCGGGCAGGAGTACGTCGACAAGTACGCGTCCAGCGCGAAGGCCGAGCTCGAGGTCGCGGCCAAGGCGCCCATCGAGGACGACGAGGTCTGACGCTCACGCCGGCGACGTGCGGTAGCCGTCGGGGCCACGGATCAGTGTGCAGTCGTCAGCGTGGAGGCGCGTGTGGTGGAAGCCACAGACGAGTGCCAGGTTGTCGAGATTCGTCGTACCGCCATCGGCCCAATGTCGGAGGTGGTGTGCGTCGCACCACTCGGGTGGCCGGTCGCAGCCCGGGTAGGCACAGCCGCGGTCGCGGCGGTTGAGTGCCTTGCGCAGGGCGGGGGTGACGAAGCGCGCGGTGCGTCCCGCGGCGAGAATCGTCGCTGCCGCGGTGCCGAGCGCCGGGGCGAGCTGCACGAGAAGCGTGGTGAGGTGATGAGGGTCTGCGCTGTCTGCGCGATCGGTGATGGCCCAGTCGACATCGGCGTCACACGCAACCCGCCGGGCCGTGCGCATCGTGACGTATGCAGCGGCGCGGGAGCCCACCGCGGCGGCCCCGGTCTGGGCGAGTAGCTCGGGCAGGCTGATGTTCAGGTGCAGGGCCGGTCGAGTCCCGCCCGTGCTGGGGAGGTCCCCAGCTCTGAGGGCACGGCGGGCGAGTTCGGTGAGGGCGTCGGCGCGGCGCTGGCTAGGCCGACGGTCGAACCGGCCTACACCGCGTCGCTCGTCCGCGGTCGGCGTGCTCAGAGCGTCGAGCGCCGCGATGACGAGTGCACCGTCCACGGCCGGGAGCCAGCCGTCAAGCCGGACCGAGTCCCCACAGGGCGACACATGCAGAGAGCGCCCCTGGTACGCGCGCTTTTCCCGCGCGCGAGCGCCTTGGTCCCCGGCTATGAAGCGCGCGTGCGCGCAAATCCGGTCGGTGGCCGCAGGTTCTGTCCGAGCGCAGGCCTCGGCAAGCGTGGGTTCGAGGGCGGTCGCCTCGGTTGCGGAAAGGTCGCGCAGAGTCCGCACGATGGCCTCGGCCTGCGGCACGGTGAGGCGAGTACCGCGCAACGCCGCCGCGGTCGCCCCACACGGCCGGTCCGCGCCGTTGTGCAGCGCTCGGGCAAGACCCAGCTCCCGGGCCGTGACCCGGGGCGGCAGACCGACCTCGCTCGCGACCCAGGCTGAAATGCGCTCGGAGGCGACAACGCCTCCGGTCGCTGCGTCGAGGGCCGCAAGCCTTTCGAAATAGGCGACCTGCGCTCTTTCGGCAATCCTCCGCAGCACGATGACCTCTTCGGCCAGCCCGCTCCCGAGCCGGGGATCCGGAGCGGGCAGGGAGTCGAACCAGGCGGGGTCATAGGCGTCGGCGCGGGGCCCTCCACGCAAGCCGCTAGACGAACACACGTTCGAATAATATCGGCAGGGTGTGACAGTTCTACACGATCGGCAAGCACTGGGAAGAAGTCGGAGCGGGGTCGTCAGACCTTGCCCGGCGGCTTCGCCCCGGGCCCGGTGAGGATGCGTCGGGCAATCAGACGGAGCAGCGGATTGTCCTGATCCGACAGCCCGAGCCAGCCCAGCACCTTCCGCTCGGCGACGACAGCGGCCCGCTCGACCCCGGTGAGGTCGATGGGTCGGGGGGCGCGGACCACGCGGGCCCACCCCTGCGCCGCACGCTCGACGGCTGCGTCCTCGCTGGCGCCTGTCCCGGCGAGCGCCCGCCCGAACACTCGGAGCCGCACGGCAAGGGGAAGTCTGGTCCATTCGACCGGGTACTCGGGTCGCATCGGTCCGTCTCCCGGCTGTCGGCGCGGTCTCGGGTGTGATGCTCGGAGTCTCGCAGACACCCGGCACAGCGCCGGGCGGACGCTGTTCCGAGGCAGCGATACTGGGTCCGTGGTCAAGGTGCGGTCGGCGATGCAGGAGGACGCCGCCGCTGTCGCGGCGATCTACGGGCAGTACGTGCAGAACTCGTACGCGACCTTCGATCTCGTGGCTCCCTCCGTACGGGTGTGGGACGAGCGCATCGCGGCCGTCGAACCCGGCCTCGGACACCACTTCCTGGTCGCCGAGGGCGGCGGTGAGCTGCTGGGATATGCCTACTCCACCCGGTTCCGGCCCAAAGCGGCCTACGTCCATACCGTCGAGGTCTCGGTGTACACCGCCCGGCCGGGCCACGGTCTGGGAAACCTGCTCTACGACAGCTTGTTCGGGCTCGTCGGGCAGGGACCGGTGCACCGCGTACACGCGGGAATCGCTCTTCCCAACGAGGCCTCGGTCAAGCTCCACGAGCGCTTCGGCTTCACGCACGTCGGCACCCTCACCGAAGTGGGGCGGAAGTTCGACCGCTGGTGGGACGTCGCGTACTACGAAAAACGCGTCGGGCCTTGATGGCACGCTTCGTGTACGACACCGAGTTCATCGAGGACGGCATCACGATCGACCTCGTCTCGATCGGCGTGATCAACGAGGAGGGCACCCGCGAGTTCTACGCGGTCTCCTCCGAACACGACCCAAGCCACGCGATCCGCTGGGTCCGCGAACACGTCTTGGATCAGCTGCCACCGCCCTCGTCGTCGCTGTGGCTCTCCCGGTCCGAGATCCGCTCCGAGCTGCTGGACTTTCTCACCGCAGAACCGGGTGAGATCGAGTTGTGGGCCTGGTACGGCGCCTACGACCACGTCGCACTCTGCCAGTTGTGGGGCGACATGCGGGCGCTGCCCCGCGCCCTTCCGCGGTTCACCCGGGACCTGCGGCAGCGCTGGGAGGACGTCGGGCGACCGCCGCTCCCGCTCGAGCCCGCAAACGCGCACGACGCGCTCGCCGACGCGCGGCACAACTTGGCCCGCTGGCGTGCGATCCAGGCACACTGGCCGCCTCGTGCTGCGTATCGCCCCTGAGGGTTCCGCGACGTCGCAGCTCAAGACCCGTCAGTCCCGAGCCGTACGCTGAAGCTGAGGTGTTCTTCGGCTGATCCCGGCCGTGGTTGCGGGCACTCGTACGCTGAACAGGTGTCCTGGCGCGATCTACCCGCAGCGCAGCAGCCGGCGTGGCCCGACCGTTCGGCGCTCGCTCGCGTCGAAGCCGACCTCGCGGCGCTGCCGCCGCTCGTGGTTCCCGCCGAGATCGAGGCACTCAGGACCAAGCTCGCGGCGGTCTCGGCGGGGCAGGCTTTCCTGTTGCAGGGCGGAGACTGCGCCGAGACGTTCGGAGCGAACTCCGCCCAGTCGGTACGGGACAAGGTGCGGACACTACTCGCGATGGCGGTCGTGCTCACATACGCGGGCAGCCTTCCGACCGTCAAGCTCGGTCGGTGGGCCGGCCAGTACGCCAAGCCGCGCAGCGCCGAGTTCGACGCGAGCGGTCAGCCCTCGTACCGAGGTGATGCCGTCAACGGGATCGCGGAAGCGGAGCGGATCCCGGACCCGGCTCGGATGCTTCGCGCCTACCACGCGTCCGCGGTCACGCTCAACGTGCTTCGGGCGCTTGCCGCCGGTGGCGAGGCAGACCTGCGCGCCGTGCACGACTGGAACAAGGACTTCGTCCGGCGGAGCCCCGCCGGACGCCGCTACGACCGGATGGCGCGCGACATAGACCGGGCGCTGGCGTTCATGACGGCGTGCGGAGTCGACGACAGCGCGGTTCATACGGTCGAGCTCTACGCCAGTCACGAGATGTTGCTCCTCCCGTACGAGTCGGCGTTGACCCACGACGGGTACGACCTCTCGGCGCATCTGGTATGGATCGGGGAGCGCACCCGCGGCCTGGGCGATGCGCACGTAGCGTTCGCGCGGGGGTTGCGCAACCCGCTCGGGGTGAAGCTCGGCCCGGCCACGAGTCCCGACGACGCCGTCGCGCTCGCGGACACGCTCGACCCGGACTACGTGCCCGGCCGACTCACCTTCGTGGCCCGGATGGGTGCCGGCCGGATCGCCGAGCAGCTCCCGCCGCTGATCGAGAAGGTACGCGCCTCGGGCCACCCGGTGATCTGGTCCTGTGACCCGATGCACGGCAACACCCGTACGAGCGCGTCCGGGATCAAGACCAGGCACTTCGACGACGTGCTCGCCGAGGTGCGCGGGTTCTTCGCAGTGCACCGGGACCTCGGCACCTACGCCGGGGGTCTGCACGTCGAGCTGACCGGCGAGGATGTCACCGAGTGCCTGGGGGGTGGCGCGAACCTCGACGAGGACGACCTCGCGATGCGCTACGAAACCGCCTGTGACCCGCGGCTCAACACCGGGCAGTCGATCGAGTTGGCGTTTCTCGTCGCCGAGATGCTGCAGCGCTGAGGAGCGGGCCCCGGTCCGGCGTCATCCGGTCTGGTTGAACGCCACCCGGGCCACGACGATGCCGGTGCTCGCGGCGCGCGCAACGAAATGATGCGTACCGGTGTTCGACGTCGAGGAGGTGCCGTCGCTCACAGTGCCGCGCGCCCGAAACGCTCCGGATGCGTCTGCCCGAACCGTGACGGGCGTCCCTGACGCGCTACCCCGCTCGTCCTCGTAGGCGAGCGATACCGACTCGCCGGCCGTGAAGCCGCCGCCGACGAGTTGCACCGCAGTGCCGTACGCCCCCGTTGCCGGTACGGCAACGAGGCGGGTGGCCTTTCCGGCGGGCGGTCCCGACGACCTCGTCGCGCCGGTTCGGGACGAGGCAGGTGGTGTCGCCGGGCTCGGGAACGGGGCTGGCGTCAGCGGAACAGTTGTCGGTGCGATCAGTGCGCTCGGTGTGACCAGGACCGGCGTCCGGGAGGCGGCGGTCGCCGGAATCGAGGTGCTCGTGTCGACGGTCGCCGCGGCCGAGGTGGAGGACGTGGCGCCAGATCCGGCGAGCGCGCCGATCCCCAGCCCGGCCACGAGTGCCACGGCGGTCAGTCCGCCGACGAGGACCGGCGGAAGCAGGGGTTGCCGGCGACTACCCTGCTGAAGCTGGGTTCGGACTTCCGCCTCCGTCGGCAGAACGACGGCTGCGCGCTGCTCGGTGTCGCGAAGAAGGCTCATCCGGTCGACATCACGCAGCGCCAGAACGGGCAGCGCGGCGAGGAGATCCTGAGCTCGAGACTGCGCCGAGAGTACGGCCGCGCAGCGCGCGCACTGCGAAACGTGGCGACGCAGAGCGTTGAAGCGGCCGCCGGCGGGGGCGCTGGAGTCCGACAGCTGCCCGAGGTCGCCGATGGCAACGTCGTGTCCGGTCAACGTCGCGACCGGTACGCGGTCGTGTGACGCCGTCATTGCCGACCGCGCGAGTGCGATGACTCGGGCCGCCTCCGGCTCGTCCAGGCCGAGTGCGACGGCGGCCTGATCGAGCGACAGGCCGTACGAGTCACGTAACAGCACCGCGAAACGTTGCTCTGCCGGGAGCGACGCGAGCGTTGCGGCGGGTGCCCCGGATTCGCCCGCGACGCTCACGGGAGGGTGGCCGACACGTCGTGCCGCCGCCCCGGAACGCGCGAACAGTCCACCCACCAGGTCCTTCACGGTGTCCGGCCGCTTGTCGAGGTCGTCGATGAGCGTGCTGACGGCGGTTCGGGTGACCTCGGTGGCCGCCGGCTCGGCACAGCCGAGGCGACGTGCCGCATCGTGCACGCGGTCGGCGTAGGCATGGACGACGGCGCTCGCCGCGGCTGCGCTCACTAGCGCCTTGACCACGACGCGCTCCTCAGGTCGGGCGGCTCGGCATGAGTATGCCTCGGCGGCACCGCGATCGTCCGCCGCTGCCGGTCTCGCGGTGTGGACGGTGCAGGCGGCTCGTGTGAAGCTCAACGGTCATGGAGGTCGTCGATCTGCGCAGCGATACGGTGACCCGCCCGTGCGCCCAGATGCGCATCCTGATGGCTGCGGCCGAGGTCGGGGACGACGTTTTCGGCGAGGATCCCACGGTCAACGCGCTCGAGGCAGAGATCGCCGCATTGCTCGACAAGGATGCGGCGATCTTCGTGGCGAGTGGGACTCTCGGCAATCAGCTCGGGCTTCGGTTCGTCTGCCCGCCAGGAGGCGAGCTGCTCTGTGATGACGGCGCCCACGTCGTCACCTACGAGCTCGGGGCGGCCGCGGTGCTGAGCGGCATCACGACGCGCACGTTCCGCTCGTGCGCGGGTGTGCCCGACCCGGCCGAGGTGCTGTCGATGATCAGGACGGCGGGATACGGCGCGGTGCCGACCAGCGCCATCGCGCTCGAGCAGACACACAACCGCGCGGGTGGCACGGTGCTGCCCGAGCCGGTGCTCCGCACGATCAGCGAAGGGGCCCGCGCTGCCGGCGTTGCCGTGCACCTCGATGGTGCACGGCTGTGGAACGCCTGTGCCGCCGCAGGAATCGACCCGTCGGCGTACGCCTCGCTGGCCGACACCGTGAGCGTCTGCCTGTCGAAGGGACTTGGCGCTCCCGTCGGGTCGGTGCTCGCCGGGCCCGAGGCGGCCATTGCACAGGCTCGGACCTGGCGTAAGCGTCTCGGCGGCGGGATGCGGCAGGCCGGCATCCTCGCCGCCGCCGGTCTTCACTCCCTCGACCATCGCAAGGGTCTCGCCGCCGACCATGAGCGGGCCCGGCGGCTCGCGCGCCTTCTCGGCCTCGCCGAGCCTGCTACGAACATGGTGCTGGTTCCGGTTGCCGACACCGACACCACGATCGCGAACGCGGCCGCCGCGGGAGTGCGGATACGCGCGGCCTCACCGGGGGTGCTGCGTGCGGTCACCCATCTCGACATCGACGACGACGGGATCACCCGAGCCGCCGCGGTGCTGTCGGCCGAGGTCAGGCCGGAACGTGATCCCCGGCCGGAGTCGGCCCGACGCTGATCGGCAGCCCGTCGTCGCGCCAGCGCCGGAACCCGCCCTCGAGGTCCGTCGCCCGGGTCACGCCGATCTCGCGCAGGGTGGCGGCGGCAAGGGACGAGGCGTAACCCTCGTTGCACACGACGATCACCTCCCGGTCGCCGGACGCCTCGGGGATGGCTGCATCGGACCGGGGGTCGAGCCGCCACTCGAGGACGTTCCGCTCGATGATGATGCTGCCGGGGATCTCGCCGTCCGCCGCTCGCTGCGCCACCGGGCGGGTGTCCACGAGCAGCGCGCCGGCGCGCTGGCGGGCCAGCGCCTCCGCTGGGGTGACGCGTGCCAGACCCGCGCGGGCTCTGGCCAGGAACGAGTCGATTCCGTCGTGCATCGTCATCTCCGGTCCGCCGTGGGCACCGGTCAGGCCCGGCTCAACGGCGCGAGGGTGCGTACGGCGACCGCCAGGCGGTCGAGTTCGGCGCCGAACAGCGCCTGCGGGCCGTCGCAGAGCGCCTGCTCCGGGTGCGGGTGCACGTCGACGATCACCCCGTCCGCGCCCACGCCGATCGCCGCCCGCGCGAGGGGCACGACGAGATCACGTCGACCGGCCGCATGCGAGGGGTCCACGATCACCGGGAGATGCGACAGCGCATGCATCATCGGCACGGCCGAGATGTCGAGGGTGTTGCGGATCGACGGCTCGAACGACCGGATGCCGCGCTCGCACAGCACGATGTCGAGCGTTCCGCGCTGAGCGACGTACTCGGCGGACATCAGCCATTCCTCGTACGTGGCGGTGAGCCCGCGCTTGAGCAGGACCGGTTTGCCCGCCGCTCCGACAGCTTGGAGCAGCCCGAAGTTCTGCGCATTGCGGGTACCGATCTGAAGCATGTCGGCGTACTCGGCGACCCGGTCCACATCGGCGACGTCGACGACCTCGGTCACGAACGGCAGACCGGTGGCAGCGCGTGCCTCGGCGAGGATCTCCAGACCCGGCTCGCCGAGACCCTGGAACGCGTACGGACTCGTCCGCGGCTTGTACGCCCCGCCACGGAGCAGCACCGCGCCCGCTGCCTTCGCCATCGCCGCCGCTTCGAGCGTCTGCTCGAGAGATTCGACCGCACACGGCCCCGCGATG
>CAXTUZ010000006.1:35481-35884 GCA_964247525.1 uncultured bacterium
CCATCACGGTGCTCGTCGCCGTGTGGTTGCTTCGACTGACAAGCTTGTACGGCGCCGAGATCCGGATGACCTCGCTGACGCCGCGGAGCCCGGCGAGATTGAGGTTCGCGAAGAGTTCGATGTCGCCCACGAGTCCGACGATCGTGCGCTGGACGCCTCGGGAGACGAACGCCGAGCCACCCGAGTCCTCGACCGTCCGGACGACTGCCTCGACGTCCTCCGGACGAGCTTGCGCGCTCATCACGACTACCACGCTGTGCTCCCTCGACGACGTCCCGCCCGCGCAGCGTAACCGCCGGATTCACGCGACTACGACGTGCCGAGCCGCAGGTCCGCATGCCCGAGCTCGGTGGGCAGACTCGACAGCGGGCCGGGGAGTGGCGGAAGTGTCGGGATGGTCGGA
>CAXTUZ010000007.1:0-7556 GCA_964247525.1 uncultured bacterium
GCGGTCCCCAGGGCCGGGGACAGCCCGGGTGGAAGGGCGGCGCGCAACGCGACGATGCCGCGTTCGGCGGTCTCATCCTGATACGTGACCGCGAGCCGGCACAGGCGGTCGTGCACGCTGGTGGACAGGCGGGTCGTGCCGACGTTGTCCAACGGGTTCATCGACGCAATGACGCGAAACGTCGGCCTCGCGGTGACGGCGCCGACGCGGGGCACCGTGATCACGCGCTCGGCCATCGCGGTAAGCAGGGTGTTGAGCGTGTCGTCGGGCGCGCGGTTGAACTCCTCGATGTACAGGAACCCCCCGGTGCGCATCGCGTCGAGCAGCGGCCCGTCGACGAAGGTGTCGGCGCTGTAGTCCTCCCGCAGCACGCGCGCCGGGTTGTGATGGCCGACCAGCCGTGCGGGTGTGAGATCGGCATTTCCTTCGACCAGTACGAGCGGAATGCCCCACTCCGCGGTGATCGCGCGCAGCAGCGTGCTCTTGGACGTACCGGGCGGCCCCTCGAGCAGAAGGTCGCGGCCGGCCGCGACCGCGGCGAGAACCAGTTCCAGCTCGTGCTCGCGCCCGACCACCTTGGCCGCTATCCGTTCTCGCGTCGCCGGCAGCGAGGATGTTTCCGCAACGTTGTTCGTCGGCAGGGGCATCGGTTCGCTTCCTCGAAGTGGGGCGGGATACGTTCATCTTCGTCGACGACCTCCCTCGGTCCGGCGAAGCCCGTCCGCCACCGGTCTGCCGCCGAGTCGAATGAATGCGAGCACACGATGAATGAGCCGGCAGACCCTGTGCCACAAGACTTTTCGGGCAAGGTCGCCCTGGTCACGGGTGCGACGAGGGGAATCGGCCTGGCGATTGCCGCGGAGCTGGTCGCGCGTGGTGCGAGGGTCACGATCACGGCGAGGAAGCAGGACGAGATCGATGCTGCGCTCGACCGACTCGGCGGCGAGGTCGCGCTCGGAGTCCGCGGCTCGGCGGACGACGAAACCCATCAAGGCGATGCGGTGAGCCGGACCGTCGAACGTTTCGGCTCACTCGACCTGCTGGTGAACAACGCCGCGGTCAGTCCCTACCTCGGGCCGTTCATGGGGGCCGACGTACCGGTCTTCGCGAAGATTCTCGCCGTCAATGTGCTCGCCCCGTTCGCCTGGACGCAGCGCGCGTACCTCGCCTGGATGCAGCTGCACGGTGGTGCGGTGCTGAACATCTCGTCGACCGCCGGGCTGAAGACCGGAAATCAGATGAATCTGTACGGGGTGAGCAAGGCTGCGCTGTTGCACATGACGAAGCAGCTCGCCGCAGAACTCGGACCGGGGATTCGTGTCAACGCGATCGCCCCGGCACTCGTCAAAACGAAGTTCTCGGAGCAGATCTACCTGCGGGACGAGCAAGGAGCCGCGGCGAAGTATCCGCTGAAGCGGCTCGGAACGACCCAGGACATCGCCAAACTCGCGGCCTTCCTGCTGGGTCCCGACGCGACGTGGATCACCGGTCAGGTCGTGGCGGTGGACGGCGGCAGCCTCGCGGCCGGAGTCTGACGCTCCGGATACGCCGCTATGGTGCGAGGGTGGACGAAAGCTCCGCCGATGTGCGGGAGCGGTATCAGGTCACCTTCGCGGTCCTCACCGCGGGTGTTTTCGCGTACTCCTTGCTGCAGTCACTGGTGACACCGGTACTGCCGACCGTTCAGCACGCGCTGCACACGTCGCAGACGAACGTGACCTGGGTGCTGACGGCGTACCTGCTCTCAGCCTCGGTGTTCACCCCGATCCTCGGCCGGCTCGGCGACATGAACGGCAAGAAGCGGATGTTCATCGTTGCGCTGGCCGCGCTCGCGGTCGGCTCCTTGCTGGCCGCGGTGGCGACCTCCCTGTCCCTGATGATCGTTGCTCGAGTCATCCAGGGCGCCGGTGGTGGCGTGCTTCCGCTCGCGTTCGGCATGATCCGGGACAAGTTTCCGCCCGAGAAGGTGTCCGGTGCGGTGAGTCTCATCGCATCGATGCTCGCCGTAGGCGGTGGGTCGGGCATCGTGCTGGCAGGTCCGATCGTCGATCTGCTCGACTACCACTGGCTTTTCTGGATCCCGCTGATCATGACGACGCTGGCCGCAATCGCGGCCCAGGTGGTCATTCGCGAGGTCCCGACCGCGCCCGCGGACCGACAGCAGATCAACTGGCTCGCCGGCGCCCTGCTCTCGGGCTGGCTGGTCGCGCTGCTGCTCGGCGTGAGTCAGGCGCCGAGCTGGGGCTGGGGCTCGGGCCGGGTGATCGCCCTCCTCGCGCTTGCTGTGCTGCTGAGCCTGGCGTGGGTGCGGGTCGAGGAGCGGTCGGCGAGTCCGCTGATCGATATGACGATGATGCGGCTGCGGACCGTATGGGCGACCAACCTGTCCTCGGCGCTGTTCGGGGTGGGGCTGTACGCACTGTTCGCGTTCCTGCCCGAGTTCGTTCAAACCTCCTCGAGTGCGGGGTACGGGTTCAGCGCCTCGGTCACCGAATCCGGGTTCATGATTCTCCCGCTGACCACGGTCAGCTTCGTGTTCGGCCTCGTCACACCTCCGCTCAGCCGCCGTTTCAGCGCGAAGTGGGTGCTCGCAGCGGCCTCGTTCATCAGCGCCGCCTCGTTCGTGTTCCTCGGGTTCGCCCACGACGACAGGTGGGAGATCTACGTCTCCATGGCGCTGATTGGCGTCGGTTTCGGGACGGCGTTCGCGGCGATGCCGGCCCTCATCGTGGCCGCCGTACCCGCGGAGCAGACCGGTGTGGCCAGCGGGATGAACGCGAATATCCGCACCATCGGGGGCGCCATCGGTGCGGCGGTCCTGGCCAGTGTCGTCGCCGCGTCCGCGCACCGAGGCGGCCTTCCGAGCGATGCCGGCTACCGCAACGGTTTCCTGATGCTCGGGGGCGCCATCGCACTCAGCGCGATCGCAGCGATGTTGATCCCAGGTGTCGCTCGAGGCAGTCACCTTCGCCGGGTGGGGCGCGGAGACCTTCCCCATGCGCAGCTCGCGGTCCTCGCTGCAGGCACGGTCATCGGCGACGATCCCGAATAAGCCCCGCGCACGAGGGCAGGACCCTGCTATGCCGAAGAAAATCACCGAAGAAGACGTGCCCACCGACAAGAATGTCGCCTCGAGTCGCGCGACCGGCGGGGTTCCGGATCCCGACGCGCTCGACCAGGCGAGCACGACCGGTAGCTCGCCCACTCCGGAGTACGTCGGCCGGATCGCCGGAGACGACATCGGCTTCATCGGTGAGACGGGGGCCGAACGCCGGGCGGCGGTCTACGAGGCGGAGAAAGGCAACGAGTCCTAGTTCCCGCTCTCAGGGCAGTAGTTCGTCCTCGGGGTCCTCCACGATGTGCATGGCGGCTTCCTCGGCGCTTGCGCCGTACCCGCCGGGACCGACATCCAGCGCGATCTCGTCTTTGTCGACGTCCGAATGCGACCCTTCGTCCGGAGCCACGAGCCGCCCTGCCCGCGGATCCGGAGCGGCGAAGTTGTCCGCACCCCGCCTGTCCGGCTGATCGAATTCATCCCGGTCTTCGTCGGCGAGGAGTTGCACGGCCGGGTCGGGGACTTCGGCCGCCAGCCGCTCGTCGAGCGGCCGACCGTGCACTTCGTCGAACGCGGTCGGGGCGTGGCGCAAGTCGTACGGCTCGCGGTCGGGCGGGTCGTAGCCGGTCTGCATCGTCTCGTCCGGATCGTCGCCGGTAAGTGCCTCGAGCGGATCCAGATCTTCGGTGTCCTCCACGGCGTCCCCGGACTCGTACACGCTGTCGCCGTAGAGGTCGTTGTCTGAGGGTTCGGTCATCGAATCATCATCGGCTCTGGTAGCCCTCTCGCTCAGGTGCATGAATGTTGCCGCCATGCCCCTAGCTCGTGAGCCGAAACTCCGGCGGGCCGCGGTCACGGCCCGCCGGAGTAACGTCTGCGCGCACCGCATCACCGAGGAGGAGCCCATGCGGCACGAGGCGAGTGGCCGGTTCGCCGGGCGGCGCGCGGTCGTCACCGGGGCTAGTCGAGGCATCGGCGCCGCGGTCGCCGAACAGCTGGCAGCCGATGGAGCGCATGTCGCGATAGTGGCGCGCACCGCCGAGGAAGACCCGGGCATCGTGGGCAGCCTCGCGGTCACCGCCGAACGATTGCGGTCCTACGGGGGTCGTGTCGGGGTGATCCGGGCGGACATGGCACTCGAGTCGGACCGTGCCGGCGTCGTGCCCGCCGCGGAGGAGGCGCTCGGCGGTCCGGTGGAGATCCTGGTGAACAATGCGGCGGCGATGATCTTCCGCCCGATGGCGGACTTTCCCCTTGCCACCAGGCGCACGATCTTCGAGGTCAACGTGCATGCGCCGCTCGACCTCGCGCAAGCGGTCATCCCGGCGATGCGGACGGCGGGCGAGGGGTGGATCGTGAATGTGTCGAGCTCGGCGGCCCGGATGGATTTCCGTACCAGCCCGGCACACGGTGTGTACGGCGCGAGCAAGGCCGCACTCGACCAGTGGACCCGTGCGCTCGGTGTCGAACTCGCGGACAGCGGTGTCCGGGTCAACACCGTGCAGCCGCGGGCAGGCGTACGCAGTGATGGGTCGAAGACCAGGTTCACCCTGCCCGACCATCTCGTCGAACCGATGTCGGCAATGGTCGCCGGTGTCCTGGTGCTCTGCGACGGCCCACCGGAACTGACCGCCGGGGTCCACGTCAGCCTCGATCTGGTGAGCGAAGCGGTAAGCGGTGCCGGTCACTAAAGTCGTCCGTACGTTCGATGAGGCTGTCGCCGATGTGGTGGACGGATCGATGGTCCACATCGGTGGCTTCGGCACTCCGGGGGAGTGTCCGAGCTTCCTGATCGCGGCCCTCGCCCGTCGCGGTGTGCGTGACCTGACGGTCACGGCGAACAGCTCGGGCTTCGGTCCCGCTCAGGTCGCCGTCATGCGGGAGCACGTCTCGAGCATGCTGACGATGCCCCCCGACTACTTCCCGCTCGGGTTGCTCGTCGATCGCGGTCAGATCAGCAAGGGCATCTTCACTTTCCCGGTGTCGGCCGGAAACGTCGTGACGATGCCCTTCGAGACGTTGCTCAAGGCGGGCAAGGTCTCGCTGGAGATGGTGGGCGTGGGAACGCTCGCCGAACGAATCCGGGCGGCACGTGCCGGCATCCCCGCCTTCTACGCCCCCGCCGGACTCGGGACCGTCACCGCGGAGGGTAAGGACGTGCGGTGGTTCGACGGAAAGCCGTACGTCCTGGAGCACGCCCTGCGCGCTGATGTCGCGGTGATCAGGGCACACAAGGCAGACCGCTGGGGAAACCTCGTCTATCGCGGCACCATGCGGTCCTTCAACGCGACGATGGCGGGCGCGGCGGACATCACCATCGCGGAGGTAGACGAGATCGTCGAACTCGGCGAACTCGATCCCGAGTCGATCGTCACCCCGGCCCCGTACGTGCAGCGCGTCGTCGTGCGGCCGAGCGTCCCCGCTCCGGACTGGGAGACGCCGGCGTGAGCAGCGGTGAGGCGTTGCCCCGGCTCGACGAGCTGGGCATTGCCGCGCGGGCGGCCCGCGAGGTGATGCCGGGGATGGTGGTGAATCTCGGCGTCGGCATCCCCACGGCCGTGAGCATCTTCATCGAACCGGAACGCGAGGTGCTGCTGCACTCTGAGAACGGCGTGCTGGGCTTCGGGCCGGTGATCCTCGCCGACCCGGACCGCGCCGACCTGACCTGCGTGAACGCCGGCGGTCAGCCGGTGGAACGAGCACCGGGAATGTCGTTCCTCGGACAGCACGAGTCCTTCGAGCTGATCCGCGGGGGCCGGATCGACGTGGCCTTCCTCGGCGCGCTCGAAGTCAGCGCGCGCGGAGACCTGGCGAACTACCACAAGTCCGGCCGTGTGGCGGGGAGCATCGGCGGGGCGCAGGACCTCGCGTTGGGCGCGAAAGTGCTGTGTGTACTGATGACCCACACCGACTCGCGCGGTCGGCCGAAGCTGGTCGAAACGGCCACCCTCCCGCTGACTGCGGTGCGTTGCGTTCGGCGGATCATCACCGACGTTGCCGTCATCGATGTGCTCGAAGGCGGCCTGCTCGTACGGGAGATGCTCCCGGGCTGGACGCCCGCGGCGCTCCAGGAGATCACCGGTGCCCCCCTCGCGTTCGCCGACGGTCTCGCCGAGATGGCGTGATCGCGCCCCGTCATTCCTTGCGGGCCAGTGCCCTCGCCAACTCGGTCTTGTTCATCGACGAGTAGCCGGTGACACCAGCCCTCTTCGCCCGCTGCACGAGTTCGTCCCGAGTGTTGCCGTTGACGTCGATGCCGCCGAAGGTTTCCCCCTCGCCCCGGATCTTCGCCTCGTGCGATGCCGACGATCGCGGGTCAGACGGGCCGGGGTGGTCCTTGAGCTCCCAGTGATCGCCCTTCTTCTCCGCGACGTTCTTCACCGCTCCCCAGGCGACCCGGTGTGAGCGCTGTTCGTCTCCGTACTCCGCATGGGCGCTGTCCAGCGTCTTCTCGTACGTGTGCCGGACCTTCTCAGGTGAGCGGCGAAGGGTTCCCGGAAGGTCTTCGGAGTTGGCAGGCACGGTCATCGACTCCGTTCGGGGAGCTGTCAGGTCGATGGGGCGATACCCCACGAGACCGAGATCTCACCTGGCCTGAGCGGCCTGGGCTGCCTGCAGAGTTTTGAGCAGGGGTGTCGGATCGACGAGCGTGGCCGACGTCGGTGCAGTGACCTCGACGGGTGAGGTGTCGAACCGGATGTCGACCGCGAGCGGCTTGCCGTGGAGGTTCGCCCGCACGTTCGGCACGAGGTCCGCGGCGACGTCGAGCCGGATCTCGGACAGGACGCCGTTGTGGGTGTACACGTCGATGAACTCGTCCTGAGCAGGGACGCGCTCGGGTTCGGGCGTCGCTTCCGGCGCGTCCGAACTCGGATACATCGCCCGAACGCTCTCGGCGATCGCGTCGGTGAAGCCGTCGGACAGTTCCTGCAATGACAGGGTTGCGCGCAGGTGGTCGGTTCCCGCGTGCGAGTCGACGCGCGTGACGCGCGCCCGCGCGACGACGTAGTCGATGATCCGCTGCTGCAGATCGTTGCCGAGGGCGGAAGACGTGTTCGGCTGCGTGAGCATCGTGCGGAGGAGGGAAGCATCCGTCTGGACGGTGGACGGGCGCATTCCGAGCCAGTCGCCGTTGATCCCGGCGGCGACGACGTGTTTGTACGCGGACGGAACACCGACTCCCGCACCGGCCGCGGCCACCTCGACGCGTGCCTGCGACGGATCGTCCGCGAGGTCGGCGAGGTGATGCACGTCGGCGCGTCCGTACAGGGCGCCTTCGGTCCCGCGGACCTCGACGACGTCGCCGGACCCGTCGTTGACCGGGTAGGCGAGTCGGGTGCCCTGACGCGTGATCGCCGTGGTCGGGTCGAGCTTCGCTTCAGACTTCGCGCTCGCACGCTCGATCTTGCCGGAGCCGACGACGCTGGCGGCGGCGGGCGGCGTGATTTCGATGGTCATGCGGCGGCGACGCTCCTGAGTGTCCCCGCGCCGGCCGAACCGT
>CAXTUZ010000007.1:7566-23327 GCA_964247525.1 uncultured bacterium
GGCGAGGATGGCCGAGCCGGACAACGCTCCGGACACGTGGAGGGCGGACCGGAGGGAGCCGTCCGCGAGGGCGTTCGCCTGGGCTTTCGTCATCGGTTGCTGACCCGGCGTGGCGGCGAGGGCGAGGAGTGCCTCTGCGGTGGTGTCCAAGCGCAGCGTCATCGTGACGTCCGAGCCGCGCAACAACGCGGTCACCCCTGCCTGTACCGCGTCGCGGGGAGCCAACTCCGCTGTGCTCGAGGCCTGTGGTTCGGCGGTGCCACATCCGGCCATGGTGGCGAGTGCCACGACGGTGGGTAGCAGAACGCCGAGCGCCGCCCGACCGGAACTCATGTGTGCCTCCCCGAACGGCGCGTTGTGCGCGGAGCCAGTGTCGAACATCGTCGCCCGAAGCGCCCAGGGCTGTTTGGGTGAGGCGTGCTACGCCGGACGGTGCGGCGCGTGCTGCGCGCCGCTCAGACCTTCCGTGCCCGGATGAAGATGCTCGGCCCGAAGTGCAGCCGTGCCAACGGTCGCTGCGCGACGCGCTCAGCGGCAAGCATCGCCGGCAGCGGCAGCAGCTTCTTCAGCTGCTGGCTGCGAAGGTTCGACACCGACAACGTTTCCTCCACCGACAGCCCAGCGTCGGCCAGCTGCCGAAAGACCGTGTGCGGGTTGTGGTTGACGAACGGAATCGAGTCGGCGGCGCGGTTGTGTGGCGACCGGATGTCGACCGGCTCGGCCGAGATCGGCGTGCGACGGACGAGGTGCCTGATCCGGTTGCGGGCATGCAGGTAGTTCGCCATCTCGAGCACGACGATGCCGTCGTCGGCAAGTACTCGGACGATCTGTTCGAATTCGCGTCGTGGATCGGGAAGGTGATGCATGACCCGGACCATGATCAGCACATCGACCGAGCCGTCGGCGAACGGCAGGTCGTCCGCCTGGGCGAGCCGACGGTCGATGCCGGGGTGGTCTTTCAGGAAGTCCGCCGCGAGGTCGAGCTGTTGCTCACTCGGCTCGGCCAGGGTGACCTTGTCCGCGAACTCCGCGAGCACCACACTGAGGCGCCCGTACCCGCCGCCCACGTCGACCGCCCTACCGGCGCGGCGCCCGCGCAGTAACCGGCGGATCGCCAACTCTTCCGCGGCATGCTCGTACCGCCGGCCGCTCCAGTAGTCGCGGTAGTTGTGGCTCGGATCGTTGTAGCCGTCGGCCTTCTTGCGGGGCGCTGAGTGGGACACCCCGCCACCTAACCACGGCACAACGAAGGCCCGGAGTGCGCGCACCCAGATCTCCGCGCGGGTCGGTTCGATCCTGACTGCACCGTATGCTGAGCCCGCTCGCCTCGGTGCCGGCCAACTGCCGGCGCGGGTGTCCTGTCGTCAACCCTCACACCCCGACAGAAGACGTCATGCCATCAGCACACACCGAGCGCGAAGAAGCGCGGCACGCGATCCGTGACGTTCTCATGCGTTATTTCCTGGGAATCGACAGCCGAAATGCGAACATGGCTCTCGCCTGCTTCAGCGGCAGTGCGTCCATCGAGATCGGCGGCCGGAATTACCCGAGTTCCGCGTTGCCCGAGGTGTTCGGTTTTGTTCGGCCGCGCGGCGGGACCGGCTCGCCGCCCTCAGCCGTGCCTCCGACCGGAGATCTGAGCGTACGGATGTCCACGCACTCGCTCACCACTGTCGTCATCGACGTCGACCCTGACGCCCAGGAGGCGCGCAGTGAGTGTTATGCCAGCGTGCATCTGGCGGGGGAGCGACCCACAGGGGAGGCAGGCGTCGTGGTCCGCGGACTGCGCTACCTCGACGAGTGGCGACGCGAGCAATCCGAGTGGAAAGTCACGCGGCGGCGTCAATTCGTCGACTGGATGTACGCGGCGCCGGCGCTTTACGTAGCCCCCCACCGCGAGCGGTGAGGTTCAGGCGTCGTCTGCGGTCAGCACGGCGAGGTCGCCTTCGAAATGGGTCGCGGCAAGCACTCGCTTCGACGAGCGGAACTCGTCGAGCAGTTCTCTGGTCTGGTCCTCCGTCGCGCTTGTGAGAACGTCCTCGATCGTCGGGCCGATGCGTTCGACGATCGGACCCAGCACGTCGAGATCGACCCGGTACATCCGGGCCGCATTCCCGCCGAGGATCGCCCTGGCGTCGGCCTCGCCCACGCCGGTACGGCCGAACGAGGACTGCAGGAACAACGTGTTCTTGCCCCAGCTCCCCTCGGAGTGGGGATAGTCGAGGCCGTACATCATCGCGTTGACACCGATGTCCGCGCGTATCTCGAGTTCTTGCGGGGAGAGGGCGGAGGTGCCGACGAAGCAGTTCTCGCCCCAATAGGCGCTCGGAGCCCGCGCCGGCAGGTTCGTGTCGACGGTACGCACTGCTCGTTCCTTGCTGTCAGCGGCCGCCCGGGCCCTGGCGTAGACACCGTCGAGCCTCTTGAGCGCGCCGGGGACCCAAAATCCGCCCAGTTCGGTGATCGCGACGCGCAGCTCGGGGATCGCGTCGAACGCGCCCGAGAAGATGAGATGTCCGAGCACTCGTGTCGCCCAGTCGTCGAGACCTTGGAGCGAAGAGTGGTGCCCGAGGTCCGCGTTCCCGTACCCCCCGTGGAAGTTGAGGGTGAGCTTACGCTCGGCACAGGCGCGCCACAGCGGCTCCCAGTGCTCGAGGTGGATGTATTCGGGCAGGTCGTAGTTGAAGAACGGCAGCAAGACGCCCGCCATCTGCTGTTCGGCGGCCCATTCGATCTCGGCGAGTGCCGCGTCACGATCGTGCAGGGGAAGGTGCGCGAGGCCGAGCAAGCGTCGAGGTGCGTAGCTGCAGAAGTCGGCGAGCCAGCGGTTGTACGCCTTCTCGCCCGCACTTTGCAGCTCGCGCCCGCGAGGTGTCCGGATCCGGAAGGCGACCATCGACAGAAAATCCGACCAGGGCGCAATCCTCGAAGGGGTGGCCCCCGGGAAAAGCACCTCCGCGACGACACCCATGCTTTCGTGGTCCTCGACCCGTGCGGCGGGGTCGGCGAAGTTCAGCCGGTGAGCCACCTCCTCCCGGTCGGCGACAGCGACAGCGGCGAACGGCAAAGCGTCGGGGACAAGCGCAATCTCGGCGCGGTCGTAGCTGTCGAAATCAGCTCGATATTTCTCGTCGAGATAATCGCGATAGGTAGCGAACGGCGCGCCTGCGTGGCCGTCCGCAGAAACTATCAGCACTCGGCTCATGACGCGGATTATTCGCGTGGCTCAGGACGGTGTCCAGGGCCTCGTTGCGCCTCGTCCGGAGGGGGGCGAGTGTTAGCGTCCGGCGCATGGACGCTGGGGTGGAGCCGCGCCCGCACGATGCGCGCGCTGTCATCGTGGGAACGGCCGGCATAGCCGCTGCCTCCGCGCATGCGCTCGCAACATTGGGATTTCGGCGCTTCACGCTTCTCTATCGTTCCGATCGCGACCGCGCGGACCGGCTTGCAGGCGAGCTCGGCGATCGCGGTGCTGATGCGATCCGCGTCCAGGCCGACGTGCGGGACTGGGAATCGCTTTCCCGGCTCGAGGGATTCGCGTCCGGTCCGACCGGCGCTCTGGTGTACGCGGCCGGAGACCGCTGGGCCGCAAATATCGCTCCCGAAAGATTTACGCGGTCGGCAGCGCACGACGCGTTCGATATCTATGCGATGGGTTTCGTCGGATGCGTCACCGCGCTCGCACCCACCCTGGTCGACGGTGCCTCGCTGGTGGCGATGTCCGGCAGTTCGGCGCGCGCTGCGCTGTCCGAGTCCCAGCTGCTCATGGGCGTAACGAAGGCCGCGCTGGAACACGCGGTTCGTTACCTGGCCCGCTGGCTTGCGCCCCGCGGCGTCCGGGTGAACGCCGTCAACTGCGGCCCGGTGCACACCGACTCGCTCGCGGCGAGCATGACGAAGACCCGGCTCGCGGAACTTGTCGACCACATGTCGGGACGCATTCCGCTCGGTCGCGTCGCGCAGCCGGGCGACATTGCCGACGTCGTCGCATTCCTGTGCTCGGATCGGGCTCGGTGGGTGACGGGCGACGTCATCTACGCCAACGGTGGAGAGCACGTCGGGCCCGGGCTCTGAGTCAGCCGTCGAGTCCTGCCAGTAGCCGCCCAACCCGCATGCGTGCACGCTCGGCGACGGTCCTTCCCAGCGCGAGGTGGAGCTTGTTCTCCTCCATCGCCCTGAGGGCCTCGCGCGCGACGTACGACGCCTCGAGCGGGGGCCCCGAAGCAGTGTTCGTATGCCCTGTTCCGCTCGCGGACGGTAGGTCGACGTCGAGGGGCCGATGTCGCGCCGCCTCGGTGATGGCAGTTGCGGTGAAGCCGGGACAGAGAACGGTCACCCCTACCTCGGGAGCCATCACGTCGAGCTCGGCGCGAAGGATTTCCGAGATCGATACGACGGCGTGCTTGGTCGCACTGTACGGGCCGTTGAAGGCTGTCACCGAAAGCCCTGACGCCGAGGCGGTATTCAGCACATGGCCGTGTCCTTGCGCGACGAGGTGCGGTACGAAGGCGCGAATTCCGTGAATCACACCGCGCACGTTGACGTCGAACACCCAGTTCCACGCCGACGGTTCGATCTCCCACATCGGTGCGAGTGGCAGCATGACACCGGCGTTGTTGCACACCACATCGACACCGCCCAAGGTGCTCATCGCAGCACCGGCGAGCGCCGTCACGGCCGAGAAGTCGCTGACGTCGACTTCTCGGGTGAGCACTTTCGTCCCTGCGGCCGCGACTGCCTCGGCCGCGGCGGCAAGCCGCTCGCCCTCGACATCGGCGATGAGGATCTGCAGTCCGCGCTCGGCCAGCGCAACGGCGAGGGCGAGGCCGATCCCGCTGGCGCCGCCCGTGACGACGGCGACCTGCCCTGCGCCCAGCTTCACATCAGAGGTGATAGAGGCAGGCGGCGTTGTCGTGCAGCACTTTGCGCACTGTGGACTCGGGTAAGCCCTCCATGGCCTTGACGAGGAAGTCCCGCGGGATGTCAGCGGCAGAAGCAGGACCCGGGGTCATGCTCGTCGGATGCGGAAAGTCCGTCTCGTACAGGATGTTGTCGTCGCCCAGGATGTCGATCGCCTGGTGGAGCGTCTGGTCCTCGAACCAGAAGCATGCGTAGATCTGCCGTTTGAAGTATTCACTGGGCAGCAGGTCGTACTCGGGATGCTCCTGGGTGATGGCCATGTTCTTCCACTGCCAGTCCGCGGACGCGAGGACGTAGGGAATCCAACCCACGCCGCTCTCGACCGACACGAACTTCAGGTCCGGAAAGCGATGACATACCCCGCCGAACGTGAGCTTTGCGATTGCCCGAGCGTTGGCAATGGTGAACCACACGGGCATTGAGGCGAAAGTGGCGCGATCCAGCTTCCCGAACGGGTTGTCGCCCGTTTTCGAGATGTCGCCGGAGGCCACGTGGAAGTTGATGGGCAGGCCGCGTTCCTCCGCCGCTGCCCACAGGGGGTCCCAGTGAGGTGAGGCAAGCTCGGGCATGTTCCAGTCCTCGGTCTGGCTGCTCATCATCAGGCCTTTGTGACCGAGCGCCATGGCCCGGTCCATTTCCTTGATGCTGAGGTCGAGGTCCCACGCGGGAAGTCCCATGATCGGGATGTAACGCCCGGGTGCGGCACTCGCAAACTCCGCGAGGTAGTCGTTGTAGGCCTGTACGCAGGCGAGGGTGAGTTCCGGATCGTCGAGCGCCACCATGCGCCCGGCTCCGAAGCCGCCGACATTCGGGTACAGCACCTGCGCGTGCACGCCGTAGTCGTCCATCTTCGCGAGCCGCGCGTTCGGATCCCACAGCAAGCGGTCGATCTGAGCGAAGCGGGTCGGGCGCGCCGGGGGATACTCCGGCCAGAACGCCGCAGCCGATCCGCCGACCGGATTCCTCCGCAGATCGCCGAAGAACCAGAACTCCTCGTCCGCTTCCTCGAGGTAGCGCACGTGCGGAACGCGGTCACCCCAGCGTTCCACCGACATCCGGGACGTCCACAGATCCGGCGGTTCGATGATGTGCGTGTCGGTGTCGATCACGTCGATCGAATCGATGGCAAGAGGAGCGGCGCTGCGGTCCGATCGAAGAGTGGTCATGGGGTCTCCTGCCGAGTCGTTCCGAGATGTGAAGGAAAACACAGTCGCGGAACGATGACAACGGGCTCAACTCGTCAGGACGCCTGCCGCCGTCGCTGCTGGTGGCGAGAACGGCTACGCACCGGCTTCCGGATCTGCGTCTCGACGGCGGGGAGCGGTGGAGGTGGCGCGATCGGTTCGCCGGAGTCGGCGATGAGTCGTACCGCGGGATGGCCGGCACTCACCGTCGCCTGATTGGGCTTGACGGACGCCGCCGCGTGGATCCTCGCCACCTCCCGCGTCTGGCTGGGTTCGACGAGGGACAGGACGGTGCCGGAAGCCCCGGCGCGGGCCGTACGGCCGGAGCGGTGCAGGTAGTCCTTGTGGTCGTTCGGCGGGTCGTAGTGCACGACCAGATCGACATCGTCCACGTGGAGCCCCCGAGCAGCGACGTCGGTCGCGACCAGGACGCGGTTGCGACCGCTCGAGAAGCCGGCGAGCGCGCGCTGTCGCTGGTTCTGATTCAGGTTTCCGTGGATGGCGGCCGCGTCGACCCCGTGCCGCACCAACTGCTGAGCGAGGCGATCCGCGCCGTGCTTGGTACGGACGAAGAACAGCGTGCGGGCCGGCCGGGCGGCGATTTCCGCGGCGACGACGACCTTGTCGTCCCGGTGCAGGACGAACACCTGATGGTCCATCGTCTCCACCGGTGCCGCCGCGGGCGTCACCGCGTGGATCGACGGGTCCGAGAGGTAGCGGGCGACGAGACGATCGATACCCCGATCGAGGGTCGCCGAGAACAGCAGGCACTGGCGGTCGGGTGGCATCACGTCGAGGATCTTGGTCACGGCCGGTAGGAATCCCAGGTCGGCCATGTGGTCCGCCTCGTCCAGGACGACCATCTCCACGGCGTCGAGGCGAGCGTCGCCGCGATCCATCAGGTCGATCAGGCGCCCGGGGGTGGCGACGACCACGTCAACAGCGCGGCGCAGTTGCTCGATCTGCCGGCCGATGGGAGCGCCGCCGAATACGGTTGTCAGGCGTACCCCGCACACCGACGCGATCGGCGCGAGATCGTCGGCGACCTGCCGGGCGAGTTCACGAGTCGGAACCAGGACGACAGCGCGAGGGTAATTCGGCCGCCGGGGAGTGCGACCGCCGGCGAGGCGGGTCAGCAGAGGCAGCCCGAAGGCGAGGGTCTTCCCGGATCCCGTCTGAGCCCGGGCGAGGACATCGCGTCCAGCGAGCGCATCAGGTAGTGCTCGCGACTGGATGGCGAACGGTTCAAGGATGCCGCGGTCTGCCAGCAGATTCACCACCGGTTCCTCGAGACCGAGTTCGGCGAACGTACGGGGCGCCGGAGCGGGGCGATGCTGGGCCGCGGTCAGCGCGGCCTCCAGCGCCGAGGGAGACGGTGCGCCGCGATGCGGCGTCGCCTTCGAAGCGCGGCCGTCGTTACCGCTGGGCCGGCGGCGTGCCGGTCGGGACCGGCCACCGGAACGAGGCGCGCGGGTTGTCGTAGATCGAGAACTGGGTGCTGCAGGCATGCTGATACTCCAAGCAGGGGGAGGCCGCGGAAGATGCGAGCCGGCCCGTGAAGGAGCAACCAACGTCTGCGACCACGCGGGCGATCGCCCGTGGGAGAAGCGGTTGACACCGCAATGGATAGAGCCTAGCACCCGGGTCGGTTGCCTCCCGCCCCGACGGTGATAGAACAGTGCCTCACAGAACTCTTGTTGCGGAGGAGCACACGATGGGGTTGCTCGAGGGAAAGGTCGTTCTGATCAGCGGCGCGGGCCGTGGTCAGGGTCGCGCGCACGCCGTACTCTCCGCGCAGGAGGGCGCCGACATCGTGGCGTTCGACATCAACACACCGATCGCGACGGTGCCGTACGACGTCGCGACGGACGAGGACCTTGCCGAGACGGCGCGGCAGGTCGAGGCGCTCGACCGCCGGATCGTGGCGGTGACGGCTGATGCGCGCTCGCAGCAGCAAGTCGACGACGTCGTCGCACGCGGGATCGCCGAGTTCGGAAAGATCGACTGCGCGATCGTCAACCACGGCATCTTCAGCACCAGCCCGTATTGGCTGCTCTCCGACGATCAGTGGAACGACATGATCGACGTAAACCTCACTGCGGTGTGGCGGGTCGGGAAGGCCGTCACGCCGCACATGATCGAGCGGCAGTCCGGGTCGATCGTGCTGACGTCGTCCCTCAACGGTGTGACCGCGGCGCCGATCTTCGCGCATTACGCGGCGGCCAAGCACGGGGTGATCGGGCTGATGAAGAGCATGGCGCAAGAGGCGGGCCGGTACGGGATCCGCGTCAACGCCTTGATGCCGGGAACCACAAAGACGCCGATGGTCAACCACCAAGGTGCCTGGAACATGATGACGGGGACCGACCACGGAACGATGGAGCAGTCGACGGAGGTCGCGTATCACGTGGCCGCCCTGAAGGGCACAACGTGGATGGACCCGATGGAGCAGGCGAAGGCTGCCCTGTTCCTCAACTCCGACCTCGCGGACAGGGTGACCGGAATCTCGCTCCCGGTCGACGGTGGCAGCTTGGTTCTCAACGGCTACAACCACTCCCCGGTCAAATAGATCTCGCTGAGAGAGGTTCGTCATGGACGTACTGCCGGGATACGAACTCATTCTTTCCGAGCGGGTCGGGAAAGTCTTGGTCCTGACGCTGAACCGCCCCGACAAGCTCAACGCCGTGAGCATGAAGCTGCACGCGGAGCTCGACCGGATATTCGTGGATGCGGACGACGATCCCGATTCCGAGGTGATCGTCCTCACGGGTGCCGGCAGGGCGTTCTGCGCCGGCGGCGACGTGCAGGAGCAGCGCGTCGCCGGTGACGTCGTTCGCGCCAATCGGCGGGTCCGGGGCAGCGCGATCTCGTTGATCGAGAATTTCCTCAACGTGGAGAAGCCGGTCGTCGGGATCATCAACGGACCGGCGATCGGCCTCGGAGCAACACTCGCTCTGCTGTGTGACATCATCGTCGCCGCCGATGACGCGGTTATCTCCGACCGCCACGTGAACGTCGGTCTGGTGGCGGCCGACGGAGGAACCGTGATATGGCCGTATCTCGTCGGTATCGCGCGCGCCAAGGAATTCCTGATGATGGGTCGGCGCATCACCGGTAAGGACGCCGCCGCGATGGGACTGGTGAACTACGCGAAGCCGCAGGCGGAACTCAAGGACTTCGCCTTGGGCCTGGCGAAGGAGTTGACGACCCTGATGCCGTACTCGGTGCGCGCCACGAAGGTTGCCATCAACCGCATGCTCCGGCAACAGCTTCTCGACCAGATGGACACCACGATGGCGTGGCAGGGAATTGCGTTGCAGCGCGAGGACCGGCTCGAGGCCCTCGAGGCGTTCCACGAGAAGCGGGAACCACGCTTCACCGGACGCTAGGTACTCGCCCCGCACCGACAACGAAAGGGAAGATCATGCCGAGACGCGTCGTCACCGGCGTCAATGCCGACGGCCAATCAGTGGTCGCGAGCGATGAAGAGGTCGAGCTGACCCGCTTCGACGCGATGCCCAAGGCCGGCTTCGCCACACTCTGGGGATCTGACGGTCCGTACACGGTTCCCACCGACGGCACGAAACCCAGCTACACGCGGAATCACCCGCTGCCCGGCGGCTTTCGTTCGATGGTCTACCTCTTCCAGCCCGAATCGACGCCGATACCTGAGGGGATCACTCCCGATCAGATCATGGCGGAGGTCGGTACGAAGCAGCCCGGGGCGTTGGATTACATCGACGCCGAGATGATGGAGACGACCCCGTCGGTCGATATCGGGCTCGTCCTGTCGGGAGAGATCACGTTGATCCTCGAGAACGGGGTCGAGGTGCCGCTGCGGCAGGGAGATTTCTGCATCCAGAACGGAACCCGGCATTCGTGGCGCAACAAGACAGAGGAAACGGCACTCGTGTCGTTCACGTTGATCGCGGCAAACACCACCGCGAAGTCCTGACGCGACTCAGCCTGCGGGGGTCTCGGGTCCAGCGGGTGCGGCCCAGGCCTCACCGGGTTTCTTCGGGTGCCGGTAGACGTGGTTCATGCGCATCGAGGGCAGATCGAGGTTCCGCGCTCGCTGGGCGGCGTCGGAGTAGACGGCGATGACGTCGTCCTCGGCGCGATAGTCGAACGGGTCGCTCAGCTGCTTCTCGAGCTCGCCTCCGCGCTCGGGCCGATCTGACAGAAGCCACTCCACGGTCCTCTTGATCGCCTCCTGCGCCGGCACCGCATCGACGTACCCGAGTTCGCCCTTGATCTTGGAGTTGTCCAGCACGAAGTGCTCGACGGAACTCACCGAACTGACCGCGCTCGCGAACTCCTGCGGAACCGACACCAGTTCGATGTCCACGCCCATCACCTGCGCGGCCCACGCGATGCGGCGCGCTTCGGTGAACAAGGAGTCATCCCTGGCGTTGAAGAGCTGTCCGGCGGCTTTCTCCGGGTTGTCCACGGCGAGCAGCGCAGCTTGGGCGACGTTTTCCGCGTACATCGCGCTGTCGATCCGCGAACCGTCGTTCGCGACGATGATGCGGCGCCGCCCGTCGAGGATCCGGCGAACGACCGACCAGAGTCGTTCGCCCGGAGCACGCATTCCGTACATGCGGGGAAATCGAAGGAGGGTCGCGTCGAAGGCTCCGCTCGAAGCGACCTCGAAGACGTACCTCTCGGTGAGCCAGCTCTTGTACTGGAACTTCAGTGATCGCTCGGGATCGTCTGTCATCGGGCTTGTCTCTGGCCACGGCACCGGTGCGAGCGGTCCCCAGCGTGGGTCGTCGGAAGGTGCGTAGTTCGCCCCGCCGAACGCGATGAACTGCGCGGTCCTGCCCTTCATCACGTCGGCGATGAGTCGGATCCGCCCGTAGGACGCGACTGTCACGTCGAAGGAACGACCCTCCAGTGCGGGCTCGAGCGTCTCGAGGAAGTGCGGATCGGTGTGGACGTGCTCGACATCCCGGTCGAACTCCACCTCGTGGAAACCGCCGTGCAGGATGGTCACGTCGTAGCCGCGGTCGAGCAGCCCGTTGACCAGGAACGGCCCGGAGGGGCCGGTGCCACCGAAGACGATCGCTCTCATGTGTCGCTGCCCTTCGTCATGTTCCCGCGCGTCGGATCAGACCGATGCCTGTCAGAGGGACGACGCGGGTCCGACGAATTGTCGCGCAAGGCCGGCGAGTGAGGAGCGAAGACCGGCCTCGTCCGCGGAGTTCAGCCCGGCGCCGGGGGAGAGGGTGAATTCGTCGACGCCCGCGTCGCGCAGCGCCTTGAGATCGTCGAGCGTCGTCGTGGAGAAGATGTCGACGCTGACGGTCACCGCGCCGGCGGGGCGCCCGGCCTCGCGTACCAGTTCCCGTAGCCGCGTGATTCTCGTGGTGGCGTTGGAGGGATTCGTGTCGACGCTGACCCAGCCGTCGCCGAGTCGGGCCGCGCGCCGCAGCCCAGCCTCGCTCTCACCGCCGATGTAGATCGGCACGGACCTGTCGCGAAGGGGCTTCGGATAGCAGTAGGCACGCTCGAAGGAGACGTACTCACCGTGGTAGGTCGCCGAATCGTCCCGCCACAAGGCGCGCATCGCCTCGATGTACTCATCGGTACGCCGACCCCGGCCCTCCCACGGCACGCCGATCGCGTCGTACTCCTCCCGGCACCACCCGACTCCGAGGCCGACCTGCAATCGTCCTTTGGTCAACAGATCCAATGTCGCCAGTTGCTTGGCCAGCACGATGGGATTGCGCTGCGGAAGGATGATCACCGAGGTGCCGATGGTCATGCTCGTCGTGGCGGCCGCGGCCCACGTCATGGCGACTATCGGGTCGAGAATCGGCACCCGTGGATCGGGGACGGGGGAATTGCCGCCCGACATCGCCCGGTAGGGGTAGTTCGACCGCGGATACTCGTCAAACGTCAGGGCGTGGTCGCCGACCAGGAAGGACGCGAAACCGAGGCGCTCACCCTCAGCCGCAACGGTGGAGATGTAGTCCGGGCCGATCCGTCCCTCCCCGCCGACGCATTTCAGGCCGACCTTCATCTATATCGTCGCAATCAGGCCGGAGGAGTAGAGGTGGGCCACGATCTTCTCGGCTGCCTCTGCCGGGGTCATGATGCTCGTATCGAGGCGTAGTTCGGGATTCTCGGGCGCTTCGTACGGCGAGTCGATTCCGGTGAAGTTGCTCAGCTCGCCGCGCCGCGCCTTTGCGTACAGTCCTTTCGCGTCCCGCGCTTCGGCGAGTTCGAGAGGTGCATCGACGAACACCTCGACGAAGGCCTCGGTACCGATCCGCTCGCGCGCCATGCGCCGCTCGCTGCGGAACGGTGAGATGAACGAGACGAGAACAACCAGACCGGCATCCACCATGAGCCGGGCGACCTCGGCGACGCGGCGGATGTTCTCGACCCGGTCGGCCTCGGTGAACCCGAGATCCCGGTTGAGCCCGTGGCGCACATTGTCGCCGTCGAGCATGTACGTGTGAATCCGGTCGGCGCTCAGGCGGGCCTCGACAAGGTTGGCGATCGTCGACTTTCCGGCTCCTGAGAGCCCGGTAAGCCAGACGACGAAGGGGTTGTGGCCGGCGAGACGGCTGCGAGCCTGTTTGTCGACGCTCACTGCCTGCCAGTGAATGTTGTCGGCGCGACGCAGTGCGAAGTCGATCAGACCGCAACCCACCGTGGCATTCGAGACCCGGTCGATGATGAGGAAGCTGCCCACATCACGCTGCTCGGCGTACGGGTCGAAGGGCACCGGCCGGTCGAGTGCCACGTTGCACACGCCGATCTCGTTCAGGCCGAGCGTCGCCGCGGCGGCGTGCTCCAGCGTATTGACATCGACCCTGTACTTCGGCCTTCCGAACGTCGCGCCGAGCGTCCTGGTGCCGATCTTGATCAGGTACGGGCGCCCCGGAAGGAGCGCGTTTTCGTGCATCCAGACGACATGCGCCTCGAACTGGTCACTCACCGCGGCGGGGGCGGTCGCCGCGCACAGCAGATCACCCCGGCTCACGTCGATCTCGTCGGCGAGCGTCAGGAGGACGGACTGGCCGGCGCGTGCGACATCGAGGTCCGCGTCCATCGTGACGATCCGTGCGACCGTCGATTCCGTCGCGGCGGGTAGCACGCGAATCCGGTCGCCGGGGCGGACGCTTCCACCGCACACGAGGCCGGCGAATCCTCGGAAGTCGAGATCCGGGCGGGACACGGACTGCACCCACATACGGAACGGCGCATCGGGATCACCCGTACCCACCGGCACCGCCTCGAGATGTTGCATGAGGGTCGGGCCCTCGTACCAGGGCATGTGTGAACTCGGCTCGAGAACGTTGTCCCCCCGCAGCGCCGACAGCGGAATGACCGTGACGTCGCTGAGCCCGATGGCCGAGGCGAAGTCGCGATAGTCGTGTTCGATGTCCGCGAGCCGCTGCGCCGAGTAATCGACCAGGTCCATCTTGTTGACGGCCAGAACGACCGACCGGATACCGAGGAGCGAGACGAGATAACTGTGGCGTCTGGTCTGGGTGAGGACGCCTTTACGGGCGTCGACGAGAATGACCGCGAGGTCGGCCGTCGATGCGCCGGTGACCATGTTCCTGGTGTACTGCTCGTGCCCCGGCGTGTCGGCAACGATGAACTTGCGTCGATCGGTCGAGAAGAATTGGTACGAGACATCGATGGTGATGCCCTGTTCGCGTTCGGCCTGCAGTCCGTCGAGGAGCAACGCGAGGTCGAGTTCGCCGCCCTGCGTCCCCACCGACCGCGAATCGGCGGCGAGCGCCGCAAGTTGATCGTCGAAGATCATGTGCGACTCGTAGAGCAGCCGCCCGATCAGCGTGCTCTTGCCGTCGTCGACCGAACCGCAGGTGATGAATCGGAGCAGCGATTTGTGCTGGTGCGCAAGCAAATACTCTTCTATGTCGTCAGCGATCAACGACGATGTGTGCGCCACTAGACGAGGCCGAATCGGGCGCTGTAGTCCGCGAACGTTTCGCGGACCTTCTCGGGGCTGACGCTGTAGCGCTCGAGTGAGTAGACGTGCTTGCCGTACTTGTCCGCCGGGTTATGGCTCTCCCACTTGATCATCTCCTGTTTCACCTCTTCGGTGAGTTCCCAGCCCCGGCGGTCATAGATCCGGCCGACCACCGCAAAGGGGTCCTGGACGATCTCCGAGAAGTGGGCGTCGATGATCTCGGAGTCGAGGCCGAGTCGGTCGCGTTGTTCCAGATACCTCGCCATCTCGAGGGCATAGAAGTCGAGGGTGAACGACCCGACCTCGGCGAGATCGAGGTGGGGGTCACCCATTCCGAGGAACTCGGAGTTCCCCATGTTGAACACCGCCTCGAGCAGCCGCATGATCGAGGGAATGCAGGTCTCGACAGCGCGGTGGGTAGTGACGATCGTCGCACCTGGATACAGCTGGGTCAGCAGCTCGAGATTGCCGAGATGGTTCGGTGCCTTGAGCACCCAGTGGCGACCTCGCGCACCACCGTCCTGCCACTGCAGGTACTGCAGGATCTTCCGTTCGTGCTCGTACACCGCGGGGAGTCGGGAGAGCGTTGCAGTGAGGTAGTCGCGGTCCGAGAGCCGCATCGCCACCGCGGGTGTGCACGGGGTGTACATCTGCAGGAAGGTGTCTTCCTCGACGTCTCGCGCCAGCCACGGGTGCGCCGCCATGAAATCGGGTGCGGCCGCGGCGACCGCCTCGACCGTCCGCTCGGCGATGGAGATCCGCGGATCGGGCTCACCCGGCGTCGCGCCGGGTACCGGGACCGGGGTGAGCAGTCGCCACAGTTCGGTGCGTTGCGCCCTCGGATCGCTCGCCAGCATCCGCTGCAGCTTCGTCGTACCGGTGCGCGGCAACCCCAGCACGACGATCGGGGCGACCAGCTCCTCGTCGAGGATCTCCGGGTTCCGCCTGAAGGCCTCCTCCAGCCGCAGGCGCGTCTCGAGCCAGCCCTGTGTCTGCGCGGCAATGGCAGCAGGATTGACGTGGCCCTCGCGAGCGCGCTTCGCCACCGCTACGAAGTCCGCGGCGACGTGCGCCTCGATGGCCTCATCACCGAAGTCCGAAAGACCTGTCGCCTCGCGCGCTGCGGTGAGGACACGGTCGGCATCAAGGATCGAGTCGAACTCGGACACCGCCTCGGACGTCACGCCGGACATGGCTCGAGCTTCCCGAGCGCCGCTCCGTCGATCACGCCGTGCTGCCGACTACGGTCCGCGCACACCATGTGATGCTCCTGTCGTGCGGAGGGTTGAGGGTCAGTGAACTCTCAAGATCCCTTGTTTGCGGCGCAGGATGTAGTCGCTGCGCTGCTCGGGTGTGACGACCGGGGTGGATTCGGGCAGGTGCTGGCGCACGTCGGCCAGGGCGACGGTTCGCATCGTGGGCTCGGGGCGCCCCTCGGGTCGGATGAACCGGCTCGCGATGAGGCCGTGGGTCCGGCCGGCGGTGTCGAGCCAGTTCGGGACGCCGGGATCCTGGTGGGAGATGACGGCTCGAAAGACACCGTCGTCGTCCAGGACGGCGTCGCGGAAGTTGATCGAGGTAGCTCGCATCCAGAAGTCCAGTGACTGCCAGAACATGTTCTCGAGATGAAACTCCCAGAACGCCGCCTTCGGTGGTAGCACCTCGAGGATGACGGCCTCGTCGAGATCGCAATGGTAGTTGCT